>JAISEK010000198.1 GCA_031264145.1 Deltaproteobacteria bacterium
TCCTGGCTGGCCGTTTTGGTCTGGCCGTCGTGGACCACGACGGCGGCCAGGGCCAGCTGCCCGGCGTCATCCTCCTCGCGGTCGGGGCTGGCGAAGGCCACGAACCAGTCGACCCTGGCCCCGTCGTCGTCGTTTATGGTCCCGCTCTTGCCTCCCAGGGTCAGCCGCGAGAGGACAGGGTGGACGCCGGCGTCGGAAAAGTGCTTTCGGCCCGTGCCGTCGCTGACGGCGGCCTGCATCATGACGGAGAGCTCCTCGGCCGTCTGGGGGCTCACGGCCCGGCCCAGGAGGCGGGGACGGCCCTGGTAGACTATCTCGTTCTCCAGATTGGTGACCTCGCTGACGATGTTGGGCTCGAAAAGGTCGCCCCCGTTAAGGGCCACCGAGGCCAGCAGGGCCCCATGGACCGGGCTCAGCCTGGTGTCCCGGTTGAAGCCGGAGGCCAGCTCGGCCAGATGGAACGTGTCGCCGGGATCGTCGCCCAGCTCGAAGGTCGAGACTTCCAGGGGCATCTCGAAGGCCAGGTTCTCGTTGAAGCCGAAGTTCGCGGCCACCTCCTCGAGCTCGCCCGGGGCCAGGCTGAAGGCCCCGAGCTTGCCGAAGACCGAGTTGATGCTGTCGGCGAAGCCTTCCCTCAGCGTGGCCTGGTGGACGCCCTTGTCCGGCGCCTTGGAGACGTTCCCCTTGTAGAGGGTGTGCTTGGCCCCGTCATAGGCGACCGTGGTCATGGCGTTGTAGTCGGCCTTTTCCACGGCGGCCGCGGCCGTGACTATCTTGAAGACGCTGGCCGCCGGGAACGAGCCCTCCAGGGCGGCGTTGCCCTCCTCGTCGCCCGAGCCGGCCAGGGCCAGGATCCGGCCCGAGGCGGGCTCCAGGACGACCAGGGCGGCCCTCAGGGCCCCGGAGCCCTTGACCCACTTCTGGGCCTGCGACTGGAGCTCGGGGTCCAGGGTGGTCTTGACGAACAGTGGCTCCCCCATCGGGCTCTCCACCATGAAATAGTCGAGATCCCTCGGCCCCAGGTCCCTGTGGCCGATCAGCGGGGCCAGCTCGTCCTTGTCCAGCATCCTGGGGGACGGCGGGGGCGGATCGAGGCTGACCACCAGCCTGGCCAGCGGGGCCGGTCCCCGCCGCGGGCGGTCCAGGCCGAGCCCCCAGCCCTTGGCCAGGCCGAAGACCAGGACGGCCAGGGTCAGGACCAGACAGGCCGTGGCCAGGGGCTTGGCCGGCAGGCCGCCCCTCACGAGGGCACCCCGATGGCCGTCAGGCCGCCCAGGCGCGGCCTCAGGGCCTCTGGCACGGTTATGGACCCGTCGGCGTTCTGGTAGTTCTCGAGGATGGCCACCATGGTCCGCCCCACGGCCAGCCCGGAACCGTTCAGGGTGTGGGCGAACTCGGGCTTGGCGCCCTTCTCCCTCCTGAAGCGTATGCCGGCCCTCCTGGCCTGGAAGTCGGTGAAACAGGAGCAGGAGGAAATCTCCCTGTAGGCCCCGGCCCCGGGCAGCCAGACCTCCAGATCGTAGGTCTTGGCCGAGGAGAAGCCCATGTCGCCGGACGAGAGCAGGACCACCCGGTAGGCCAGGCCCAGCCCCCTCAAGACCTCCTCGGCGTCCCGGGTGAGGGCCTCCAGGGCCTCCATGGAGTCCTCCGGCCGGGTCACCTTGACCAGCTCCACCTTGTCGAACTGGTGCATGCGGATCATGCCCCTGGTGTCCCGCCCGGCCGCCCCGGCCTCTGCCCTGAAGCAGGGCGTGTAGGCGGTGACGGAGACGGGGACCTCGCCGGGCTCCAGGATCTCGTTGCGGAAGAGGTTCGTCAGGGGCACCTCGGCCGTGGGGGCCAGCCAGAGGTCGCTGTTCTCGATCTTGAACCCGTCCTCGGCGAATTTGGGCAGCTGGCCCGTGCCGTAGAGCGACTGGGAATTTATGAGGGCCGGCGGCCAGACCTCCCTGTAGCCGTGCCCCAGGGTGTGCAGATCCAGCATGAAGTCGATGAGGGCGCGGTTCAGCCTGGAAAGGGCGCCATAGAGGACCACGAAGCGGCTGCCGCTGATCTTCGAGGCCCTGGCGAAGTCCATGAGGCCCAGGGCCTCGCCCAGCTCCCAGTGGTTTTTGGGCTCGAAGGGAAACTCCGGCGGGACGCCCCAGCGCCGCACCTCCCTGTTCTGGCCCTCGTCGCCCACTGGCACCGAGTCGTCGAACAGATTGGGAATGCCAGAGAGAAGCTGCCGCTCGTCGTCCTCGACCTTGGCCACCTCCGGGTCCAGCCGCTTTATGGCCTGGGACAGCTCCCTGTTCTCGGCGATGAGCTCCTCCGGGACCCGCCCCTCCTTCTTGAGCCTGGCCACCTGATCGCTGGCGGCGTTGCGCTTGGCCTTGAGTTCCTCCACCTCCCTGAGGAGGGTCCTTCTCCGCAGATCCAGCTCGTTGAACCTGGCCAGGGCCCCCGTGTCCTGCCCCCGGCCCTCCAGCATCCTTAGGACCATTTCTGGATGGTCGCGCACAAGCTTCAAGTCAAGCATAGGCCCTCCATGGTTGTCGGCCGCGTCGCCCTGTCTGTCCCACCGTCGGCCGGCCGCGCATCCCTTGGCCCCCGGGACGGGGCCCCTTAGGCCCGGCGCACTTGCCGGCGGGCGGCCGGGCCGGCCCTCGCCGCGCCTTCCTGGGCGCGAGCCAAGGGATTGGCCCAGGCGCTACCGGCCAAATCCTGGTTTTGTCCCACCCAGGCCCATCTTAACCAACAACAACTGGTTAGTCAACAATAATATCATACTAATTCAAACCTGTTTTTAGGATTATCGAAGATACAAGGTACTGGCAGGGCAAAAATAAATCACCTTTCTTAACGCCAGGCTCACGGCTAACAGATATATATGAACTATCAGTGATATATATCTGGCCTTGGAATCATATTCATCCACATAGGCACCTAGTTTTGAAATCAAGGCAGGGCGGGCGGCCATGCGGCCAGAAAGCCAGGGGGCCCAGGCCGAGGCCATGGACTCGCCCACCGAGACGGCCAGCGGGCAGGACCCGGGGATCATTCCCCGCGGTTGCCGGAAATTGCCCGCGATATCCGCCCTGCCGGCTAAACCGGGCAAAAAGACGATGCATATCCGCCGTTCCCATGTCCGCCGTCATGCCTGGGGGGCATAAGGCAATGCAAGGGGAAACCAGGGGCCTGCCCCTGGGCGCGCCGCGGCCACGGGTTGCCCCCGCTGTCACGGGGGACGGGGTGCCCCCGACTACCCGGTCGCGGCCTTGTGGCCTGGGCCCCGCCCAGGAGGCCATGGCCAAAAGGCCGCCGGGGGCCGGGAATCATCGGAGGATGGTAATCTGGCCGTGCCTTCTCTCCGTGGCCTTGGGCGGCTCGCCCTTGACGTGGCCTATGGCCACCGAGCCGACCAGGGAGTGGGTGGCCGGAAAGCCAAGGCTCGTCAGGTAGGCCCTGAAGCCCGGCTCGTTGGCCACGGCCCCCAGCTGGTTGATCCAGCAGGCCCCCAGATCGAGGGAATGGGCGGCCAGGAGGATGTTGCCTATGACCAGGCTGCCGTCCTGGAGGGGGCAGTTGGAGATCTCTGGATTGACGCCCACGATGACGAACAGGGGGGCGTTCTTGTAGTTGACGGTATAGGAGGGGTTGGAGACGAAGTCCCGGTAGCGGTCAAAGCCGGGGACCAGAGAGGCCTCCTTGAGCCGGGCGTCGAGGGCCCTGATCCTGTCCAGGCCGACCAGGGCCAGGACAAACCAGGCCTGGGTGTTGCGGAAGGTGGGGGCGTAGCTGGCCGCCTGGAGGATGGCCTCCAGTTCCCCGTCCTTGACCATCTCGGTGGTGAAGGACCTGATGCTGCGTCTCTCCATGATGGCGGTGATGACTTCGTTCATGAAGCTCTCCCTGTGCCTCGGTAAGGAATCGAGGGATGTGTGGTTTTGGGCCTGCCGGCCGCCCAGGCCACAAGGGCCCGCGTATGGGAAATGGCGCGAATGCCCCGCGCCGCTGGGCCGGTCCTACTCGTAGGGCTCGGCCACCGGGTCGTCGAAGTCCTTTATAAGCGGGCCGGCGGGGGCCGCCGGCTCCGGGACCCTCGGGGCTGGCTTGAACGGATCGAGGTTGGTCTCGTCGATGGGCCAGACCTCGGGCCACATGGGGTGGGGCCTGAGGCCCTGGAGCCTAGGATCGACGGCCAGCGGCACCATCCTCTGGTAAAGCATGACGTAGGGCTTGTCCTGGGCCGCCAGCGTGGCCAGGCGCGTCAGGGCCACCTCGCGGTCCCGTCTCACGGTGGTGTTGAGCTCGCCTATCAGGCCGTCGGCCTCGGCGCTGGAGAAGCGGGCGGGATTGCCGCGCACCGAGGAGCGGGAGTCCAGAAACAGGCCCAGCCACATCTCCGGGCTGGGCAACTCCGGCCTGCGGAAGTCGATCAGGAGATCCCAGTCGGCCTTCTCCAAGAGGCCCTGGCCGTGGGAACCCTGGAGGGGCACCAGCCTGACCGGCAGGTTGTAGGCCGAGAGCTTGGCGGCCAGTTTCTCGGCGTCCTCCCGGCCCCTGGCGTCATCGGCCCTGTAGACCAGATCCAGGGGGATGCGCGAGGGCCCAATCCGTCCCAGGAGCTCGGCGGCGCGCCCCTCCGCCCGCTCCGGGCTGAAGTCCTCGGCCAGGGGCGCCCCCGGGGCCAGGCCGTTGGGGAAGACCGCGGACGGACGGACGGACGGGTCGGGGCTCTCCAGGGCCGCCCTGGCCAGGCCGGCCAGGGCTTCCCTGACCCCGGCCAGCTTGAGGTAGGACCTGGTCATGTTGAAGGCCAGGAACCTGGTCTCGAAGGAGGGCGCGCCTAGGGCCACCGCCCCGGCCTGGCCTGGCCCCGGGACTGCGTCCCAGGCCAGGTGCGCCCCCCCGGCCGCCAGCAGATCCAGCCTGGCCCGCGGGTCCTCCAGGTAGACGAACTCGACCCTGTCCAGCCTGGGGACGGAGGGCAGGTCAAGCCGCAGCCTCAGGGAAATGGAGCCGGGGGAGTACCCATCGACCTCGAAGCGGCCAGAGCCCAGGGTGGCGCGCTCCAGAAAGGCCGGCCCCCGCCGCGCCAGGCCCGGGCTCACGAGCGAGGCCATGGGTGTGGTCAGCGAGGCCAGGAAGGGCGGCCAGGGGCGGTCCAGGTGGAACCTGAAGGTATACGGCCCCACCACCTCCAGCGACCTCAGGAACGGGAAATACCGCTGCCCGGTCTGCCCGGACATGAGCCGGTCAAAGGAGAACAGGGCCGCCTGGGTGTCGACCGGGGTGCCGTCGGTGAAGGTCCGGCCCTCCCGCAGGACTATGGTGTAGGTCAGGCCGTCGTCGGAGACGCGGTAGGTCATGGCCGCCGAGTTCTCGGAATCGAGCTCCGTGGTCCCGTCCCTGAGATCGAAGAGCCGGCGGTAGGAAGTCATGATGATGGGCCAGGAGGCGGGATCGGGCGGGAACTGGTGGGGATCGAGGCTCCTGGGCTGGGCCGGGTAGGCCAGCCTGAGGGTATCGGCCCAGAGGGCGGGGGCCAGGGGGACGGCCAGGAGGATGGCCAGTAGGACGGCCAGGAGGGGCCCGGTCACCCAGCCAGGCTCGCTGAGGCGGCCCGTCCCTGTCCCGGCCGGCCGAGGCCACGGTGCCCTGGGCATGGCGTGGCCCTACATGTAGACCAGGGAGGGGCCCAAGGCGCCCAGGCCCCAGATGCAGATGCTGTAGATGAAGAACCCGAACAGGAACACGAAGGCGGCCAGAGCGCACAGGAGCTCCTGGCCCTCGAGCCTGAGGTACATGTCCCTGAGGGCCCGGAACCAGTCCCGCCGCCAGGGGCCTATGAGCACGAAGACCACGGTGGCCATCTGCGAGAGGCAAAGATATATGAAGCGCTCCCTGAGAAAAAAGGTGCTCTTGAAGAGCCCGGTCACGTAA
>JAISEK010000075.1 GCA_031264145.1 Deltaproteobacteria bacterium
TCATTGGTGTCAAAAGCTAAGAGTGGACGATGGAAAACAGATGTTGAAGAGGCGGTTATCAGATATTTCAAAGAAAATAGTAGGGCAACCAAATTCACTAAATAAATTATGGTACACCCCCCTGCCAAATGCCAATTCTTTTGCCTTTCTCCAGGAAAAACGCCTCCGCCCGGCCAGGAGAGGGAAAGCACTCTCCCTGGCCTGGCCAAAGTCCCCAGTCCAGGGCTATGGCGAGAGGTCGCCGACGGACTGGGAAGGACCAGGTCTATCCCTGCCAGGCAAAAAACCAGCCGCAGGCTGGTCCCAGAAAACAGGCATCGGTTCTCGCGCTATGGCTGGCTTACCCTCATCGCCGTCAAGTGAAGGTCTTGCCTGGAATTGACGCCCAGAGAAAAAGCCCCCGATGCGTTGGGGTGCCTCAGTGCCCCTGGCGCGGCCCTGGCCAGTTCATGGCTCGTTGAAGTTTTGCCCTCGGCCCAAGGCTGGACCATTGGCCATGAAGGAGACGTTTGGGGGATTGCGGCGTTGACCGGGTTTTGACCACCCCTTGGGCCAGCGGGCCCAGGGCCCAAGTCAGATGACCCGGTTGATGACCACCCCGGCGGAGGCCTGATCGGCAATCTGGGCCACCTGGCCCAGGGCATTGTAGTTCTTCGGGAGGTAATCCGAGGCGTGGTAGTTGCTCTGGGCATCGGCCAGGGCGCTGTAGTTCTGCTTGGTCAGATCAGGGATGTGGCCGTTTAGGTGGCGGCCTATCGAGACCGGGGCTATCTGGGGGGTGAGGTAGGTGGTCCTCTGCATGGGTCCCACGCTGTTGTGGGCCATGGCCTGGGCCTCGCTGCGGGTCAGATACTGGGTGACGTTTGTCCGCTCGCTGTGGAGGGCCGTCCTGAAGCTGGCGGCGGCCCAAATGGAGGCTATGTTGCCCCTGTTGACTGGCCCTATCATACCGATGGTCCCCCTTTCCTTCCCCAGTCTACCATGAATTGGAGCATGTCGCTGCCTCCCCTGGCCGGCCATGGGCCGGGCCAGGGGAGGCCTAGCTCAGCTGGGGACGTCGCCCACGTGGAACTCCACCCGCCGGTTCTTTGCCCGGCCCTCCTCCGTGTCGTTGGTGTCGATGGGCCTCGATTTCCCGAAGGACTCCACCGCCAGCCTGTCGGCCGGGGCCCCGAACTTGACCAGGAGGTCCCTGACTGCCTCGGCCCGCCGGCGGCCCAGATCCATGTTGTAGGCGTCGGTCCCCTTGCCGTCGGTATGGCCGGCGATGGTTACCCTGCCTATCTGCGGGTTTTTTGAAATCAGCTCGGCGGCGAACTGGATCCTGGGATGGAAGGCGGACTTGACCTCGGCCTTGTCGAAGTCGAAGAACTGGGAGTAGGCAGCTATCCAGCAGCCCCGCTCGTCGACCGGTGCCCCGGCCGGGGTCAGCGGGCAGCGGTCGCTCTCGTCGCAGACGCCGTCATTGTCGGAGTCCTTGCAGGGAGGGATGTCGGCCGGGCCGAAGATCTCGGTCATCATGGCCTCGAAGGCCTCCTCAGAGCCCAACATGTCGCAGACGCCGAAGTCCTTGCCGCCACCGGCCTTGGCGATGTCCCTGGCCAGGCGCTCTGCCGCCGTCTGCCTGGTCACATAGAAGGTGTAGATCCTGGTGTCATCGCCATATTTGCGGCGGATGGCCTTGGCCTTGTCGACCGGGGCCCCCGAGTCTGTCGTCTCCTCGAAGTCGGCGAACATTAGGACGGCTCTGGGGCTTTTCATGACCTCCAGCTCGCTCTCGCTGGAGGTAAGGGCAAATCCGAAGGGGGAGATTGAATCGGCGGCGAACAGCCGGCCGACGGCCTCCTCCATGGCCCCCCGGTCATAGGTGCCCGGCCCGAAATAGAGGGTCGTGTAGTCGCGGCGGGTCCAGGCCTGCTTGTAGCCAAAGACCCTCAGGGCGGCCATGTAGGGATGGCTGGGGATGCGATGGTTCATCTTGCGGAGGAGGGTATTGACGGCCTCCTGCTTGACCAGGCCGCCCTGGCACGGGGACAGTCGCCGCATGCTGGAGGAAAGATCCGACAGGACCTCGAAACCCTGGATCTTCATGGACCCGGCTGGCTTGGCCGGGATAGTGCTCCGTCTCTCGGCCTCGGCAGCGTTGCTGGCGGAGATCCCAGCCTGGGCCGAGGGGGCCAGGGCCGGTTCGCCCTGGGCAGCCGGCTGGACGGCTGGCGGCATGACCGGGACTCCAGGAGGTGCCTGGCTCGCACCCATGGCCGAGGGGGCCAGGGCCGGTTCGCCCGGTGCCGCCGGCTGGGAGGCTGGTGGCATGACCGGGACTCCAGGAGGTGCCTGGCTCGCACCCATGGCCGAGGGGGCCAGGGCCGGTTCGCCCGGGGTCGCCGGCTGGGCGGCTGGAGGCATGACCGGGACTCCAGGCGGCACCTGGGCCACATCTTGGGCGGTGGTCTGGCCGGGAGGCGGGGGCCAGTAGTCCTGCCCGCCAGGCTGCGTCACGGCGGGGGCCTGGCCGGGAGGCGGGGGCCAGTAGTCCCCGCCGGCTGGCTGGCTGGCAACGGGCACAGCCGGGGCAGCCTGGACGGGCTGGGGAAGAACAACGGCAACGGCGGCGGGGTTGTCGGGCCGGACGATGTAGTCGCCGATGAGCCCGGACCCCTTGAGGGCCTCGGCCGCCCCGTTGGCCTCACCTGCCGAGTCGAAGGGACCAAGGTAAACCCTGTACCTTAGGCCGGCCTCTGCCACGTCCTCGGCTCTCTGGAACGAGGGCACGCCCTGGGCCAGAAGCCTTTCCACCTCGGCCGCAGCCGCGGCCTGGTTGTTGACGCTCATGACCTGGACGACGATGGAATCGGCCCGGGCCAGCGGCTGGCCGAAAAAAGGAGCCAGGAAGACAAGGGCCAGCCAGGCGGCAGGGACAATAATCTTGGAAAAGGTCATGTCTTGATTTATCTCCAGTGAGGGCGCAGGGACTGAAGGCCGCCAAGGGCCGGGAACCCACGAAAAACCGTTAATAGCCTTTTGGCATAATGTTACCGCAATTGTATCTTGAGAATGGTTTAAAGTCCAGATCCAGGCGAGAAGAAAATAGGACATGCCCCAGACGGCGGAAATAGACCAGGATGGCCGATAGGTTAGCCTGTCTCCGTCATTTATGGCCCTTAAAGGCCCATAGGCACAGAATATGAGGCCCTGAGAACCAGTTCATTCAATATAAAAATTTATAACATAAAACGTGTTTTATATTTTACTATAAGCGACATATATATTAAATAATTGTTTAAGTAAATATATAAAATTATATAATTGTTATATAACATGACAATTACAATTAAAAGAAGGGATAGATAAATCCATAAACGCACGCCGGATCTGGAGAGAGTCAAGCTGTCATGCCTGTCGAGATCAAAGTCCATAACGCCGGAAATATCGGCCAAACAGAAGGGCGTCCCCGGCAAAAACCCAGGACGCCCTTCTGTTTTTGGGGCCTACCCTAGCCAGAGAAGTGGTCTTCAGCCCACGCTGGTGGCCTTCACGCGCTCGGCGTGGCCAAGCCCAGCCAGATCCTTGACCGTCTTTTCGTCTAGGCCCAGTGCCTTGGCCAGGCCCAGCCCGTACTCGGGATCGGCCAGGAAGCAGTGGGCCGCATGGCGGCCGCGGACCCTCTCGCAGACACCGGCCATGTTGCGGGCGGTGTTGTCGATGAGGATTTCGCGCTGCGCCGGGGACATCAACCGATAGAGCTCGCCCGGGTACCTGAAGCAGTCGTCAGTCTGGTCATCCTTGGGCTCATATGAGTCCATGGCCCCAGAGAGTTCCAGGGGCGGCTCCCTGAACCCTGGCTGCTCGGCCCACTGGCCGTAGGCGTTTGGCTGGTAGGAGGTGGAGCCACCATAGTTGCCGTCGACCCGCATCTGGCCGTCCCGGTGGTAGGCATGGAAGCCGGACCTGGAGGCGTTTACGGGGATCAGGGAGTGGTTGACGCCCAGACGGTAGCGCTGGGCGTCGCCGTAGGAAAAGAGCCGGCCCTGTAGGAGCTTGTCTGGGGAGAGCCCGATGCCCGGGACGATGTTGGCGGGGTTGAAGGCCGCCTGCTCGACGTCGGCGAAATAGTTCTCCGGGTTACGGTTGAGCTCCAGCACGCCCATCTCAATCTTGGGAAACTCCTTGTGGCGCCAGATCTTGCTGATGTCAAAGGGGTTCTCGTAGTGGGCCTTGGCCTGGGCCTCGGTCATGACCTGGATGGACATGGTCCAGCGGGGATAGTCCTTGGCCTCTATGGCCTCGAAGAGGTCGCGCTGGTGGCTCTCGCGGTCGCCGGCGATTATGGCGGCCGCCTCCTGGTCGGACAGGTTCTTGATGCCCTGCTGGGTGGCCAGGTGGAACTTGACCCAGACCCGCTCGTTCTTGGCGTTTATGAGACTGAAGGTGTGGCTCCCGAACCCGTGCATGTGGCGGTAGCTGTAGGGGATGCCCCTATCGCTCATGGTGATGGTCACCTGGTGCAGCGCCTCGGGCAGCATGGACCAGAAGTCCCAGTTGCTCTGGGCGTTTCTTAGGTTGGTCTTGGGATCGCGCTTGACGGCGTGGTTGAGATCGGGAAAGCGCAGGGGATCCCGGAGGAAGAATACCGGCGTGTTGTTCCCCACCAGGTCCCAATTGCCGTCCTCCGTGTAGAACTTCATGGCGAAGCCCCTGATGTCGCGCTCCGCGTCGGCCGCCCCCCGCTCCCCGGCGACCGTGGAGAAGCGGACGAAGGCCTCGGTCCTCTTGCCAACCTCGGAAAAAATCCTGGCCTTGGAGTACCTGGTGATGTCCCCGGTCACGGTGAAGGTCCCGAAGGCCCCCGACCCCTTGGCGTGCATGCGCCTCTCGGGTATGACCTCCCGGTCGAAGTGGGCCAGTTTCTCTATTAGCCAGGGGTTCTGCAGGGTCAGCGGGCCCCGCCCACCTGCGGAGACCGAGTTGGTGTTGTCGACCACCGGAGCCCCGGCGGCGGTTGTCAGCTTCTTTTCGTCGGACATGGGAAGACTCCTATACTGACGCACTAAGAGATTTGCCGAATTTGTCAGCGATAGGCCTGAATAACTGGTGGCATGACATGGCAAATATCTTAGGTATTGGGTATGGCTGTTGGGTGGCAACGGGAAAGAACGTGGACCAGGGCCCGCCGGCGCATGAACGATCGCTCGTCTACCCTGGGGACCAATCAGGGATTCTCCCAGCCTGGCCTCCCTGGTTTTGGGCAGCCCAAGATGGACTATCGATGACAAAAACCAAAACTGGAATCAAATATTGACTAAAAAACTATATCTTGTCAAATCATTAAGGTCGTTTAGCCAGGCCATGGCGGCATCCAGTTGGGGCCATGACGCCAGGACCAGATCCTACTTCAAAGCCGGCGACAAAACAACCCGTCCTGGGACGTTTGGACGTTTCCCCCAGGACAAGGCCAAGGGGCGGCCAAAAATAGCATCCGCCCCCGCGGCCCGGGAAGGACCGCCAGGGGCGGATGGAGGAGCGTCCCCGTCCCTAGGCCAGGATCTGGAAGACGATTATGGCCATGATCATGGCGAAGGCCAGGTTGAAGAAGAGACTGAAGAAGAGCCACCTCCAGCGGGCCGTCTCCTGCTTGATGACCATGAGGGTGACAAAACAGGGAGAGTACAGGAGGGTGAAGACCATCAGCGAGACAGCGTTGGCAATGGTCCAGTGGGGGTCGTTGCGGATGCTGTCGGCCAGGGTGGTGTCCTCATCGGCGTCGACGTTCCCCAGGGAATAGGCGGTGCCCAGGGTCGATATGACGACCTCCTTGGCCGCGACGCCGCCTATTAGGGCGATGTTGGTCTGCCAGTTGAAGCCAGCGGGACTGGTAATGGTCTCAAGCGACGTCCCGAGCCTGCCGGCCACAGAGTGGATCAGGTGCTGCTGCATGTCCTGGTTGTCGATGGCCGAGATCTGCTCATCGTACGCCTCATCGGTGATGGCGCCGGCCTCGTGGGAGGACGCCACTGCCGCCCTCTGGTCATCGAAGACCTTCTCCTCGTCCGCCGTGGGCGAGGGGAAGGTCATGGCCGCCCAGATAAGGATCGAGATGGCCAGGATGACCGTTCCTGCCTTTTTGATGTACTGCCAGGTGCGCTCCCAGGTGTGGATGACCACGCCGGAGAAGGTCGGGTAGCGATAGGGCGGGAGTTCCATGACGAATGGCGTCGGGGCACCCTTGATGAGGGTTGAGCGCAGGGCCCTGGCCACCAGGAGGGCGGCCGCCCAACCGCACAGCGTGATGCCGAACATGACCAGGGGCCGGTGGGCGTCGAAGAAGATGCTGACGAAGAGGAGAAAGACCGGGATCTTGGCCCCGCAGGTCATGAAGGGCACCGTCAGGATGGTGGCCAGCCTTTCCTTGGGGGAACGCAGGGTCCTGGTGGCCATCACCCCGGGCACGGCGCAGCCGCCGGCTATTCCGCCTGAGATGATGAAGGGCATGATCGAGGCTCCGTGGAGGCCGAAGAACCTAAAGACGCGGTCCATGATGTAGGCCACGCGGGCCATATAGCCGGAATCCTCAAGGACGGCTATGAAGAGGAACATGATCATGATGAGGGGGACGAAGCCAAGGACGCCGCCCACCCCGGCGATGACCCCATCGGTAATCAGCGACTTCAGCGGCCCGTCGCCCAGGGAATCCCCTACCACCCCGCCAAGCCAGTCGAAAAAGTTGGCCACCCACTCGTTGGGAATGGCCCCGACCTCTATGGTCACGTAGTACATAAGGTAAAGGATGGTGAAAAGGATCAGGGGCCCAATGATCTTGTGGGTCACGACCGAGTCCACCCGGTCGGAGAAGGCCACCCGGTCGTCATGGGCCACGTCGTCGGCCCCCTTGACTACGCCGTTCTTCAGGATGGAGTTGATCCAGCCGTAGCGGTAGTCGGCTATGACCGCCTCTGGGTAGCTCTTGATGGTCGTCTTGAGATGCGCCGCCAGGGAGTCGGCCCTGGCCTTGAGCTTGTCGCTCAGGGCCGGGTTAATCTTCTTAGCCCGGCGGATGATCTCCTCGTCGCGTTCAAGATATTTCATGGCCAGCCAACGTGCCGGGTAATTATCCGTCATCAGCTTGGCTTCCTCGATGATGGGGGTCATCTCCTTCAGGGCCAGGTCAACGTCGGTGCCGTAGGAGATCTCCAGGGGCGCCACCCGTCCCCCGGTATCCTTGGCCAGCTCGACCGCGGCCCGGAGGGCATCGTCCAGGCCCTCCCCCTTTCTGGCCACCATGGGCACGCACTTGAGGCCAGTGAGCTCGGAGAGGCGTTCGACGTTGATGTTGATGCCCTGGCTCCTGGCCTCGTCCATCATGTTCAGGGCCAGAACCAGGGGCATGCCCATCTCCAGCAGCTGGACCGACAGGTAAAGGTTGCGTTCCAGGACCCCGGAGTTCACGACGTCGATGACCGCCCCGGGGTGTTCCTCGGAAAGCACCCTCCTGGCCACCACCTCCTCCAGGGAATAGGCGGTCAGGGAGTAGGTTCCGGGCAGATCGACCAAAGTCACCTCAATACCATCGAGATGGGCAGTGCCCTCCTTCTTTTCCACCGTGATGCCCGGATAGTTGCCTACGTGCTGGCGGGCCCCGGTATAGCGGTTGAAAGCAGTTGTCTTGCCGGAGTTTGGGTTGCCGGCGATGGCGATTCTGCTAGAAGCATTTTGCATATTTGGTCCCTAAATTTCTGGCTGGCCAAAAGAAACAGAAAATACGGCTATTTAGCCGCACCAAAATCTGGCTGTGCGAATGCGCGCCGATGTCCGCTGGCCACTCATGGGCCAAGGTGCCCACGGATGCCCGAAACTAGACCCACCGGGAAAAGTCCAGGGCGCCCTCAGGCGCCCACGGCCTGAACGTCTATAAAATCGGCCTCGCGGTTGCGAAGGGTCAAGGTGAAACCCAAAAGCCTCAGGGCCACGGGATCCTTCAGGGGGGCCCGGCCCATGCACTGGATCTGGATGCCGGGGACCAGGCCCATGTCCCTGATGCGCCGCCCCATCTCGCCATCGGCGGTGATGTTTCTTATGACGGCCTTCTGGCCCTTCTTGAGGGAACGCAACGTGGTTGGGATATCTGCCATAACTTCTCTCCGAAAGCTAGCTGATCCTGGCTGGGGGAACGATGCCGGCCATAGGCACGGGCTATTCGGCCAGTGGGTCGGGCCGTTCCTCGCCGGGCTTCTTGGAACCGCAGGCCCTGCAGCCGCAGCCGCAGGACGGACGATAGACGATGCGGTAGATGGCTATGCCCAGGGCGGCCAGGATTATGAGGCCGACAATCGCGTACTGCATTTCGACGCCTCCGCTGGTTGGAAGATAAGACGACGACTATTGCCCAAAAAACTCAAGCGATCGCCTCATCGAGAGGCTCTGACCGACCCACCGGCTGGTTCATCGTGCACTGGCCTGTCCACCATGGGCCGGTTCAGGCTCTTGCTTACCTGAGAATCAATCGCATCGGCGGTCGCCTCGTTTTCGTGCCCTTCCTCGGCCAATGGCCAACGGACGGTGGGCCTTTTCTCATAACATGGGGCGTCCCCTTAATGTTATTGAGAATAATTTGCAATATAGCACAAAACCAGTCTTTGTCAAGAGATTTTTTCAGGTATTCGGACAGTTCGGCCTGTTTGAGGCCGTAAAAAAGATTTAGAATAGAAATAATTAGTTAATTAATAGTTAGTTTTTATACATTATTATATATTAAAATACAACTTAATAAATCTAACTAAGTTTTTGGCTTGTTTTGTGACAATAAAAATTGCCTGAATTGATATGAAAAATCGCAAGTGGTTGTGGAAAGCCCTTGGCCCTGATACTGGCTTTCCGCTAACCCAGGAACCACATTAGGTAAAATTATTTTCAGGCGGAACGTCATTTTTTCATCCATTTCAGTTCAAGGTCACTCCGTTTCCTGGCACCGGTCAATTTTCGGGGCAAGAACCAAGGCCAAAAAGACACTGTCAAAGATAATTGACAGTTTCCCTGGCCAATTCCCCGCGGGTCAAGGGGCCAAAGACCAGCTGGAACCCAAAAGTCCGGGTCCCGGAAAACATTCCAGTGAAATCTTGGTCTGGAGGGTTGAGGAGAGCTTTTTGGCGGCAATGGGAGGGGGATGGCCGGGGCGGAGTTGGATGGCTAAGCCCCCTGGCGGCCCAGGGGACTGTCTTTCGCGGACAATAGGAAGCCACGGCCCGTTTTTTCTTGCTCCCCCAGAGGCCGACGAGCCAATTTTCCGTCCACAGTGGCGCGAAGCCATGCGGACCTGGGTGCCGGTCGCCCCAAAGGGAGGCTGGGCCTTTCGGTCCATTGGGCCAGGGCATCCGGCCTTTCCGGCCGTCGAACCCAGGGGACTAGGCCCCAAAGGCCGGGCAGCCCTTAAGGGCCTGGAGCCAAATCCAGTAGGCCTGGGGCAGCAGGTGGATCCCATCGTCTGTCAGATCTGGCCGCAGCTCGCCATCCGGGCCAGCCATGAGCCAGTAATGGTCCAAGAACTCTATCCTGAAGGCCTCTGCGGCGGTGGCCAGGGCGGAGTTAGCCTTTCTGACAAGCGCATTCCCCGGAACAAGCGACCCCAGTCTCGATGAGTTCAGCGGCAGGATGGAGCCGACCACCAGCTTGGCCAGCGGGGCCAGAATGGACACGGTTCTCCATATCTCGACGTGGCCGTCGGTCAGGGCCTCCGTATCCCGGCCCTGCAGGAGATCGTTTATGCCCACCTGTAGGAACACCAGATCAGGGCCAAGGTCTCGGAGTTCCCCTAGCCTTCTGAGGACGCAGAAGGTGTTGTCGCCACCCTGGCCAAGGTTGACGACCTCGGACTCCGGAGCCAGCCCGGCCCAGCCTTGGAAATAGCCGATCATGCTGTCGCCCACGAGGGCTATGAGGCGTGGTCTTGCCGTCATTATTGATCTTTGGGCTCTTAGAACCGCAATTTTTGTCGATGTAGATAACCAAGATGACTTTTAAACGTATATTTTGTAACTATTTAAAACTATCTTAGACAATAAATATCAAGTCATTATCACTTTTAGTGGTAGCAATTCTTTGTTATAATAAACATTTTTAGTATCAATCAAGTCGCTTCACGATCCAAGATCCTGTCTTATCAGAACCAATACGCTCAATAATTCCAATATTTTTTAATATTTTAATATTTTTTCTTATATTTCGCTCATTTACTCCTAATTCAACTGATATTTTTTTGCAGTTATATTCTTATTGGCTAAAATAATCTTTATAAGTTTAATTTGAGTATTATTTAAACTATATTTTGCTGTATTAATATCAAAATATTGCTGTATTTCAACAATTTGATTACTATCAGATATATTATTAACCGTATTAGCATAAAATGTAACTGAAAACTCGCACCCTTGATTAAAAGCAAAAGTAGGGTCTGGTTTACCCCATGCTTTGCAAGACGTCAATATTTTATCAATTCCGCGACCCCATAATTCAATCTGCCCAGAACGAAAAAAAGCTCCAGCAATCAATGGATTGTGGGGTATCGAACTATGGTGTTTCATTAGATTATCAATATTCCAGTTTTGTGAAAATCTGGTGATGTACGCATCGAGTCGACATAAGGTTACGCAATATTTATGCCAATAAGCACTTTCTAATCAATTCATCATAGGTCCATATATGATCTGTTATCTTTGCGGCCATTGCAGGTGTGATAGGATTAAATGAGTGACTATTTCTAGTACTTAATGTTCCATGAGGTCTTATAAAATTATAGCTTGCATGACATATAGCTAATTTAGCTTTGAACAACTCTATATTTTTAGCAAAAGTACAACATTTTCTTGCTAAATATGCATCCCAAAGACGCCAAAGACCATTTGAACGTTCGATAAATGAAGTATTAATTGTAAAACTATCTGATGATATTAATTTTTTATTTAATTGATCGTTTGAACAGTAAATAAGTTTTCTTTCGATTTTAATAATCTTATTTTTTTTCCTCGTCTTCTTTACTGTTGCATAAATAATGTCTTTGTCGATAACTTTAATAGGAGCTTTAGGTCGTCCAGGCTTACCTATAGGTGGAAATGGAGTCAATGAATGAAATATTTCCTTTAAAATGGTAGCATAATGTGGTAATTCATCACTAACAATGAGCGGTTTCTCACCTTCAATGCGTGATATTAGATCAATTACCATTTTTCTCGCATCTTCTAATTCGTGCCCCCCAACCCATGAAGAGATCAATAATCTAGTATTTACATCAAGTCCAGTCCAGACCCCTGTTGCTCCTTCGTATCTTTTTTCTTTTTCAATCTTAGAAGTTTCTTTTTTTTTTACAAAAGACCAGAATTCATCGAGTTGAACTTCTGTCATATAGATAGAACGTAAGAGATTTGATAATATTTTTGAACAATGTCCACCTACACGTAGAATAATTCTATTAACTGTAGACTTATCAATATTTAAAAGACGTGCAGTAGAGCGTACTGATACACCTTCAGCAGCATGATGAATTATTGAACGTATTGTTTCAGGATCAATTTGTGCACCAAATAATGCAGAACCATGTGTTTGACCAAATCTATGTCCACATGTTCTGCAATAAAAGAGTATTTTATCTTTATTTTTACCATATTTTCCTCTAACTGCAATATTATCTTTTCCTAAAATACTAAAATCTGGACAATTTTTATTTGGGCAGTATATTTTATCGATATCAGGTGGTTGGTCCATTTTGCCGCCTCCTGTGTGATTTTGGAAGCGTACCAGAAAAAAAACCCTTGTCAACTCGATGCGTACATCACCCAATTATCAATGATGTTTGGTAATGATTTGACATGAAACCAGCCCCTAGCCGTGTCGTCCAAAAGATGAAAAAAGGCTGGCATTGTCTAGACATGCATCGGAAGACATGGGGCAAGATGAAGGGACGTTGTATTGGCGGCGCAGGCCATCGTCAAAGGCGGGACTTCCCTGGTTCATGGCCACTGGGCTCCAACCAGGGCCGTGG
>JAISEK010000041.1 GCA_031264145.1 Deltaproteobacteria bacterium
CCTGCCGTCGTGCAGAGTTGGGGTCCTTTCTCCATCCATTTCGAAGGTGTAGTCGCTTTTGGCAAGTACACCATGCGCGAGTGGCAGCCGAATGCCAACGGCCTTTATGACGAATTCGAATTTAAAAATAATGGCTTAGGCCTATATTTGGATGGTAACTATAATTATGGTGCTGGCGATATTACATTAATGGGTTGGTATGTCGATGGCACATCTGAAAATGATCTTTACGATGATGTAAATGGTGATGTTCCCAGACCTACTTTCCATTCAGCGGTTGGGATGGGAGATTTCGCTCCTTTCCTGGTCGCCTACAATGGGGTTACTTTGGGTACCGGAACTTGGTCAAATAGACTGGCCGACAGTTTTGGGAATCCAGAAGGATTAGATGCCGGTAATACCAACCATTGGGGTATCGCCATCCTTGGCAACCATGCAATCAATGATGACATCAGGATTAACTACGGTCTGGGCTATTTCAGGCTGGTTTCCGTTCCCTTCAACCACCGTCCTGATGACTGGAATGGTCCCAATGGGGTTTACGATAGTGGCATTCCAAATCGAAGCAAGACACTGGGTTTTGAAATCGACCTTGGTGCTACTTTCCAGATTCTTGATAATTTGAGTTTTGAGACTCAATTTGGATATATGTTTAATGGTAGTGCCTATAGACAGTCTTGGTATGAACAAGATGCAAATAATGACCCAATTGCTGTTTATGGACCAAAACCAAAGGATACCTTCGCATGGGCTAATGTCTTGCGGGTGACTTTCTAATTTAAACCATAGTCGTTTGATTTATACCCCGATTCTGGCTAGCCAGGGTCGGGGTATTTTATTATATTTAATTTATTTTTACTTATTGTTAATTTATAATAATTATATAATTTAAACTCTTATCATAAGCAATCAGGGTAGGGGTTTATGCGCCTTGTCAGTGAATTTCGGAGGCACCGGGTACGCCTGAAACCAGGATTTTCTGACAAGGAGAAGCGCGATGAGAAAGCTCGTCCTCTTTTGCCTCGCCTTGGCCCTGGCCGCCGCCTCCGTGCCGGCCATGGCCCAGAGCAAGATCGACTTCAGCGGCTACGTCAAGATATTCCACCAGAATCTTGACAATTTCAACAGGGCCGCAAATAACAACTCGGATACCGATTCCTTCTTCGAGAACAAGCTGCAGATCAACCTGGAGATTCAGCCCAACGATGACATCTCCATATTCTGGACCATGCGCACGGTCAACTATGCCAGGTGGGGCGAGTTTGCCGCCGGCGTTGGCGGCGCGCCCGCGGCTACTGGCCTCTTTACCCGTTGGCTGTACGCCGAGGTGAGGCAGCCCTGGGGCACGGTGCAAATCGGCCGTCTGGCCGATGGCCTGGGCTCCAACGCCGGCGGCCTGGCCTCCCTGGGATACACCCCTGGCTGGGGCAGCGAATTCACGTACGTCATGCCCTTCGACATCGACGGCCCGACAGACTCCGTCGTCTACAGCTATGACTTCGGCAACGGCTTCGTCCTCGCGGCCTTCTATGCCAAGGACAATCTTGACCGCCTTTATGTCCGGCCGAATCCCAATTCGAGAAAAGATTCCGACAGGGATCGTTTCGGGATTGAGCCGCGTTACCAGTGGGACACCGGCGGGGCTTCCCTCGGGCTGGTGTACATCCGCGACAAGTCATTCGATGTCCAGTTTGACATTGACAACACTCCCGCCTTCGATTGGCGAGCTTTTTCTCCCCATTCGACTTGGGAACTTCAAATCAACCCTGCCTTCGTGCAAAGCTGGGGCCCTTTCTCCATACACTTTGAGGGCGTGGCCGGCTTTGGCAAGACCACTTTCCGGAGCGTCGACGCGGTCGGTCCCAACAATACGTTTTTAGAGACTGAAATTAAGAATAACGGATTAGGCCTCTACCTGGACGCTTCCTATAACTACGGTGCCGGCGACGTGACCCTGATGAGCTGGTATGTGGATGGCACTTCCTACTCTGACCTCGACAAGGACAGGCCTACCCTGCATTCGTCCGTCAGTCTTGGCGACTTCGCGCCTTTCCTGGTCGCCTATAATGGCGTGACGTTGGGTACCGGCATCTGGACAAATTCATTGCCGGGTGATCCTAGATTCACATCTATCCCCACCAATCTTGGTATTAGTGATCCTGGCGGCAATGCTTTGGACTTCGGGCTGACGAACCACTGGGGCTTGGCCCTCCTGGGCAACCATGCCATCAACGATGACATCAGGCTAAACTACGGCATAGGCTATTTCAGGCTGGTTTCCTTGCCCGCGATAGGTTTTGACGCGAACGGTAACGTGAGGACTTACCCGAACCGCAGCAAGTCACTTGGCGTCGAGGTGGATCTCGGAGCGACCTTCCAGATCCTTGACAACCTGAGCTTTGAGACCAAATTCGGCTATATGTTCAATGGAAGCGCCTATAGAAACTCCGGCTATGATCCGGGTACTGATGCGGCTTGGTATGGTCAAAAACCAAAGGATACCTTCGCCTGGGCGAACGTCCTGGCCGTCACCTTCTAATCTGGCCCAATAGTCCTCTTTGGATTAAAATCCCGATTCTGGTCAGCCAGAATCGGGGTTTTCCATATATAACGTCTGCTTATCGGAATATTGTTGGTGAGGAAGAGACGGAGAAAGCATCTCTTTGAGCCATCTTAGTCTATTTTGCAAGGCTATAGCTGGAATTGGCTAAAAAGGTTTATTTGGAGATTCACCTAAAAATACGATATAATTCAGGTATAAAAATGTATGATTATATCTTAATTTAAATATATTTTGAAACAAAATATATCTTTAAGTTGCTATTGATGTAAAAAATCTGTTTTATCGAGATCTGCCAAAATAAGCCTTGTAAATATATCTTAAACCTGTTCATTTTCAGGCTTTCCAGGGGTTTTTACATGGGCATCGAAGTTGCCCGTTAGGCACGCAGACTTGCCAAAATGGTTTGTCGCAGCGGTTTTATAGATAAATGTCGATAGCATATCAGAGTTCGTGATAACGAATCCTGAGATACCGCCGGGAATTTTGACCGACAAGTTCTTGTCGTCTTGACATCGGATATGGCCGTTGACGGTAAACCAATAAATCTTGAGATTCAGGTCAAGAACGAATGCGGTTACCGATAAATACTAACTATGACATGTTATTACGCTATTTTAAAGTAAATACAATCCCGGAATATATCAATATTCTGTCAGACTTAGGACATTTTCCGGCACTATTTCGGATGAAAACCGGAACGTGATTGGAACAATTCGAAGCAATGGAGATGTCAATCGTGACCCAAGCTCGTGAATAATATAATGAAATAACGAGATCTTTAGGATTTCGTGGGTCATCGCATCTGCGGGCTGAGGCTCTCCACCAAGGATCGGTCGTTTCCCTAAAGGCACCCGCACATGGGACTTTTCGGCGTACCGGGGGAGCGTGGCGGTCAACCGAGGGCACTCCCAGGAGGCAAGGATCACGTGCGGCGGGCAACTGAGGATCCAAGTTTCCCGGGAGGCGGCTTAGGAGTTTCTCCAGGCGACGGGAGCACCGGGAGACGGGGATGGGCAGCGGTGGGCCCGGTTCCCCCGCGAGGGCGAGAATGGGGCGACTAACAGAGGAAAACGTGCCCAGCCTATAATTGATGTTGATGTAAAAAGCCTGATTTGTTGAGATCTGTTAAGATAAAGCCTTGATAATAGGTCTTAAACCAGGTCGTTTTCAAGCTCTCAGGGGGGTTTTTACATGGGCATCATAATTATTTAGACGATTGTCTTCGGTGGGCAAAGCCACAAAGCCAATTTTCTATTGACAAAAATAATTTTGTCACGTAGCATTTGGTCGACCCCTTCGGATGGGCCTGCACTCTCCGAACCCTGGCCCCCCGCGGGGCCAATTTTTTTTACGCGTCATGGGCAGCCCTGGGGCGGAAAAAACCTGCCGGCAAACGGCGGAAGGCGCGCCTTTGTCCTGTCGGGCGCAATCAAGACGCTTGTCGCTGTCAGTCCCTCGGCCTGGCATACTCGTCGCAAGGGGAGTCTTCCCGTGGCATCAACCACGATCAGAAACCTGTCATCGGACATAGCTGAGAGACCTGTAACCCTGGCAGCCGACGATGGACGATCAACGGGGCGGGAAGCCAGAACGATGCCGGCCGACAGGCGGGCCCCACGTCACAGGCTGCTGGACAAGATACAGGCGAGATGGACGGAACTTCCGACACCCTCGGCCCAGGATGTCCAGGAATGGGTTGATTCCGGGCGCAAGTGCCGACTGTGATCATCGACACGATGGCCATCGCGTTCGCCCTGCCGGGAGTGCCCTGGTTCGGCGAGGAATCCATCGAGGCTCTACCCGCAGGGCGATGTCCTTCATCGCGCCAAACGCCATGGCTCCGGGTAAATCCCAAGGCCATCCCCTGCGCAGACGTCAGTTTTGAAATTCAGCCGCGAACGCAATATAATGCGTGTATGGAAGGGCATGGCCATGGCCAGGCTTAAATATCCGTTGACGAATGACATGATTTTCAAGAAGTTGTTCGTCAGGCGCCAAGACCTGCTCAAATTGTTCGTCGCGGCGGTCTTAAAGATAAACGTCGATGGCATATCGGAATTCGCGATAACGAACCCAGAGATACCGCCGGCAATTTTGGGCGGCAAGTTCTGTCGCCTCGACATCAACATGGCCGTTGACGGCAAACCGGTGAACCTTGAGGTCCAGGTCAAGGACGAGCGCGACTATAGGAAACGCTCCCTGTACTATTTTTCGCGGGAATACTCTTCCGCTCTTGGCGAGGGTGAGAGATATGACGAATTGCCGCAGGTGGCGATAATCAGCGTTTTGGATTTTAATTTATTCGATTGCGACACTTATCATTCTGAGTTCAGGGTTCTTGAGATTAGCCGTCACGAAATGTTGACCGATGACATGTCATTATATTATTTTGAACTAAAAAAACTTCCTAAACTATCAAAAATATCTGAACATATTAACAATTTATCTGATTTAGATCTTTTTCTGGCACTCTTTCGGATGAAAACCGAGGCGCAATTAAAACAACTAGAAGCACTGGAGGTACCAATCGTGACCCAAACTCTTGAAACATATCATGAAATAACGGGATCGCCAGAATTTCGCGAGCTGGCGCGTCTGCGGGCTGAGGCTCTCCACAATGAGGCGTCGGCTCTTGGCCACGCCACGGAGGTCGAACGCCAAAAATGGCAAGGCGTCGTCGCCGACAAGGATGCGAAGATCGCCGACAAGGACGCGAAGATCGCCGACATGGCCGCGGAAAACCTGAGGCTGCGCGAGCGACTCGCCGCGTTACAAAACGACTGACGTCCCGTCTTTCTTGATTTCGCGGGCGAGGCGCCCCCTGGCCGGCCCGATTCGGGCCGCCGCGGGAGGTACCTGCCGTCAGGGCGGCCCCCCGCCCCGGGACGCACGCGCCCAGGCCCCCATGGGAACGAGACCGTTCCCATGGGGGCCATTCCTTTTCGGCCTCACCTGGGGCGGTGGCCGCCCGTCCCGGGAGCCACCCCTGGCAGGCCGCCCGGCGTCCCGGGCGGGGCGACGGCCCGGGGGATGCCCCCCGGCCGGGGCATGGGGCCGCGCGGCGCGGGCCGCCGTGGATCCGTCCGCAGGCCCGGCGCCTCCGTGGGGCGGGGGGGAGCGGCCGCATCAGGGGAAGCCCCCCTGGGGAGGCCCATCGACGGCCAGCGGGGGCGGGAAAACGGAGCGACAAACAGCGGAAGACGTGCCTTTGGAATTGACGACTTGCAAATACAGTACCTCTCCAAGCACTACATGGGAGTTAGTTTTCTTAAATATTTGTTTTGACATACACCCACAAATGTACTAAAATTCTTGAGTGAAAGTGTATTGGCATGATAAAACCTGGTATCGGTCAAAATATATAGCTCCCATGGTGTTTCGTTTTATGCACCCAGTCTTCTCCATCCTGGATTTCATGTCGTTGAGACGACGAGCCGTCACGAAATACTGACGGACGGCTTGGCCTGGTAAATTCTTGAGGTAAACGAAGTGCCAAAAAATAATGATCCCAAGCCAGAATATGAACTGTCTCAGGCAAAATTCAAGACAGACACTGGACTGGAAACAAGTCGAGGCGCGGGGCGTGCCAGATATGTCGCAAACTATTTATGAAATCACGAGACCGGCAGAATTTCGCGAGTTGGCGCGTCTGCGGGAAAAGGCTCTCCACGCTGAGGCGTCGGCGTTGGGCCACGCCACGGATGTTGAACGCCAAAAGTGGCAAGGCGTCGTCGCCAAGAAGGATGCTAAAATCGCCAAAAAAGATAAAAAAATCGCCAATATGGGTATAAAAATTACCAAAAAAGACAAGAAGATCGCCGATATGGCCGCGAAAAACCTGAGGCTGCGCAAGCGACTCGCCGCATTACAAGACGACTGACGTCCCGCCTTTCTTGATTTCGCGGGCGAGGCACCCCCTGGCCGGCCTGATCGGGCCGCCACTGGAGGCACCCCTGGCGGCCGGCCGGCGTCCTGGGCAGGGCGACGGCCCTGGGATGCCCCGGCCGGGGCATGGGGCCGCGCGAGGCGGGCCCCGCTGGGGATCCGTCGGGAGGCCCGGCTCCACCCTTGGGGGCCGCCTAGGGGCTCCACTTGGGGCCCGTTTCCTCCCCCGCGGGGGCGACAAACAGCGAAAGACGTGCCTTTAGAATTGGTGGCTTTACAAATAGAATACCTCTATGCCCAAGCGTATACTGGGAGTTAATTTTCTTAAATATTTGTTTTGACATATGCCAATAAATGTACTAAAATTATTTTATTAAAGCGTATTAATATGACAGGTTTGATATCTATTGAAAAATATCCATAATTTATGCTGTTGCTCTTTAGGTACCCAGTCATCCCCATTCTGGATTTCATCTCATTGGGACGAGCCTTCACGAAATATTGACGGACGGCTTGGCCTGGTACATTCTCGAGGCAAATGAGATGCCAAAAAAAAATGATCCCAAGTCAGGATATGAACCGTCCCAGGCACAATTCGAGACAGACACTGGACTGGATTTGAATCAAGTCGGGACGCGGGGTGTGCAGATTGTGTCGCAAGTTATTGAAACTATGCATGAAATAACGAGATCTGCTGAATTTCGCGAGATGGCGCGTCTGCGGGCCAAGGCTCTCCGCGATGAGGCGTCGGCGTTGGCCCAAGCCAAGGAAGCTGAACGCCAGAAGTGGCAAGGCGTCGTCGCCGAGAAGGATGCGAAAATCGCAAAAAAAGACAAAAAAATTGCCAATATGGCTATAAAAATAACCCAAAAAGATACGAAGATCGCCGACATGGCCGCTGAAAACTCGAGGCTGCGCGAGCAGATCGCCGCGCTCCAGAGCGACTGACGCCCCGTCTTTCTTGATTTCGCGGGCGAGGCGCCCCTGGCCGGCCTGATCAGGCCGCCGCCTCAGGACTCATTGCGCCTGGGCCCCCATGGGAAAGCGACGTCCCCATGGGGGCAATTCCTTTTCGGCCGCGTCTGGCGGGTACCGCCGCCTTCCCGACGGCGATCACCGCCATGGGGCGTCCGGCGCGGGGGTGTGGTCGGAGACCGCCAGTCCCGGGAGGGGCCGTTGGGGATCCGTCCGCAGGCCCGGCGCCTCGGGGGGGCGGCGGGGGCCCCCAGGGGGCCCATCCCCACCCCGCCCGGACGGCCCGCGGTGGCGGGAAAACGGGGCGACAAACAGCGGTTTATTAAGATGAAGTAGGTGTCAATGATGTCATAATAATCAACGAATTACAGGCAACAGCCAACGAGGCCCCGAGTGCCTACGTTCCCCATTGACGCATAATTGGCGACCCCAAACTCTCTATCAAGGCCCCAAGGCCAGGCCAAAAGATGGACTATTGTTGAGGCCTGATATGTGACTATTGTATCAATAACGACTTATAATTGGATAATTTAATTTGCATATTGTATCTATAAATATATTTTATAGATACAATATTTTTTTCGCTTTATTTTGATTTATTAATATGCCAAATGGACCCCTGGGCAGGGTCCAGGCAAGCGTTTGGCGACTGGGCGGCCCGGGCCTGTCCGGCGTCTCCTGCCCGTCCCCCTGGGCAATCCGGCGTCCTGGCCTGTTGACATCGGTTCTCGGTTATAATACCCTAAAGGGGTATTGGGTATTATCCACCGGCCCCGGGAGGCCCTGCCAGGGCCCCGGCCGGCCGTCCATCTTCCTTGTCCAGGGAGGCCATACGTGAAAAGCATCAAGAGCTGGTTGTTCGATGGGGAGAAGAGAGCCATCGTCTTTGGCGTCGTCTCGGGGGCGTCCCTGGCCCTGAGCTTCCTCGGGGCCATGGAGGATCCCCCCTTCGACCCGGCCTGGGTGGCCGTCGTCCTCTGTGGCTGGCCCATCCTGAAGGGCGCGGTCATGGGCCTGGTCGAGAGCCTCGACGTGACCGCCGACGTGCTGGTGGCCATGGCCCTCCTGGCCGCCCTCTTCATCGGCGAGTTCTTCGCCGCCGGGGAGGTCGCCTTCATCATGTCCCTGGGGTCGCTCCTGGAAGAGCGGACCCTGAGGAAGGCGAGGGAGGGCATAGGGAGGCTGGTCAGCCTCACCCCGGACACGGCCAGGGTGGTCAGGGGACGGGAGGAGGAAAGCGTGCCGGCCGGCGAGGTGGCCGTCGGCGACCTCGTGAGGGTCCTCCCGGGCGAGATCATCCCGGTCGACGGCAGGATTACCTTCGGCCAGACGGCCATCGACCAGTCGCTCATGACCGGGGAGTCCCTCCCGGTCGACAAGGGCGTGGGCGACGAGATCTTCAGCGGCACGGTCAACCAGCTGGGGGCCATCGACTTCAGGGCCACCAAGGTCGGCCAGGACAGCTCCATCCAGAGGATGGTCAGGCTGGTCGAGTCGGCCGAGGCAGGCAAGACGCCCATAGTGAGGATCATGGACCGCTGGGCCACCTGGATAGTCGGCCTGGCCCTGGCCACGGCCCTGGCCACGTGGGGCCTGACCGGGGAGATCATCAGGGCCGTGACCATCCTGGTCGTCTTCTGCCCCTGCGCGCTGGTCCTCTCCACGCCCACGGCCATCATGGCCGGCATCGGCAACGCCACCCGCTTCGGCATCCTGATCTCTTCCGGCGACGCCCTGGAGCGTCTGGCGAGGGTCACCGTGGTCGCCTTCGACAAGACCGGGACCCTTACCCATGGCCGCCCCGAGGTCACGGCGGTGGAGCCGTTCGGCGGCCTTTCCGGGGACGAGCTCCTGGCCTGGGCGGCCACGGCCGAGCAGCGCTCGGAGCATCCCCTGGGCAAGGCCGTCATCCGCCAGGCCCAGAGACGCGGCCTGGTCCCGAGGGAACTCGACGAGTTCGGCCTGTTCCCTGGCCGCGGGGTGGTGGTCCGGGCCCAGGGCCGCCAGATCGCCGGCGGCACCCTACAGCTGATGGGGATGCGCGGCCTGGCCATGCCGGAAGGCCTGGAGGAGTCGGCCAGAGGATACCAGAGGGAGGGCCGGGCAGTCATCTTCGTCGGCCTCGACGACAAGGTGGCCGGCCTCATCGTCCTGGCCGACACCCTCAGGGCGGACGCCCGGGCCACCGTCAGGGGCATCGAGGCCGAGGGCGTCCGGACCATCCTCCTGACCGGCGACCACCGCGAGGCGGCCGCCCGGATAGCCTCCGAGACGGGCATCCTGGAGGTCAGGAGCGAGCTCCTGCCCGAGGACAAGGTCGACGTCATCAGGAACGGGCTGGGGGCCGAGGCCAGGGTCCTGATGGTCGGCGACGGCCTGAACGACGCCCCGGCCCTGAAGACGGCCTTCGTCGGGCTGGCCATGGGCGGGGCGGGCAGCGGCATGGCCGTCGACGCCGCCGACGGGGTCCTGGTCCGCGACGACCTCAGGCGGATACCGCACCTCCTCAGGCTCTCCAGGAAGGCGGCCAAGACCATAAGGTTCAACATCGTCCTCTCCATGGCCCTGAACCTGGCGACGGTGGTCCTGGCGGCCACGGGCCTCATGGGGCCGGTCCTGGGCGCCCTGGCCCACAACGCCGGGGCCTTCCTGATAGTCTTCAACTCGGCCAGGCTCCTGAACGCCAGGGACACCACGTCCCTGGCCGGCTAGCCGCCGCGGCGCCGGCGGGCGGGGCGGGGCCAGGGCCGCCGCCTGGCCCGGGGGCGTCCCCGGGACGTTCATGGATGATTGGCGAGAGCGGACTTGATGGCCGTTCTTTAAAAAATATAATAATATATAACTAAAAACATATATCAGGCCGCAAAATTATGACGCGCCAGGGCCCGGCCATCCTCCGCCCCTCCCCCCCGGGCCGGCCCCTGGAGGACAGGCGGGGGATCCGCTCCCAAGGCCAGCGCCCCGGCAAGGCGCGGACCTGTCACCCATACGGCGACCAAGCGGACATGCCGTCTAAACCAGCCGGCCAGGGCCCCATGTCTTCCCTGGGGGGGTTTCTGGGGGGTTGGGGCGGGACCTTGGCCCGGACTGGGCCCCCCATCCGCGGAGAACCTGGGCCAGTCCCGGCCGGGCCGCCTTCCGGCGGAAACGGGCAATCATTGCCCGGCAAGGCCGGCGGCCAGGGCGGGACGCGCCGCCGTCGGCCGGGGGGCCGGGACGATCCCCTCAGGTCATCCTGGAAAACTGCTCGATGGCCTTGGCCAGCTTCTTGATGGTCTCCTGGGAGTCGCCGTTGGCTATCCCGGTCAACACGCAGTGGCTCA
>JAISEK010000044.1 GCA_031264145.1 Deltaproteobacteria bacterium
TCCCTGATGGCCCGGGTCACCTCCTGGGCCATCATTATCTGCTCTTCCCTGACCTCGAAGTCTTCCCAGGCGACGGCCAAGGGGCCCTTTGGACCCAGGAGGCGTTCTATTTCGTTGTCCGTTTTCAGCGCTGAGCCTCAGGCTTGGGCCGCAAGGGTTCACCCGGCCCATGGTCAAAATGCCGCCTCAGGGGCCGGAGTCCCTCCCGGCCCCTTGGGTCCGCGGCCAGAAAGGCCTTTTCGTTGCCGCCAGCCCGGGGCGCGGCCCCGGCGGGCCTTACGGCCCGGCCCCAGGTAGGCCGGCCTCAGCTCACCGAGACGGTCTTGCCCATGAGGCTCAGGATGCCCAGGGCCACCAGGATGATCACCACCACGGCTATGATCACCCCGGCCGTCCCGTCACCGGCCGGGACCAGGGCCTGATCCAGCTGGCCGGCCAGGGCGTGGACCTCGGCCTCGTCCAGCTGGGACAGGCGGGCTTTGATTTCGTCCTGATTGTAGCCCAAATCGGCGAGGGTTTGGGAAATTTTCTTGTTTTCCAGGACGGCGCGGACACGGTCGAGATCCGCCGCTTGCGTGGGCTGGGAGTCGACGGTGGTGGCGAAGCCGGCCAGGGCGCCCCTGGTGGGGGCCAGGGCCAGGGCCAGGGCCAGGGCGATCATCAGCCTCACGGCGACGCGCCCCAGCTTGGAATTTGCGAGATTGGACATCTTCTCCTCCATCTTGTCTGGCCGGGAAGGCCTCTCTTCCAAGGGAAGGGTCATCCTCGGCTTGGCCGGCCAGGGCCTTAAGGTAGCCAAAATAGGCCAGTTTAAAGTCCTAGCATACTTTGGATAATTCATACCATAATTCGGCTCAATTTTAAAGTTTTATTTTTTAGGAAGGGCAATTCCTGGTCCGGTGCCCACAATCACCGGGCAGGTCTAGGAGACAAGGCTTCCTCGGGGCCCCCAAGCTGCCAAAAAATCTGGACTGGGCCCCAATTGTCTCGGTCTTATTTTCAAACAAGTTGGGCTTTGAGGACATTGTTCGGGCTTTTTCCCGAATAGTTGCCGGCCAGATCCAGGTAACCGTGGCCAAGCTTGGTCCACTGTGTGGCGAACAAACGGTCGTTTTCTTCCGGCTTTCTGGCCATGGCCGCAAAAATTGGCTAATTTTCCCGGTATTTTTGGCTAATGGGCTGCCAAGGGGCGATAGTCTCCTCGCCCTGGACGGCTTTTGCCCGGCGGCGACTGCCGGCCGGGGGGAGGCCCCCGGCCTTCCGGGGATGCCAGCCCTGGCCACGGGCGGCCCTGGAATCACCATGGGGGCCACCAGCCGGCCGGCCCGGCCTCCGGCTCCCCCCTGGGTTTGAATAAAGCACCAGGTGCGTGTATAGTAGCCCCATCAGAACATAGGGGCCGGCTCCAGGGGCGCTCTTGGGCTGGTGGGACTGATTTCGTTTCGTCGCTGTTTTTCCCCACGGGCAATGTCCCGCCTGGGCTTTGGGCCAGTTACCCGGGGATGGCGTCGGGGCCCTTGGCTTTCGCCGATGGGCCCTGGTGCCGCATGGTCAGGGGCCTGATTCTCCGGCCCCAATTTCGGCCTCGCCAGCTGCCGGGGTCCAAGTATTTGAGGATGTTCATGAAGTTTTTCATCGACACGGCCAATCTCGTCGAGATCAAGGGGGCGGCCAATTTCGGCTTTCTCGATGGCGTCACCACCAACCCCAGCCTCATGGCCAGGGAGGGCATCAGCGACCAGGCCGGGCGCGTCAAGGAAATATGCTCCCTGACCTCGGGCCCGGTCAGCGCCGAGGTGCTGGCCCTGGAGGCCTCGGAGATGCTCCAGGAGGGCCGCTCCCTGGCCTCCATCGCCTCCAACGTGGTCGTCAAGCTGCCCTTGACCATGGCCGGCCTCCAGGCCACCAAGGCCCTCTCCGAGGAGGGGATAAGGGTCAACGTGACCCTGGTCTTCTCGGCCCTCCAGGCCCTCCTGGCCGCCAAGGCCGGGGCCGCCTACGTCAGCCCCTTCGTGGGCCGTCTGGACGAGATCGGCATCGACGGCCTGGGCGTGGTGGAGGAAATCCTGCAGATTTACCGGAACTATGGCTACGAGACGGAGATAATAGTGGCCAGCGTCAGGCACCCCCAGCATGTCCTGGGGGCGGCCCAGATCGGGGCCGACGTCTGCACCATCCCCTTTTCCGTGATCAGGCAGCTGGCCGGCCACCCGCTGACCGACAAGGGCCTGTCGGCCTTCCTGGCCGACCACAACAAGCTGGTCACCCACTAGGGCCTCGCTTTTCTTGGCCTGAGGGCGAAGGTGCCTCGGGCGGATGCGATCAGGACGCCATGCTGCCCTGGGGAGGCGGGGCCTTTCGGGGCCGCCGCTTTTGGGGACAGCGGGGCGCCCCGGGCCCCGGCCTGGCGGGCCACGGCGATGGCCCCCAGGCCGACACGTTTTTCGATTTGGCTGGTGAACAACATGGCTGACAGCGGAACGGCCACGCCCAGGTCGGCGTGCGAGGACAACCACAGCCGGGACGTGCGCGCCCTGGAGGGGCCCTGCCCCTTGTGCGGGGCGACCCTGGAATTTTTCAGCGACGAGCTCTTGACGCGGGATTCCCTGCGCTGCGCCAGCTGCAGGGGGAGGTTCGAGGCGGATCTGTTCAGGAGGACGGCCGCCCCGCTCTAGGCCAGGGCCCTTCTGGATTGGGGCTGGCCTGCCCAACGCGTTGCCGGCCTGGGGACGTCCTGTCTATGGGTTTTAAAGTCAAAGAATTACCTTGCCGTTAATCTTTTGAGTTTAGAGCCCAGGCCGGCGGCCACGGGCCATGTCCTTCGCCATTGGCGAGACAGGGAAGATCATGGAGAGACGCGAATTCAAAAGCATCGGCAAGGAAATATCGCTCCTGGGCTTTGGCCTGATGCGCCTGCCGACCCAGGGCCAGGAGACCAAGGCCATCGACTACCCAGTGGCCGAGGCCATGGTGGACGAGGCCTTGGCCCAGGGCATCAACTACTTCGACACGGGCTACTTTTACCACGACGGGCTGAGCGAGCCCTTCGCCGGCAAGGCCCTGGGCCGCCACCCCCGCGACGGCTTCCTCCTGGCCACCAAGCTTCCTGCCTGGCTGGTCGATTCCCGGGACGGGGCCAGGAGGCTCTTCGAGGAGCAGCTTTCGCGGCTGGGGACCGACCGCCTGGACTTCTACCTGTTCCACAACCTCAACGCCGGGCACTGGGACATGGTCGAGAGGATGGGCCTGTACGAGGTCTTCGCCGGGCTCAGGGACGAGGGGGTCATAGGACGCCTTGGCTTCTCCATGCACGACGGGCCAGCCCACCTCCGGCGGGTACTGGACGGGCATGACTTCGACTTTGCCCAGATACAGCTCAACTACATCGACTGGGAGTCGCTGGGGGCCAGGGAGATGTACGGGCTCCTTGCGTCGAGGGGCATCCCGGTCGTGGTCATGGAGCCGGTCCGCGGGGGGGCCCTGGCCGCCCTGCCCGGCGAGGCGGCCGGAAAGCTCCGGGACCTCGACCCCAGGGCCAGCCAGGCCTCCTGGGCCCTGAGGTTCGCCGCCTCCCTCCCTGGGGTCATGACCGTCCTGAGCGGCATGAGCGACCCGGGGCAACTCAGGGACAACCTGGCCACCTTCAACGACTACCGGCCCCTGGGACAGGCGGAGCGCGATCTGCTCCTGGGCGAGGTGGCCACCTCCTTCAACCTGGCCAACCCCGTCCCCTGCACCGGCTGCCGCTACTGCATGGACTGCCCCTCCGGCGTGAACATCCCCCTGAACATAGCCGCCTACAACGAGTACCGCTATCGGGCCTCCATGGATCCCAAGAGGGGCATGGCCTTCTTCGGCCTGTACTTCGCCAGCCTCGCCGACGCCGAGGGGGCCGAGAACTGCCAGGACTGCGGGGAATGCCAGGACCGCTGCCCACAGAGTATAGGGATCCCCGCCCTGATGAGGGATATAGCGGGGCTGGCCAGGGTGGCCTGAGGGGAACCCCGGCGCGGGACGAGGCGAGCCGCCCGGGCAGGCCAAGGTGGGCCCGCCCGGGCGGCTCTTTCTTGAGATGGCCCCGGTGACATGTCTTGGGTTTTCCGACACCGCGAAAAATGCGCGTCTGACGCCTGGGGGTTCTGGCCGGGGGATGATGGGAAAGGCCCACCCGGCGGCCGCTCTGGGGGCGGCCGCCGGGTGGGCCTGCCTCATGGGGCGAGGCTGGCCAGGTGGAGCCGCTAGATGTCCAGTTCCCTGACGTTTAGGGCGTTTTCCCGGATGAACTCGCGCCTGGGCGGCACGTCGCCTCCCATCAGGACGGTGAAGATGTCGTCGGCGTCCATGGCGTCCTCGACCCTCACCTTCAGGAAGGTCCGCCTCTGCGGATCCATGGTCGTCTCCCAGAGCTGGGGCGGGTTCATCTCGCCCAGGCCCTTGTAGCGCTGTATCCGGAGGCCTTTCTGGCCGGCGTTGATCATGTCCTCGAGGAGCTCGGCCTCGCTCTCGATCAGGTAGCGTCTCTCCTTGTGGAGGATGACGAAGGGAGCCTTGACGAAGCCGGCGGTCTTCTCCTTGAGCCGGTAGTATTTTTGGAACAGCTCGCCGTTCAGGAAGTCCCGGTTGAAGGTCAGGATCTTCCTGTTGTCGTGGACCGCGCGCATGGTCAGGCGGAAGCCGGGCGTCTCCTCCGGCTCCTGGCCCTCCTCGTCCGCGGCGGCCTGGGGGCTGGGGGACGCCTGGGAGTCCGGGCCATCGACGGCCAGGCCGTTGGCCTCCATGGTGCCGGCCAGGTTCCTGGCCCAGATTTCATCGTCGAAGCCGGAGGGGTTGAGCTTGTAGGCGGCGTACATGACGGGCCAGAGCCTGGCCGGGAAGCCCAGTCGGGCGTAGCGCTCCTTGAAGTCGCGCTCGGCGATGAGGCTGTCCAGGAAATCCCTGAGGCGGCGGCCCTCGAGGCTCTCGGGCTGGTCCTCGCCGGACAGGGAGCGGTCCTCGGCGTAGCGGTCCAGGGTGAAGGAGCGGAGGCTGGCCTCGTCCTTGAGATAGAGGTCCTTCTTGCCGGACTTGAGCCCGTAGAGGGGCGGCTGGGCGATGTACACGTGGCCCCGCTCGATGAGCTCCGGCATCTGGCGGTAGAAGAGGGTCAGGAGGAGGGTCCTGATGTTGGAGCCGTCGACGTCGGCGTCGGTCATTATGACCACCTTGTGGTACCTGAGCTTGTCCAGGTTGGCCCCCGCCGAGCCGACCGGGCCGATGCCGGTCCCCAGGGCGGTGATGATGTTGCGGATCTCCACGTTGTCGATGATGCGGTCGAAGCGGGCCCTCTCGACGTTCAGGATCTTGCCCCTGAGCGGCAGGATGGCCTGGAACTTGCGGTCGCGGCCCTGCTTGGCGCTGCCGCCGGCGCTGTTGCCCTCGACCAGGAACAGCTCGCAGTTCTCGGGGACCTTGGACTGGCAGTCGGCCAGCTTGCCGCAGAGGGTGTTGCCCCCGCCGGCGCCCTTGGAGCGGATGGTGTCCCTGGCCTTGCGGGCCGCCTCCCTGGCCCTGGCCGCCTCCACCACCTTGGTGACTATCTTCTTGGCCACGGAGGGGTTTTCCTCCAGGTAGCTGGAAAGCTTGTCGTAGACCAGGGTGTCGACCAGGCCCTTGACCATGGCGTTGCCCAGCTTGGCCTTGGTCTGGCCCTCGAACTGCGGCTCGGGGATCCTCACGCTGATGACGGCCGCCAGGCCCTCCCGGACGTCGTCGCCGTCCAGGGACGTGCCCTTGAGGTTCTTGGGGATGCTGTCGCGGCCGAGGTACTGGTTGACGGCCCTGGTCAAGGCCGTCTTGAAGCCGGAGAGGTGGGTCCCGCCCTCGGGGGTGCTGATGTTGTTGGCGAAGGCCAGGATGTTCTCCGAGTAGGTGTCGTTGTACTGCAGGGCCACCTCGACCATGATGTCGGCGCTCAGGCCCTCGAGGTAGATGGGCTTCTCGTGGAGCGTGGTCTTCTGGCGGTTGAGGTGGGCCACGAACTCGACCAGCCCGCCCTTGTACTGGAACTCCCGGAACTCGGACGTGCGCTCGTCCAGGACGCTTATGTAGAGGCCCTTGTTGAGGAAGGCCAGCTCGCGCAGCCTTTTGGACAGGATCTCGAAGTCGAACTCCGTGGTCTCGAAGATGGACCCGTCGGGCTTGAAGTGGACCATGGTCCCGGTCCTCTCCACCTGGCCGACCGGGGTCAGCGGCATGGTGGGGACGCCCCGCTCGTAGCGCTGGCGGTAGCGGACCTTGCCCCTCTTGACCTCCACCTCCAGGAAGTCGGACAGGGCGTTCACGACCGAGACCCCCACCCCGTGGAGGCCTCCGGACACCTGGTAGGTCTTCTTGTCGAACTTGCCCCCGGCGTGGAGCTTGGTCATGACCACCTGGACGGCCGAGACCTTCTCGGTCGGGTGCTCGTCGACCGGGATTCCCCGCCCGTTGTCCTTGACCCTCACGGTCCCGGCCTGGGTAATGGTCACCTCTATGCGGTCGCAGAAGCCGGCCATGGCCTCGTCGATGGAGTTGTCGACCACTTCGTAGACCAGGTGGTGCAGGCCCTGGCTGGAGATGCTGCCGATGTACATCGAGGGCCGCTTGCGGACCGCGTCCAGGCCCTCCAGGATCTGGATGTTCTGGGCGCCGTAGTCGTCTTGTCTGGGATTGTCGGGCACTGGCTGCTCCTGGGGCGGACCCGCCGCCGGCCCCGTGTGGGGCCGGCGGCGGGGATGTCCGTTGATTCGTCCGCTGATGGGCGGCCTTTGGACGGGGAAGGGGGGACGGCCCCGGGGCGGGTTTCTCAGGCGCCGTCGAAGGCCATGCTCACGAGGACCCCGAGGTAGCCGGGATCCTCGGGGGCGGTCACGAGGAAGGAGGACCCGCCCTCGGTGAACCGGATGGAGATCCTCTCGCTCCTGATGGTCGCCAGGAGCTCGATGAAGAAGTTGGGGTTGAAGCCGGTGACGATTTCGGGCCCCCGGAAGTCGACGCCCACCGTGTCCTCGGCCTGGCCCAGCTCGGGGTTCATGGAGGTGATGGTCAGGAGATCCTGGGTGAAGACGAACTTGGCCACGTGGTACTTGTCGTCGGTGAGGATGCAGATGCGCTTGACCGACTCGTGGAAGTCCCTGCGGTTTAGCCAGATCTCGAGATCGCAGTCAGTCGGGATTATGCCCTTGTACTCCGGGAAGTTGCCGTCCAGGAGCCTCACGATGAGCAGGGAGTCGTCGGACTTGACCACGAGGTTGTTGATGGACAGGCCGATCTGGACCTTGTCGGCGTCGTCGCAGATGGCCTTCATCTTCTGGAGGCCCTTCTTGGGCACCAGGATGCCGTCCGTCTCGGAGAAGACGTCCAGTTCCTCGGCCTCGACGGTGGCCACGTTCAGGCGCTGGGCGTCGGTGGAGACCAGCCTGAGGCACTTGGGCCGTCCCTCCTCCTCCGTCTCCCGGACCAGGTAGACGCCCTTGAGGTTGTAGACGGCGTCGCCGGGGGCCAGGGAATAGATGGTCTTGTTGATGGCGTCCGAGAGGTCGCGGGCGTCGAAGGTGTTGAAGGACGAGCTCTCGATGTCGTAGGTCCTGGGGTAGCTCTCGGAGGACTGGCCGAAGAGGGAGGTCTTGAAGCTCCCGCAGATGGCGGTCAGGGTGAAGTTGTCGGCCAGGTCCAGGACCACGTCGTCGGCGGTGGCGACCCTGATGAAGTCGGTGAAGGTCTTGGCCGCGACGGCGACCTCGCCGTCGCCGGTGACCTGGGCCGGGATGCGGATCTGGAGGGTGATCTCAAGGTCGGTGCCCGTCAGGACCAGCTGGCCGTCCTCGGCCCTGAGGAGCAGCTTCGTGAGCAGATCCATCGACGATCGCTTGTCGATGACGGAAAAGCACTGGTCTGCGGCCCTGGCCAGGGCTTCCCTTTTGACTTTGACGTTGAACATGCCTTCTCCGCGGGATTCGGGGTTGGTTTTCTCTGGCCCGTCTGGGGCCGCTCGCCGGCCGGTTCATCGGGGACCGGGTTCGGCTACGGTTGGTGGCGCCGGCGGGATAATATACCACATTTTGGGCCGGACATCAAAAAATTTGGAACCTGTTCAGAAATTCCAAATGTGGTCCGAAGCCCGAAGGGCATGGCCTGGCGCAGAACGAATGCGGGCTTCCGGCCCAAATTACGAGAGTGTCTTTTTCCGGCTGGCAGTTTGGTCCGACCAGAAACCGTTCCTGGAATTAGCGATGGCCTTGAAGAAGTAGACGCCGAGGTCTGGGCGTCAAATCTCGAGGGCAATTTTCCCGGTTACGCCTGCGCATATCTCTGATTCTTGCCGTTGGGCTTCTCGGGCAGCGTCAATTTTAGCTTTCCTGCTGCCAGCAATGGAGCCAGATGCTTACGAGTGAAATGGGTCAGATTCGTATAACCGAGATGCCATCAAATATCCTTTTTGCTGCGAGGGCTGGAGCAGAAATCAAATGTCTTCTCTTCAAGGTTTACTGGCGCGTCTTGGTCATTATCCTGGTCACTGACCAAGTCGGAGTGACCAAGATAGTTGACATTCTTCATAGTCACGGTGAATGATGAATCACTCGAAAAAAACCGGGCATAGATCCATGTTTGAAGCCCGGCAACTTTTTCGTTTCCATAGCGATTTTTATCAAACCGCTGCCCCGGCGTTCCATGTATCCCAGGCGGTGGAACAAATCAGCGATGACCGGGTTGCGCCGTTCTGAACGTATGCTCTCGATATTCTTATTCTGCATCAGACCGCCGCCGTACATTCCGCCGTGAGGGTAGGGGCGGGCTCCTGGGCTTTGACGGCGGGCCGGGGCCCTGGCCCTCACGGCAGGGCGTCGGGGTGGCTGGCCGCCCAGACGGCCAGCCTCTCCCGGTTGATCTTGGCGTTGTGGCGGATGTCCACCGGGAAGTCGCGGTGCCTGAGGAAGACGGCGATGGCCATGGTCCTGGGGTTGGTGCGGCCCAGGGCCTTGAGCTCCTCGACCAGCGCCAGCCAGGCCCTCCTGGACATCCTCCTCTCGGTCGTCTCGATGACCATGACCGGCCTGGCCTGGCCGGCCGGGCCGACGCCGACCAGGGCGCTGCGGCGGACCTTGGGGTGGTTGTTGAAGACGGCCTCGCAGGAGATGGTCAGGAAGACCGCCTTGCCGGCGACGACCCGCTGGCTCTTGCGCCCGCAGAACCACATCCGGCCCTGGGCGTCCTGCCAGCCCAGGTCGCCCATGCGCCGCCAGGTGTCCCCGTCCGGCCCCATGGTCAGGCTGAGCTCGGTCTCCTTGGGCCGCTCGAAGTAGGACAGGGCCACCACGGGCCCCGCGGCCACGAACTCGCCGACCTCGCCCATGGGCAGGACCTGGGCCTGGCCGAACCTGGGCACCGGCCGGTCGCTGATGGCGATGACGGCCATCCTGTGCCCCGGCACCGGCCGGCCGACGCACATCCCGAAGCCCTGCTCGGTCATGCCCCTGACCTCGGCTATCTCCCGGGCCTCGATGGTCGTCAGCGGCATGGCCTCGGTCGCCCCGTAGGGGGTGGACAGGCGGCCCTCCGGGCCCATGGTCGAGGCGAAGTCGATGGCCACCTGGGGCTGGATGGGGGCGCCGGCCGAGATGACCCGGCGCAGGTGGGGAAAGGAGACGCCGTTTTCCCTGGCGTAGGCGGCCAGGCGGGCCAGGAGGGCCGGGGAGGCGAAGATGGAGGTGCACCTCTCGTCCCTGAGGGTCTGGACCATCTTCCTGGGGTCGGTCTGGCCCGGCTTGACCGGGTTCAGGTTGGGGATGATGGCCGTCAGGCCCAGGGCCGAGGAGAAGAGGGAGAAGAGCGGGAAGGTGGCCAGGTCGACGCCGCCGTCGGCCAGATCGAAGATCCTCCCGATGGCCTCGACCTGGGCCCTGAACATGGCGTGGGTGTAGATGGTCCCCTTGGCCAGGCCCGTGGCCCCGGAGGTGAAGAGGATGGCCGCGGCGTCCCCGGCCCTGGTCTCGGCCGGGGGCGGCAGGGGGCCGTCCCCCCGCGGGCCGGCCAGCATCTCCTGGAAGGTCTGGCCCCCCCAGAAGAGCCGGCGGCCCAGGGTCACCCGGTGGCGCAGGCTGGAGAAGTACCTGGGCATGATGAGGCTGGCCAGGTGGGCCAGCTTGACGCCCACCAGGCCCCTGGGCCGGCTCTCCGAGAGGCACAGGAGCATGCGCTTGAGGCCCATGCCCGGGTCGACCATGACCGGGACCAGGCCGGCCTTGAAGAGCCCGAAGATGACCACGAAGAAGTCCGGGCCGGGCGGGACCATGACCACCACGCGGTCCCCGGCCTGGAGCGGTCCCCGGCCCAGGGCCTCCATGAAGAGGGACGAGTCCCTCTCCAGCTGGGCGTAGGAGAGCCTGGTCCGGCCAAGGCTGTCGGGCCCCCGCTTGTTCAGGACCGCCGTCCGGTCAGGGTGTCTGGCCGCCGACTGGGCCAGGAGCGAGGAGACGTTGAAGAACTCCGGCGGATCGGTAGGGTTGTCCATTCGAGGCCTTCCTTGGGCCAGCCCGGGGAAACGGGGACTGGGGATGTCGTGGGGCCGGGCGACGGCCAGGCCGGCGGGAGCCGGGGGCGATCAGGGCGGCGGGCCGCCGGGGTCCTCCAGGAAGGCCCGGAGGGCCCGGAGGACGGCCTCGGGCTCGTCCTCCAGGAGGCAGTGGCCGGCCCGGGGCAGGGCCAGCACCCTGGCCTCGGGCCGGCGTCGCCTGAAGTCGTCCAGGAAGGCCCGGGAGAAGACGAAGTCCCTGAGGCCCCAGGCCAGGAGGACCGGCTTTTGGGCCAGGCGCCCGAAGCCCTGGTCGATCCTGGAGAGGGCCCGGTGGCTCGGGTGCCCCGGGCCCAGGGGGATGTCGGCCACGAAGCCGGCCAGGGCCTCCCGGTGCGCCGGGACCAGGTAGGGGGCCAGGAAGCCCTCCCTGGCCTCCGGGGCCATGGGCCTGGCGGTCCCGAAGCGGGCCACGCCCAGGGCGAAGAGGTTGAGCCTGACGGCCAGGAGGCGCCCCAGCGGGGCGGCCAGCCTGAAGGCGGCCAGCCTGGCGGGCAGCCGGAAGCCCTCGGGCCTCCTGAGGCCGGTGTTCATGATGGTCAGGGAGGCCACCCGGTCCGGGTTCTCCGCGGCCCAGCCCAGGCCTATGGGCCCGCCCCAGTCGTGGACCACCAGGTGGACCGGGCCCTCCGGCCCCAGGCCGTCCAGCCAGCGGGAGAAGTCCCCCAGGCGGTCCTCGAGCCGGTAGCCGTAGCCGGGCCCGGGCCGGCTGGAGAGGCCCAGGCCCAGGTGGTCCAGGGCCAGGCGCCGGAAGCCCCCGAGGCCGGCGATGAGGCGCCGGAACATGAAGGACCAGCCGGGGTTCCCGTGGACCATGACCACGGCCGGGCCCTGGCCCTCGTCGACGTAGTGGATGGCCTGGCCCCGGCCCAGGGGCAGGAACCGGGACCTGAACGGGAAGGCGCGCCGCCAGGGCCCCTGGGGCAGCCTGGGGAGCCGGAGGCCGGCCGGGGGGCCGGGGGGCCGCTCTGGTTCGGGGCTGGGCACGCTCTTCCTCGCTTTGGTCCTGGCGGCGGCCCCGGCGGCCGGCTGCGGTGGCCCCGCCGGGGCGGGGGAGGGGGGCCGGGCTAGCCGAAGACGGCCGGGACGTGGGCGAAGGCCTGGACGTCGACCAGGCCCTCGCTGGTGAGCTTGAGGCTCGGGATGACCGGGAGGCTCATGAAGGACAGGGTCATGAAGGGATCGAAGTCCTGGTCGAAGCCCAGCCCGGTCCCGGCCTCGCGGAGCCGGTCCTGGGCGGCCGAGATCTCCGCGAGGCCCAGATCGCTCATGAGGCCCCCCAGGGGCAGGGGCAGGGAGGCGACGATCCGGCCCCCCAGGGCCATGGCCAGGCCCCCGCCCAGCCTCTGGAGCTCCAGGGCGCAGGCCAGCATGTCGGCGTCGTCCACCCCGGCGGCGATCAGGTTGTGGGAGTCGTGGCTGACCGTCGAGGCCAGGGCCCCCCGCCTGAGGCCCAGGCCCCAGATGAAGCCCGTGGCCGGCGGCCGGCCCCGCCCGTAGCGGTCCCAGACCGCCAGCTTGCACAGGTCCTTGCCCGGATCGGCCAGGTACAGGCCGCCGGTCGCCGGGATGGACATGACCAGGTGCTCGGTGACTATCTGGCCAGGGACGACCCCGATGACCCTGATCTTGGGGCCGGTGGCCCGGATGGCCAGGTCGTCGAGGCTGGCGGGGCCGAGCCTGACGGTCCCCCTCAGGATCGAGTCGTCCGCGGCGCGGGCGGCCTCGAAGACGGAGCGCCCGTCCTCGGCCACCAGCCTCCCGGCCTTCCAGACCATCCGGGGCCTGAAGTCGTAGAGGTCGGGGAAGAGGGCCATGTCGGCCACCTTCCCCGGGGCCAGCGAGCCCAGGTCCCTGAGCCCGTAGTGCTCGGCCGCGTTCAGGGTGGCCATGTTGAGGATGGAGGGCTTGGGGACGTCCGAGGCCCTGGCGGCCAGGGCCACCAGGTGGTTTATGGAGCCGTCGAGCGACAGGTCCTGGGCGTGGCGGTCGTCGGTGGCCAGCTGGCAGAAGCGGGAGTTCATGGGGGTCACGGCCCCCAGGAGGTCCAGGAGGTTCTTGGCCGCCGTCCCCTGCCGCAGGAGGACCCTCTGGCCCAGGGCCAGCCGCTCGGAGGCCTCGGAGGCGCGGATGCACTCGTGGTCGGTCGAGATGCCGGCCCCGACGTAGGCGGCCAGCTCCCGGCCGGAGAGCCCGGGGGCGTGGCCGTCGGCCAGCGGGGCCCGGGACATCTTCCCGAGCACCTCCGGGTCGGCCGAGAGCACCCCGGGGAAGTTCATCATCTCGGCCAGGCCCAGGACCCTGGGCCGGCCCAGGAGGTCCAGGACGTCCTGGCCGGTGATGGCCCCTCCCCCCCGCTCCAGGGGGGTGGCCGGGACGCAGGAGGGGGCCATGACGAACACGTTGACCGGCAGGTCCTCGGTGGCCTCGATGAGCCAGTCCAGGCCGGCGGGGCCGGAGACGTTGGCTATCTCGTGGGGGTCGGCCACGACCGTGGTCGTGCCGTGGGCCGAGACGCCCCTGGCGAACTCCAGCGGCCCGGCCATGGAGCTCTCGATGTGGACGTGGCTGTCGATGAAGCCGGCGATGAGGTAGGCCCCCCGGGCGTCCACCTCGGCCCAGCCGGAGTAGGAGCCCAGGCCGGCCACCCGGCCGCCGGACACGGCCAGATCGCCCCGGTGGAACTGGCCGTCGAAGGGGTTGTAGACCTGGGCCCCCTTGATGACCAGGTCGGCCGGGACCCGGCCCAGGGCGGCCTCGATGAGGGCCGCCCTCTGGGCCGGGGTCCTCTGGGGGACCCAGCCGGGCCTGAGGGCCTCGTTCTTCTCGCTCATGGTGGACCAGCCAGGTGGCCCGGCGCCTGTCGGCCGGGAGGTTCGTGACCCGCCGCCGGCCAGCGGGCCGGACGGCGGAAAGGGCCGGTAAGGGGCGCCCCCGCCCCCGGCCGCCTCAGTCCTCGTCGGACTTGAGGACGGCGATGAAGGCGCTCTGGGGGACCTCGATCTTTCCGACCATCTTCATGCGCTTCTTGCCCTTCTTCTGCTTCTCCAGGAGCTTCCTCTTCCTGGTTATGTCGCCCCCGTAGCACTTGGCGGTCACGTCCTTGCGGAAGGCGCTGATGGTCGAGCGGGCGATTATCTCCCCCCCTATGGCCCCCTGGATGGCTATCTTGAACTGCTGTCTGGGCAGCTCGTCCCTGAGCCGGTCGCACATGGCCAGGGCCCTGGGCCTGGCCCGGTCCTTGTGGACGATGACCGAGAGGGCGTCGACCTTCTCGCCGTTGAGGAGGATGTCCACCTTGACCAGCCTGTTGGGCCGGTAGTCCAGCAGCTCGTAGTCGAAGCTGCCGTAGCCCTGGGTGACCGACTTGAGCTTGTCGTAGAAGTCGTAGACGATCTCGGACAGGGGGATCTCGAAGGTGATCTCGACCCGGCCCGGGCTGGGGTAGTGCATGTTGGAGCTGGTGCCCCGGCGGTCCAGGCCCAGCTTCATGATGGCCCCTATGTAGCGGTCGGGGGAGATGATAGAGGCCTTGATGTAGGGCTCCAGGGCCTCCTCGATGAAGGCCGGGTCGGGGTAGTCCTGGGGGTTGTCGATCTCGATCTCCTGGCCGTCCTTGAGCCTGAAGCGGTAGCGGACCGAGGGCGAGGTCATTATTATCGACTGGTCGAACTCCCGCTCCAGCCGCTCCTGGACGATGTCCAGGTGGAGGAGGCCCAGGAAGCCGCAGCGGAAGCCCAGGCCGAGGGCCGCGCTGCTGTCGCGCTGGTAGACGAGGGCCGCGTCGTTGAGCTTGTACTTCTCCAGGGCCTCGGAGAGTGACTCGTAGTCGTCCGAGGAGACCGGGTAGATGGAGGAGAAGACCACGGGCTTGACCTTCTTGAAGCCCGAGAGCGGGGCCGCCGCCTGGTTGTCGGCCAGGGTCGCGGTGTCGCCTATGGACACGTCGGAGAGGGTCTTGATGCCGGCTATGACGTAGCCGACCATCCCGGCCGAGAGTTCCCCGGCCGGCTCGCGGCCTATGCGGAAGAGCCCGACCTCCTCGACCTTGTGTGTGGCCGAGCTGGACATGAGGAACAGCTGGTCGCCGGCCCGCAGGGCGCCGTCGAAGACCCTCACGGCCACGACCGTGCCCCGGAAGGGGTCGTAGAAGGCGTCGAAGATCAGGGCCCGGAGGGGCGCGGCCGGGTCCCCGGACGGCGGGGGGACGCGCCCTATGACGGCCCCGAGGACGTCCCCGATGCCCAGGCCCTGCTTGGCCGAGCACAGGACGGCCTCGTCGGGGTCCAGGCCCAGGTCGTTCTCGATCTGCTCCCGGACCAGATCGACGTTGGCCGCCGGCAGGTCGATCTTGTTGATGACCGGGATGATGACCAGGCCGTGCTCCATGGCCGCGTAGAGGTTGGCCATGGTCTGGGCCTCCACCCCCTGGGCGGCGTCGACCAGCAGGAGCACCCCCTCGCAGGAGGCCAGGGCCCGGGAGACCTCGTAGGAGAAGTCGACGTGGCCGGGCGTGTCGATGAGGTTAAGCCGGTACCCCTGGCCGTCCGGGCCCGTGAAGGGGAGGGAGACGGCCGAGCTCTTGATGGTTATGCCCCTCTCGCGCTCCAGATCCATGCTGTCTAGGATCTGGTCGTGGAACTGGCGCTCGTCGACCAGGCCGGCCTCCTGGATCAGGCGGTCGGCCAGGGTGGACTTGCCGTGGTCGATGTGGGCCACGATGGAAAAGTTTCTAAGGTTAAGCATCTTGCTCAAGCGGGCATCCAGTCGGCGCCCAGTCCGGGGGAGGGGCGCGTCTTCGCGGCTTGGGGGGCCCCAACGGCCGTCCCCGGGGCCGCCGCGGGCCGGCGGCGATGATTCCGCGGCGGGTCATGGCTGGGGGGACGCCGCGTCCAGGGGCCCGGCGGATCTGGCGGGGGCATGGGGGCCAGGGCCGGGCCCCATGCCCAAGTCGGGGAAAGGCGGTGCAGGCCGTGGGCCGTTCCCGGCCCGGCGGCGGCCCACCCGTGGCGGGCCATTCTAGCAGACCGGCGGCGCCTTGGCCAGGGCGGCCTCCCTGGCCCGGTATCTGGCCAGGATGCCGGCGGCCAGCATCATCAGTAGGCCGGCGATCATGACGGTGTAGACCAGGACGAGCCACTGGGTCATGGAGAAGCCCAGGAAGAACCACTGGGAGTCCTCCCCGCAGATGCCCTGGGGGCCGAAGTGCCTGGGGAACCAGGCGTCGACCCGGAGGCCGAGGGGCCAGTCTATCCTCCCGGCCTTGCAGGGCGGGAACCAGCCCGGGGTGTGGAGGGCCTTGAGGTTGATGGCCTCCAGAGCGGCCGACATGTGGAGCCCCCAGGAGGCCGCGGACAGGGTGGAGGCGTAGCCGACGACCTTGGCCGCGAGGAGCCTGGGGCAGATGGCGGCCACCATGGCCCCCAGGAATATCGCGACCATGGCCAGGCGGACCTTGACGCAGTACTCGCAGGGAAGCATCCCCAAATGCTCCTGGAAGTACAGGACGGAGAAGAGCTCCAGGCCCAGGGCCCACAGGCCGCCCAGGATCCACAGGGGCCGGCGGTCCTGCCAGCGTCCCAGGGTGGGGAAGAAGCCGTCGGTCAGGTCATTGAGGATATTGCCCATGCCGTGCCCCAGGGGGCGCCCCTCACTCGGCCCCCGCCCCGGCGGCTGCCGCCGCCAGGCGCTCCCGCTCGGAGGCGATGAGCTTCTCGGCCAGCTGGTAGTAGCCGGGCCCATGGAAGAAGGTTATCGTGTAGCGGCCGTTTATGACCATGGCCGGGACGGCGTCCAGGTCGGAGCTGGCCATGAAGTTCCTGATCCTGGTCTCCCGGCCCCTGACGGCCGGGGAGTCGTAGGCCGCGTTGAAGGCCGCCCTGGGGATCCCCTGGGCGGCGGCGAAGGTCTCCTGCGACTCGCGGCTCAGGAGGCCGTAGCCCCTCCGGTTCGGGTTGTTCACCTGCTGGGCCGTGTCGAAGGCGGCCTGGCGGGCCCCGGGCTCGACGCCCAGCTCGTCCAGGACCAGGAACAGGCGCCCATGGGTCTCGAAGGGGGCCATGGAGTCGAAGAGGGCCGGCAGGCGCTCCACCCGGACGTCGTCCGGGAGCGAGTTCACGAACATGGAGGTCATGGGATCGCTCTCCCGGCAGGCGCCGCAGCCGTACCAGAAGAAGACGGCCAGCTCGATCTTGTCGTCCGAGTCGTCGTAGCGGGCCGGCCTGAGGATCGTCTTGGAGTTCTCCTCCTCCTCGGGCGTCAGGTCCGGGGCCCCGGCCGCCCGGCCGTCGAGGGCCGCGATGGACAGCAGGCCCAGAAGGGCCGCCAGGGGGAGGAGGGCGCGGGAAAATAGTCTCTTTCTCATGTGCCTGACCAAAATGTGGCCTGGCCGGGCGCCGCCAGGGCGGCCGGGGAAGCCGGGGGAAGGGTTGGGTCATCCGTCCCGGCCGGGGGCGCCGGCCGGGAGAACCGGGGCTAGTCCGAGGCGCCGCCCTGGGCCAGGCGGGCCCGCTCGGACTCGATGAGCCTCTCGGCCAGCCCGAGGAAGGCCGGCCCGTGGGCATAGTATATTATATAGCGGCCATTGATCACCAGGGCCGGGACGCCCATGAGGCCGGCCCGGCCGATGAAGTCCTTGATCCTGCCCTCCCGCTCCAGGACCGGCGGGGAATCCAGGGCGCGGAGGAGGCCCTCCCCGTCCAGGCCCAGGCCGGCGGCGAAGGTCTCCTGGGATTCCTGGTCCAGGAGGCCGTAGCCCCGCCCGCCCGGGTCGCCGGGGGTCTGGGCCGCGTCGAAGGCGGCCTGCCTGGCCCCGGGCTCGACGCCCAGGGCCTCGAGGGCCAGAAACAGGCGCCCGTGGGCCTGGCTCTCGGCGGCGTACAGGCCCCCCAGGCTCTCGGGGAAGAACATGGGCAGGCGCTCCACCCTGACGTCGCCGGGCAGGGAGAGGGCGAAGGCGTCGGTCGCGGGGTCGCTGGCCCGGCAGGCCGGGCAGCCATACCAGAAGAGGATGGCCAGCTCAATGCTGTCGTCCCCGTCATCGAAGCGGGCCGGGCTCTCGATCGTCTCGTAGCCCGCCTGCTCCTGGCCTGGCAGGGCGGGGACGCCCTGGGGCGGCTGGGCCTGCCCCAGGCTCTGGCCCACCTGGGCCCTGGCCGGGCCGCCGGGCCAGGCCATGAGGGCCAGCGTGGCCAGGAGGGCCAGCAGGGGCAGGAGGGCCTGGGGCATGATCGTTCTTGGATTCATGGTCCGTCGCCTATCTGGGGCCCCGCCTGGGCGGGGCCGTGTCTGTGGTCGCGATCCTTCCCGGGGCCTGGCCGCCTCAGGCGGCGCTCGGCTGGCGCCAGAGGGAGGCCGGGTTGGGGGAGAAGGCCGGGACGCCCTCGGGGCCGGGCCTCCTCTCGATGACCCGCCAGATCTGGAGCTCGGCCAGGGCCGCGTCGAGCTCCCCGGCCGGGGCGTTCCAGCGGGCGGAGACGGCCTCGTCGGAGGCCGGGACCCCGTCCCCGACCAGGGCGCAGATCAGGATGTAGGCCGAGGTGGCGTTGACGGAGAGCTTCAGGTTGAAAATCTGGGTGTCCATCATCTTCATGCCAGGGTACCTTGGGCTTTTAGCCCGAGCTGGGAGTGGCCATCTCTGCCGCTCATGCAAAAACCTCTGTGGAGCCCAAAATGGCTAGCTTTTGGCATCCATTGTCAAGGGTTTAGATTAGCGTGATTCAGAGAAACAGGTTTTTGCATGACCACCATTGTTTTTTTAGGGGTAAGAAGGCCGGATGGAATAGTAATACTGCATTGAGTTTTTTTAAATACATAGTTTTTGCTCTTCATGAGTTATTGATTTATAATGATATATCTATCAATTTATTATCACTATATAATATTTCCCATTATATCGATATAATAACGAAACTAATTATCTATTAAATATTAAATGATGGAAATATCAATATAGTATTAAAAATAATCATTCTTTTGCTGCTTATGGTAATTTTAAGGTGAGGCAGCGAGTAGACTTTAATTTGTTTTGAAATTAATATTAACTATTTGAGTGGTCACAGGCACTCTGGCAACAGAAATTAAAACAGATAGGTTAATAAAGTTTATTAAAATATTATAATTTTTTCGCTAAATTAAAATAGTTTATATTTTATAACAATAAAATATCAGTACGATGAATTAGCAATTATAATATAAATGAATAAATACCGAACTAGAAAAGTTATAATAACTAATTAGTGTTTATTATAATGTTATATGGATATAATGTATTAGAAAATGCCGTGGACTTATCGTTACATATAATTATTTTTGTTTATCGGAGTGATATAGTTTTAAGAATATGTAATGCGACTTTAATGATTTAAAAATTGGACAAAGCTTCTGTGGTTTAGGCCGCAAGATGTCTTCTGTTTTCCTGACCACCGGCTTTAGCCATTTGGTAATTGATGTCGTTCTTCAGCGTGGCGTTAGCCGGTCAAAAGCGGCATCATGCACATAATAAATATAATAGCCAAGATAGCTATTATTCGCTAAATAATACTTATGTTAGCCTATTGCAGACCATTGAATATTGAACAATTAATGCTAATGTTGTACATTAAGAAAGAAATTACTAAATAAAGTATTATATTTAATGTGTATAAAACAAATAAATTTAGTTACAAAATAAAAATATTATTTATTATCTTGCTTTTTACAGATTAAAATAACTATAATTTTGTTGAATGAGCACGAAAGAAATATTTAACTTATGTGATTATAAAATTAACTTTATTATATTGAAATTAATATTGGAATATCTGACGTGATGGTAATTGTTTTAAAATTAAACAAAATTTGTGCGATGAAAACTGTATAGCGACTTCTATCTTTGACCTACCAGCTTTTAGCCGGTGGTAGTTGATATCATTCTTCTGGGAAGCCTTAGTCGTTATCATATCTTGTAGACACTATATTTTTTGATGGTTTTTTAATGGATTTCAATACCTGTACGAAGTACATCTTTCACAAAAGGATTATCGTCATAGAGATCAAAAACATTAAAGACTATTGGTTCAATATAACCATCCAGATACTCTTGTGACATTCTAAAAAGTTGTCTCATAGTTTCAAGCCAGTTTGAATTGTCTAAATTTGTAATAAAAAAACAAACATCTACATCGCTATATTCCGTAGCTGTGCCTTTAGCGTATGAACCATAAAGGATAACTTTGCTAACAGGCAGTACACGACGTACATCATTAGCATATTTTTTTACTATTATATTCACGGTTTCAAAGTCAAAAGCCACGTAAACACTTCCTTAGTTTTTGATAACATGATTTCAGTATTTTGTTTATTAAGATTGTTACTCAAGTTTTGTTTATAAATATCATAACGTGCATTAATATAAAATGACGAAAGATCGTTTAAAAAAGAGTATCTCTCGATGCTTATCGGCGAAGAAAGTTTATTCTCAAATTTTTTTATAATAGCTCTAATATTATTGATTCTAGGTATATTATCATCTATAAAAAGTATATATAACCCTTTGGCCAGCTTTTCAATGGCTTGTTGGCACATAAATAAAACGTAAAGCCAATGACCACCGTTAAGCAAGGTGTCGGCTGCTTTAAGGTTTTCATTAGCACTTTGTCGCCAATAATCGAATTTTTGTTGACTATCCACTGCTGAAATCAACCCAGCCCTTAAAGACGCTAACAAATCTTTTCGACAAAAGCCATTACCCTTAGTTCAACCAGATTGTCATGCCGCCAGAGGGTGTGGTCCAGTCTCACGTTCCAGATGAATCTGGTCATCTGGCTCTTGTACCCCGCTCATGTGCGCCTCAAACGGTCAATGGCAGTCCTGTCTCATGCCCCTTTGTCCAAATCAGATCCTCAGTGACACGGCAGATGCAGGTCATGCGACTGTCGTTACTCCATTGGACTCATCGGGGAGAACAACGTCGCCGAGGCCGTCAGCGGCCGGCCAAAGATCATCAACTCCAAATCCTAACGTGACAAAAAGGCGTCCGTTGGCCATGAATCCAGAGAGTCCAATGAGTGCGCCATTGCCAGTGACAAGGATTTTCACGTTCAAGACCATTCCAGCATTCTGTTCCCATAATCTCAACCAGTTGCCTGCCAAGCTGGTTTTCCTTCAAACTTATCGCCCAAAGATTTGGCAAATCATCAAGCTCGTAAGTATAACTGGCTTCCCCCGGCCAAGGGGAATAAACGACTCGTCAGGCCAAACGGCGGCAAAGAGTGCATAGTTGCTGGTGGGGACAAACTCGGTTGAGTGCCGGCGGTTTCAAATGGAAACCTGGAATAAGGACTATGGTGGAGGTATTGGGAGTCGCCATTAGCCCAATGAGCCTTCAAGGAAACAATGGGGCCTGATTCAGTCTGTCAGGACAAGGCTAGATAGTCTTTTCAATATGACGTGCACAACCAGAGCCTTGACTGGTTCTCATGCATGGTAGAATAGCACCTCAAGGCTAACAATGCCACAAAAATATAAAATCGTTTGGCAGGCCAAAGGCAGCTCATACTCGACAGTTCCGATGCCATCTTAGGTAAAACAGCGTCAGGAAAGTGATACCAAGTAGCTGGTTGAAAGGCAAAAATCTCCAAGGCCTATCGCCTTTTTTGATTGGAGCATGATCGCTCTCCCGTACCAAATTTCATCAGTGCCGGCAACTTGGGGGTTTAGCGGCGACTTAGAATGGCCTACAGACACGAAGGCACTAAAAATAAAAAAAGGAAGCTTAATTTAAGAATTTTATATAATTTACGTATAGTAGTTCTTGATATATATAAAATAAAACTTGTCATTTATTTTATATATTGTCATATTACAAATCAATACATATATAAGTTAATATAAATAAGTATAAATTTTATTTTTTTTAGATTAGGGCTATCAGTTTTAGGATTTTTTCTTGTTCCAAGACTGTCAATGAATGAAAATACGCCTTTTAAATAAGTAGTAGACTTTACAGCCAATCCAGGCCCAGGTCAGCGGCCGGGGCGGAGTGGGTCAGGGCACCCACCGAGATGAGGTCCACGCCCGTGGCCGCTATGCTGGCGATGTTGTCGAGGTTGACGCCCCCGGAGGCCTCGGCCAGGGTCCTTCTGGGCCCAGGGGCGTAAAAATGGCCTATGATGGCCATGGCCTCGGCCAAGGCCCCCGGCCCCATGTTGTCCAGGAGGACGATGTCGGCCCCGTTCCCCAGGGCCTCGGGCAGCTGGTCCAGGCGGTCGACCTCAATCTCGATCCTGAGTCCCTGGGGCCCGTCCCTTCTGGCCCTCTCCAGGGCCAGGGCCACGGAGCCGGCGGCCATGATGTGGTTGTCCTTGATGAGGAGGCCGTCCTGGAGGGAGAAGCGATGGTTGTGGCCGCCCCCGTGACGGACGGCGGCCTTCTCCAGGGCCCGGAGGCCCGGGGTGGTCTTGCGGGTGTCCAGGATCCTGGGCCCGCCGCCGCCGGGAAGCCTCGAGGCCTCGACGAAGCGGCCGGTGAGGGTGGCCACCCCCGAGAGGTGACCCAGGAAGTTCAGGGCCACCCGCTCGGCCGTGAGGATGGAGCGGGCCCGGCCGGCCAGCTCCACGGCCGTCTGGCCGGCCTCCAGGCGGTCCCCGTCGGTGGCCATCGCCCTGGCCGACAGGCCCGGGTCGACGGCCCTGAAGGTCTCCAGGGCGGCCTCGAGGCCCGAGAGGACCAGCGGCCCCCGGGCGACGATGAGGGCCCGGCCCGTGGCCTCCCCTGGGACGGTCGCGGCGGTGGTCACGTCGCCGAAGCCCACGTCCTCCTCCAGGGCCAGCCGGACCAGGCTCTCCAGCCTCTGGCGCATGCCTCCCCCCCTCTCCCCGCGGCCCTAGGCGGCCCCGGGCCCGTTGCCGGAGATGGCGCCCACTACCCCCAGGGCCCTCCTGACGGCGGCCAGGCGGTCCTCCAGGGCGGCCAGGCGCTCCCTGGTCTCGGAGACGACGTCCTCGGGGGCCTTGGCCAGGTAGCCGGGGTTCCCCAGCTTGGAGCTGGCCGCCCCGATGTCCTTCGCCAGCCTTTCGGCCTCCCTGGACAGCCTGGCCGCCTCGGCCCCGGGGTCGATCAGGCCCTGGAGCGGGGTCCAGACCTGGCCCCAGTCCAGGACGTTGGCGGCGCTGTCCGGCGGCCTCCCCGAGTCGTCGCCGGCCAGCCTGAGGCTGTCGGCCCCCATGAGCCTAAGGAGCAGCGGGGCGTGGCTCTCCAGGAGCCGCCCGATCTCCCCGTCCCTGGCCAGGACCACCGGCGAGAGCCGGGGGCCGGGGCCCAGGCCGAAGTCGGAGCGGACCTGCCTCACGGCCCTGGTCAAGTCCATCAGGCAGCGGACCTGCCTCTCGGCCTCCGGGTCGGCCTCGCCCGCAAGGGGTTCCGGGAAGGGGCCGGCCATTATGCTGCCGGCGCCAGGCCTGAGCCTTCGCCAGATCTCCTCGGTCACGAAGGGCATGGCCGGGTGGAGGAGCCTCAGCAGGTCGCCCAGCGAGAGGGCCAGCCAGCCCAGGGTCCCCCTGGCGGCCCCGGCGTCCTGGCCATGCAGGATGGGCTTGGCCAGCTCCAGGTACCAGTCGCAGAACTCGTACCAGGTGAACTGGTAGAGCAGGTCGCAGTAGCGGTCGAAGTGGAAGCCCTCCAGGGCCGCGCGGCATTCCCCGGCCACGGCCCCGAGCCGGCTCCTGATCCAGCGGTCCGGGAGGGCCGCCGGCCGTCCCCCGTCCCCGGGCGCCTCGCCGGCCCCAGGGGCCCCCCCGGCCTCGGCCAGGGCGGACAGCGCGAAGCGGGCGGCGTTCCAGATCTTGTTGACGAACTTGGCGTAGCCCCTGACCCTCTGCTCGTCTATCTTCAGGTCCCGGGCCTGCCCGGCCTGGGCGGCCAGGGCGAAGCGGAAGGCGTCGGCCCCCTGGCGGGACATGACCTCCAGGGGATCGACCACGTTGCCCTTGGACTTGCTCATCTTCTGGCCCTGGGCGTCCCGGACCAGCGGGTGGAGGACCACGGTCCCGAAGGGGACCCGGCCCATGGTCTTGAGGCCCATCATCATCATGCGGGCCACCCAGAAGAAGATGATGTCGAAGCCGGTCACCAGGACGGTGGTGGGGAAATAGCGCTCCAGGTCCCTGGTCCTCTCGGGCCAGCCCAGGGTGGAGAAGGGCCACAGGGCCGAGGAGAACCAGGTGTCCAGGACGTCCTGGTCCTGGTCCAGGCCGGTCCCCCTGCAGTCGGGGCAGGCCGCCGGGGCCTCGCGGGCGACCACGGTCCGGCCGCAGCCGCCGCAGTACCAGGCCGGGATCTGGTGGCCCCACCAGAGCTGGCGGCTGACGCACCAGTCCCTGATGTTGTCCATCCACTCGAAGAAGGTCTTCTCCCAGGTGGCCGGCACCAGCCTGGTCCGGCCGTCCCTGACGGCCCTGGCGGCCTCGGCGGCCAGCGGGGCGGCCCTGACGAACCACTGCCGGGAGACCAGGGGCTCGATGACCGTCCGGCAGCGGTAGCAGACGCCCACGGCGTGCTCCAGGGGCTCGACCTTCTCCAGGAGGCCCCTTTCCCCCAGCTCCCCCAGCATCCTCTCCCGGGCCACGAAGCGGTCCAGCCCCTCGTAGGGGCCCGCCGCCCCGGTCAGGAGGCCAGACTCGTCGAGGGCCAGGATCTGGCCCAGGCCGTGCCTCTGGCCGATGGCGAAGTCGTTGGGGTCGTGGGCCGGGGTGACCTTGAGGGCCCCGGTGCCGAAATCCGGGTCCACGTGGGCGTCCTCGATGATCGGGACCAGGCGGCCCGTGAGCGGCACCCTGGCCTCCCGCCCGAGGTAGGCCGCGTAGCGGGGATCATTGGGCCCCACGGCCACGGCCACGTCCCCGAAGCAGGTCTCGGGCCTGGTCGTGGCCACCACCAGGGGCCCCAGGCCCTCGGTCTCGTAGCGCAGGTAGTAGAGGCTGTCCCTCCGGTCCTCGTGCTCGACCTCTATGTCCGAGACGGCCGTGTGGCACCTGGGGCACCAATTGATTATGTACTGGCCCCTGTAGATGAGGCCCTCGTCGTACAGCGAGACGAAGACCTCGCGCACCGCCTGCGACAGGCCCTCGTCCATGGTGAAGCGCTCCCGGGACCAGTCGCAGGAGGCCCCCAGGCGCCTGAGCTGCCTGACTATGTTGCCGCCGTAGGTGGCCTTCCACTCCCAGACCCTCCGGACGAACTCCTCCCGGCCCAGCTCCTCCCGGTCCAGGCCCTCCGCGGCCAGGGCCCGCTCGACCACGTTCTGGGTGGCGATGCCGGCGTGGTCCGTCCCTGGCACCCAGAGGGTGTTGTCGCCCCTCATGCGGTGGTAGCGGATCAGGATGTCCTGGAGCGTGGCGTCCAGGGCGTGCCCCATGTGCAGGTTGCCGGTCACGTTGGGCGGGGGGATGACTATGACGAAGGGCGGCCCCGGCCTCTCGGGATCGGCCCGGAAGAGCCCGCTCTCCTCCCACCCCGCGTAAAGCCTGGGCTCGGCCTCGGCGAAGTCAAAGTTCTTGTCCAAAGGATCGGAATGGCACATGGCGAAAGTCGCTCCGGGAAGGCTCCCGCGGGCCTCCCTGAGGCCGGCGGCCGCTGGCAATAGTCTTGGCATTTTAACCCAAGGCGGGGGCAAAGGCAAACCTGGCTTGTTTTTTTGTCCCTGGGGACTTTTTGGAATTTATGGAAATTTCCCTTGACAAGGGAGATCCTTTCCTGTTACTCTTTGGAACATTCTCGCTCTCGTTGGAAATTAAAGCCATTGCTCGGAAAATAGCGACCACAAAGGGCCTCGCCGAGCCCATGATTTAAGTAGGTCGTGAAAACTGACGCTGGGACAGCCGGGGAAGAAAAAGCCG
>JAISEK010000080.1 GCA_031264145.1 Deltaproteobacteria bacterium
GGTGGAATACTAATTGTGGCCAATATATGCTGTCATTGGTGTCAAAAGCTAAGAGTGGACGATGGAAAACAGATGTTGAAGAGGCGGTTATCAGATATTTCAAAGAAAATAGTAGGGCACCCAAATTCACTAAATAAATTATGGTACACCCTAACTGAGGGGCAATACGTCAGGTTTCTTGTGATTGATGCCGAGACTGGGCGCCAAGATTGGCTTAAGTCGTCGGCATCGCCTGGATGGGCGCGGCCGCCCCTGAGACTGCCCCGGAAATGGCCGGCGTCCTCCAGGCCTCTGGGCGTCATTCGACCTCCTGGGCGGACAGGAAGGGGACGCTGCAGTCGTGGCAGGCGGGGACGTCCCGGTAGTTCCCTGACAGGTGCCTGGCCCTCAGGTCCCGGTAGGCTGGCCCGTCCCAGATCTCCGCCAGGCCGGCCCGGGCCAGGTCGCCGACCACCAGCCGCCGCTCCCAGTCGCCGCAGCAGGGGCCGCAGACCCCGTCGTTGAAGACGAACATGCGCCTGAAGAGATCCGGGCAGACGAAGCCGGCCGGGCCCCCCAGGGCCCCGTAGTCCCGGCCCATGACCGTCGGGAGCCCGAAGCCTATCTCGGCCACCTTGAGATCCCTGAAAAGCTTGATATAATCCTCCTTGACCTTCCGCCGGTCCGCCCGATCCTCGTCCAAAACCATGCTGGCCCTGGTCTGCACGCCCCTGAGGCCCAGCTCGTCCTTGATGGCCATGAACGTCTTGATGTTCCCCAGGACCCGCCCGTAGTCGGCCCCCACCCTTATGGCCTCGTACTGCCGGCGGTAGGGGGAGTCGAAGGAGAAGAAGACATCCGTCAGGCCGGCCAGGAGCAGCTTCCGGCCAAGCTCGGCCGTCAGGGCCACGGCGTTGGTGTTGAGCATGACCCAGAGGCCGGCCCTGGCGGCTATCCGCACCATCTCCGGCAGATCCGGGTGCAGCAGGGGCTCGCCCAGGAAGTTCAGCTTGACCGACCTGAGGCCCCGGCCGGCCGAGTCGGCGATGATCTCCCGGAACAGCCCCAGCCCCATGTCGGACTGCCCGTTGGGGGCCCAGCCGGTGAGCCCCCTTTCCAGGAAGTGGGTCCTGGGGCACATGCGGCACCTGAGGTTGCAGCGGTTGGTCGGGTCAAGGTCCAGGTGGAGGGGAAAGTCCCCGGCCAGGCCCTCCCGGCCTCGCCGGTCCCACTCCGCCCGGTACTCCCCGTAGCTCGCCGGCCGATGGGGCCGCCAGTCAAGCTCCGGCGGGGCGGGCAACTCGTAGTAGGTGGGGCTGCGGTAGCTGGCGGTCATGGTCCCCTCTGACGGTCGTTTTCTTCGGCCCCGGCCGCCCGGCCAGGGGGAGGGGCCTTCCAGTCCAGAATGGTACCACCACCGGCCCGGCCCGGCAACCTCGGCCAGGCTGGCCGGGAAAGGCTTTCCGGGGATGAACCCTTGCCGCCAAATCCTCCTGGGGCTCGTGGCCTGGCTGGCCCTGGCCGCCCCGGCCTGGCCGTCGCCGCCAGGGGCCGAGGCCCTGGCCCTCCCTGCCGGGGAGGAGAGGGCCCCGATCCCCGGCCCCTCCCCCAACGCCTCCGTCCGTGCTGGCCAGGGAGCCGACGCCCCTGGCCTGGCCCCCTTGCCGGGGCCGGCTGGCTATCCGGCCGGTGCCCCGGGGGCCATGGATCGGGACGGGGCGGCCCTTCTCGGCCGGCCGGGGGACTTCCGGCCGATCGATCCCGACTTCGTCGACGTCGAGTTCCAGGCACCGGCGGCCCCGGCCCCCGGTGCCCTGCCGGATGTGTCGGCCCCCGACGAGTTGGCCCCCGCCGGATCGGCCCCCGGCGCCCCGGACCTCGATGGGCCGGTCCCCGTGGCCGTCGGGCTTCCCGGGCCCCCCGCCCGGATCCCGGGCAACATAAACGGCCTCGGGGAGCGGGAAATCGAGGAGGCGCTCCTGGACAGGGAGGGCGGCGAGGTAGCCTTCGGCGGCGGCCTTTTCGTCTGGCAGGGCGACCAGCTCTTCCGCCGCGAGCCAGACGGGACCCTTTCGCCCACCGGCAGCCTCCTTAGCCCCAACGACACCTCCCTGGACGACGAGGGCCTGGAATGGCTCAGGCAGAGCGACGACGGCGGCGCCCTGATCCAGGTCACCCTGCGGGTCTGGGCGACCATCAACTTCGAGTACAATTCCGACGCCATCCTGCCCGACTCCGAGGACGTCCTCGAGACCTTCGGCCAGGCCCTCAACCGGCCGGCCCTCAGGGACAAGAGGCTCATCATCTCGGGCCACGCCGACAGCACCGGACCCGCTGACTTCAACCTGGGCCTGAGCCGCCGCAGGGCCGCCTCCGTCGGCCGGTGGCTGGCCGAGAAGGGCCATCTCTCGCCCGACCGCCTGATCCTCGCCGGCTACGGGGCCTCCATGCCTGTAGCCGACAACGGGACCGAGGAGGGTCGGGCCCTTAACAGGCGGGTCGAGTTCATCCTCGTCAACTGACGCCCCCCTTCCCCTCGGCGGAGATCCGTTTGCCCAGGTAGGCTCCCCCCAAGTCCCCCCCGTTTCCCCCGTTTCCCCCGGCCAGCCCGCCATTCTGCGGCCCAGCCCGACCCAGCCCGCACCGCACCGCACCGCCCCGTCCAGGGCCATGGTCATGGCCCTGGACGGGGCGGGTTTGTGTCAAATGATATATTTGCCCCTCCTGATAATCTATCATTTAGTAGTATAAGCCAAGTCGCTGTATTGACAGCGGTCGGCCGATTCTCTATCAAATAGAATAACGACTCTCTCTTATTTGATGGACCGTGACTCAGTCTTCCTGCAAATTGGGACACCAGGATTTCCTCCCTGCCAAAATGAGCCCGAAAGTACCCATGGATTATGTTTTCCAAAGCAATTCCAGCCTTTCGGTATCCTTGGGCAGGCCTCCGGCTAGGTTTGGCATAAAAAAAGTGGCCTGGGCAATAAAAATTTTATTTAGCTAAATCAATATGTTAAATTAAAATCGAGCTGATTCCAGTCATTTGAAAGGGAAAAGGGCTTGACATATCATCTGAGAGGTATTATCCTTCCAAATAAGAGGTTGGCAGCCAGTCACAAAAATGCCAGATGAAAGTTTTCAAGCTTTAGGCTAACAGTCAATCGCAACAAAAAACATTCCACCTGGCTCCCCAAACCCGGCCGACCTCAAATTCAACCCCCCTTACGGAGGAAAACATAATGAACGAGTTCCTGCATCAGGATGCCGAAGACTACCTTGCCTTCCACGAGTTGGACCTGCAAAACTCGGCCGATCTTTCCGGGCCTAAGATCATAGAGGCGGCCATACCCACCGAGGCGGTCAAGAAGACCAGGAAAACCCTGGGGCTGACCCTCGAATTGTTCGCCGTCCTTCTGGGCATCAACCTGGCGGCCATGATCCGCTACGAGAACATCAGCCTGCCGCCCTACCCCCAGGGACACGTCTCCAGGAAGCTGGGCCTGCTCATAAACTGGCTGGCCGATGCCAAGTCCTCGCAGGACATAAAGGACCTCATGTCGAAGGACAACGGCATCGCCACCCTCTCCGGCCTCCTGCAGACGGAGAGCGTCTCCACCTACCTGAGCCTTTCGGGGCTCAAGAGGATGGGCGCCCCCGACAACGGCGCCGGCCAGGTCGTCGGCAATGCCTGATTCGCCAGGCGGGCGGCCTTACGGCCGCCACCCCTTCCACCCAAGCCTGCCTGGCCTTTTGAGGCCAGTCCCTATAATCGCCTTTTCTCGTCGCGCCGCCCGGATGGGCCCCAAAAAGCCCATCCGCCCCGCTGGGACGCAGCGGTCCCGCCCACCCCGAGCCTGCCTGGCCTTTTGAGGCCAGTCCACATAACCGGCCTTTCCAGTCGCGCCGCCCGGCAGGGCCAAGTGAAGCCCTCCCGACCCGTGGGACCCCGATGGTCCCGCCAGCCCCGAGCCAGCCTGGCCTTTTGAGGCCAGTCCACATAACCGGCCTTTCCAGTCGCTCCGCCCGGCAGGGCCAAGGGCAGCCCTCCCGACCCGTGGGACCCCGTTGGTCCCACCCGACCCGACCCGAGCCTGCCTGGCCTTTTGAGGCCGGCGAGCATGGTCTGGCTCGATCCGAGGTTTGAGACGCTGATTTTTTGATATTTATTAATGTTTATCAGGTTTTGAGTTATTTACTCGCATTTATATATCTTATATTTGTTATCGGTATTTATTTAAAAAATTTATCCAGTCTAGCTTCCTTATATGGGCGATAGGCTTCAATATCTAGCAATCTAAGCTTCCTGGCTGGTCTTGATAATAGACTTTAAAAGTTTCAAAAATCGGCTATAATGGCCATAGCAAAATTGACTATTAATTTAGTCTAAAAAATGCATTAACATAATTTGTTAGCATTTTTTGTATTTACTATTATCTAAGAAGCTGGTTTTCAGAACCAGGACAGGCTTTCTTGGGCCATTGAGGGTCAACCCGGCTTGGAAGGGGAGGCAGGCTCAGGCCTGTCTCCCCTGGACCAAGACCGTTGGGTGGCGTGGAAAAAACAAGCGGCCCCCTGGTTGGGCGGCCCGCCTGGAAATATGATATAGGTCAAAATATATAATTTAGCTTATACATAAATTAAATATTATAAATAGAAAGCATGGAGGCAAAATGAAGCAATTATTAGTCACCGGCGCTGTCGGTCCAGGCAATGGGGAGACACCAAGGGACCAGCCGGCGGCCCAGGCCATCTCGGTGACCTCCCTGGAAGTCAGGCGGGTCCGAAAGAGCCTGTCCTTGACCGTGGAACACTTTGCCCTCCTGATAGGGGTCAGCCCGTCATCGATTTTCCGCTACGAGAACGTGGGAGTCAACGCCTTCCACCAGGGCCCTGTGTCCAGGAAGCTTTGCCTTCTCTCGTCCTGGATCGAGGCGGAGGGCAAGGTGGCCCAGCTCAGGGGCCTGTTGGCGGGCAAGGGGGGCCTGGCCATTTTGGCCGGGCTGCTCGAGGCCGGGAGCGTCAAGACCTGCCATCTGCCGTTCGAGGCCTACGCCGCCGGACCAGACGCCGGGGAGGGCTCCGGCCTCCCCTCTCTGGAGTCCCTGGCCGAGGGCATGGCCAGGGCCTTCGGCCAAACGGTCGTCCCCGCGGCGACGCCGGCGCCAGGGGGGCAGGGGGCGGCCATGGGGCCGGAGGACATGGCCGGCCAGATCGAGGCCGAGGCCCGCGTCATGGAGGCCGAGGCCCGCAAGCTCGAGGCCCAGGCGCGCAAGCTGGAGGCCGAGGCCAGGATCAGGTCCGCCCAGGCCTTGCCGGCCAGCGGTTAGGCCGCTGGAGGCACCCCGCCCTGCCCCTGGCGGGGGCTGGCAGGGGAGTTTCCCGCATGTCGCCAGGACCGGGCCTGGCGGCCATTTCCCGGGGGCTTTCCCTTGGGGAACGCCTTGGCCGGGGTGGCCCCGGCAGGCCGGGCAAGACCTCGCCGGTCTGGCCGAATCTCGTCCCCGGCCGCGCGATCCCGCCCGCTTGGGGTCTCCGGCCCGGATTCCGGATTATTGACAACTAAAAACCGACTGGCTGGAGTTCGCCTCGGCCAAGATGGCCGGGCCCGGCGTTTTGGCCCCTGGCCATCCGGGCGCCTCCTGGCGCCAGCCCATGTCTGCCTTCTCCCGCCTGCCAGAAGAGGGGAGCCCCTCTGGCCGGCGGACGCGCCCAAGGAATCGTTCGGAGCCGTTATGCGTCAATTGCAGTCATCGTTTTCCCCAACGCTCTTTTTCGCGGCCTTTCTGGCCCTTTTTCTCATGCCGGCCTCCCCTCCCGCCGCCGCCGGGGACGTCCAGGCGGCCAGTGACGGCCAGGGAGGCCTGGCCCGGGGCGACATGGAGGCGGCCGACGGCCCGGAGAGCTGGCACGCGCTGGCCATGGACCTTCTGAGGGGCGGGCGCGGCGAGAGGGACAAGGCCAGGGCCCTGGAATTGCTGGCCGCCGCCGCCGGGCGGGGCCTGGCCGACGCCCAGTTCGATTTGGGCCGGGTCCACGACTTCGGCTGGGCCGGGCCCCCGGACGATGCCCTGGCCGCCCACTGGTACAGGAAGGCGGCCGACCAGGGCCTGCCGGTGGCCCAGTTCTCCCTTGGCCTCCTCTACAACGCCGGCGAGGGGGTGCCAAGGGACCACGCCCAGGCCGCCAAGTGGTTCCGGAAGGCCTCGGACGCCGGCAACCCCTACGCCATGGTCCGTCTGGCCATCCTGCTCGCCCAGGGGCTGGGGCTGGAACGGGACCTGGAAATGGCGGAAGGGCTGTTGTCCAGGGCCGCCGGGTCCGGCTGGCCGGGCGTCCTGTATGAGATAGGCCAGATCCATGACCGGGGCTGGGGCTTTTCCCCCGACTGGGCCCAGGCCGTCAGCTGGTACGGGAAGTCGGCCGGCCTGGGCTATGCCCCGGCCATGATGGCCATAGCCCAGGGCCTGGCCAAGGGCCGGAGCCCGGGGCAGGGCCTCGCGGATGCCAGCGCCTGGTGGGAACTGGCGGCCGAGCGGGGGGACAAGGAGGCCCAGTACAGGCTTGGGCTCTACCTGGCCAAGACGGCCAGCGACCGGGACGGGCAGGCCAGGGCCCTGGAGCTCCTGGAGATGGCCGAGGGGCAGGGCCAGGCCAAGGCCGCCTACGCCCTGGGGCTGCTATTGTCCGAGTCTGAGCCGGAAAAATCCCTGGCCGCCTTCAAGAGGGCCGCCGAGCTGGGCCATGCCAGGGCCCAGATGGAGCTGGCCGAGCGCTACCAGGAGGGCCGGGGGCTCGAGAAGGATCCGGGGCTGGGCTTCAGCTGGGCCCGCAAGGCCGCCGACCAGAGGATACCCGAGGCCTGGATGCTGCTCTCCAGGTATTACCGGGACGGCCTGGGCGTGGAAAGGGATCTCTCCAAAAGCGCCATGTGGTGCCGGAGGGCGGCCGACGCCGGCCTGGCCGAGGGGCAGTACGGCCTGGGGCTGAAATATGAGGCCGCCGAGGGCCTGGATCGCGATCCGGCCAAGGCCGGCCATTGGTTCGGCAAGGCGGCCGAGCAGGGACACGCCCAGGCCCAGGCCAAGCTGCGGGGCGAGGACTGAGGACGGCCGCTGTTTTTCCCCCTGGCGGGCCCCTGGCCGCCTGGGGGCCAATCAGGCCGGCCTCAAGGGCCGGCGCTGTTTCCCCCTGGGCCCGGGCGTGGACCGGGCCATCCCATCCGCCGCGCCTCCGAGGGGCCGGCCCTCCCGCCAGGTCTGGGCCAGAGACCGGGTCTTTTGCGATGACGCGGGGGGAGGCCAAAACACGGCCTACCCCATCGTCTGGCCCGGGCCTTGCCCATACTTCGTCCAGGGGGACTCCCTGCCCCAGAGGCGTTACCTTGAAATAATGTCTTCCGATGTGGAGTTTCGCCCCAAAAACCAATATAATGGATCCAAAGGGAAGGCTGTCGGCCCGCGATCGGGCGAAAATGGCCGCCTGTCGGGAACGAGGCGGCCCCCAGGTCGTCTTTGTGGGGCTGGAGGCAGGGATGCCCCTGGGGTATTGCCCGAATCGGCTCCCGATTTGCCGGGAGGACATGGGCCGGCCGATGTCCCCTGGCCGTTCCTGGGAGGGGCCGCAAAGGCGGGATAGGGACGATGGGTTTTGCCGCGAAGGCCAAACGCGGGGGACCATGCGCATGGGGGCATGGCTTTCGTTCCGGGCGGATCCTGGAGACCGCGCCGGGGAAATGTCCCCGGCGGGCGGGCATGATGTCTGGTGCCAATTATTTCGACTTTTTATATGCTTCATGTCTGTAGATAGTAATTAAATTTTTAATTGTGATCTTATAATTAGGACAAATAATATTTATTTGCTTGACAAGTATCCATATAGGATCATATTCAGCTTGAGAGATGTCAATATGGCAGATAAAACCAATCTCGGCGTGCCAGGCAAGACCTGGCCTTCCGGCGACATATCCCCAATATGCCT
>JAISEK010000088.1 GCA_031264145.1 Deltaproteobacteria bacterium
TGATTCTTGACGGAGCCTCATCGCATCGTGGCAAAGATTTAGAATTGCCTGACAATATATCACTAATTTACCTTCCTCCCTACAGTCCTGAGTTGAACCCAACTGAACAAATATGGCGGATACTTAGGAAAAGATATTTTTCAAATAAGGTTTTTAGTACACTAAATGATGCAATTTCTCAAGCTAGAAAAGGATTATCAGTAATGGCGAGAGATAAATCATCTATCTCAGCGTTGACGAACTGGCCCTGGATTAGTCGCATCTTGACTGCCTTTTAGAATAAGGTGACCCAGGCCAGACCCTCGGCCCTGGCCTTGCGACAGGAAGAGCCCGCAACTCTCGAACCGGTACCCCCCGACGTCCCGAAAACCACGGCCATAGGCGAGGTATCTGGAGACATCAGGGCCAGGCATGGCCACGTTTTGGACCTGCGGCCTGGGTCGGTGGCCCTGTGGATGCCCCCCGCCAGCGCGGACGCCCCCTGGAGACGAACGCCCCAACACCAGACAAGTATGGCGTCGGCCGCTATCCTGGGCCTTGGCTTCCCCTCCGTCGCCGTCGCTGCCGGCCACCGCCAGGAGCCGGCAGTTCCCGAAGGCCAGCTCGTCCGAGCATGTATGCCCCAGTCCGACCTGGACAGACCCGGCCCAAAGCAGGCTGGCGTACCGTGGCCCATGGGCCCTCAGCTCCTCCCCCATCCGGCCCAGGACGCGGAGCATGGCCAACCCGCCATCGACGGCGGGAGATGGAGCGACGAAGGAGCAGCAGCAGAGAAGCCTGACCGCATTGGCCCTGGGAGTGCGCTGCGGCACGCTCCCCCGCCCCCTGGCAGTGGCCCGATAGGCCACGACCGGACAATGTCCTGGGCCACACCGAACGCCCTTGCCCAGCGGGTTGACCAGCCCGCGCTACTTGAGCCAGGGGCCAACTGGGTGGCGGTCCGAAAGGCCGGCGTACATGACCGTCACCAAGAGATCCGGCTGATCCGGGCGGCCTGGGGCAGGCACAGGGCCACCTGGTCGCCCCCGGGGGCTTCCCCCGGAGTACCGCCCGGCTCCCGGCGGCCCACCCCAGGCCTGGGAAACGTACCAGGGGCACTCCCTGGACGCCTGGGGCGTCCCGCAGCCCTGGCGGCCGTGCCTGACTTCTCCACCGAAGCCTGGGAGGCGCGGCCCCCATGGGCAGCGGACTGGCCACCCCCCGAGGCCCTCCGGGCCGTCTTTTGGGCCCAGTCTGGACGCTCCGGGCCGTGTTTTGGGCCAGTCCCGCCTTCCCCAGTCGGAGGCGGTGGCCAGGGCAGACAAGGACGCGAGGGCCTGAAGGACAGCGTCCGCGGCCTCCCCACGACCTAGCGCACGTGAGACGGACCAGGCCACAGCCAGGGCCCCAGGCCATTAACGGGCGGCGGGATAGCCCGCAACTCACGACCCGGTACCTCTCGACGACCGGAAACCACGGCTGGCGGCGAAGGAGCCGAAAAAGCCCCGTGGACAGGCCTGGACCACGTTGGGGCCGGGGCCGGTGGCCCCGTAGCCGACCCTCAGCCAGGACCGGTACCTGGAAGTCGCCACCCGCCCCCAAGGCAGTCATGGCGTCGGCCTGAATGCCGGCGTCCATAGCCTTGGTTGCCCTCGGTCGCCGTTGTCGCCGGCCACCACAGGGGGAGGGCGTGCCATGGGGATGGCTCGTCCAGGGCGACCGTCCAGGCGCGGATCCGGCCGCCGGCCTGGACACCCGGCAAAAGCCCAACCTGGCGTGCCACGCCGCCTGTGGCCCCTCGGCAAGTCCTTATCCTGGCCAGGAAGCGCGGCATGGCCAACCAGCCCTCACCATCGTCGGGGGGGGGCTTGGCGGGGAAGGAGGAGTCGGGAAGCCTGCCCGCGGCGATCCCTGGAGCTGGTCGAGGCACGCTCCCCTGGCCCCTCCCTGGCAGCGTCCCGGAAGAAAGGCCGGGACGACGGCCAGACCAGCCCAGGGGCGCACCGGACGGGACCCTGCCCGCGAGTTTGACAGCCAGTCCTCCCTGGGCCAGGGGCAAATGGGGCAATGTTCCGGGAAGCCGGCGTCCACGGCGCACACCACGGGATCCGGCAGGCCCGGCGATGCCTGGGGCGGACACAGGCCCCCGGCCAGTGCCGCTGGGGCTTTCTTCGGCGTCTCGCCAGGGCGTCGGCTAACCGCGCCGGCCAGGGAAGCGTCACCGACACCATCACGGGGCGACCAGGGAGCGTCCCGTCCCACGCTGCCCTGACGGCCGGGCCTGGCCTTCCTCTCCTGTGGTCAGCATGAGAGGATGGCCTGGGAACCGTGCCCGCCATCCTCTCTGGAGACGGCCGCGGGTATCCACGCCTTCTGCCTGGACAGCAGTGGACGTCACGGCGGTGTCCACCCCTCTCGGAGGACGACAACTGGGCCACTCCAAAAATCATGGATGGCTCGAGCAAGATGGGCATGCGGCCGGCGGGACGACTGTCTTCAGAAAACCGCCCGAAATAGCCTCGGCCAAACGGCTTCGATACCGTGTCCATCATTTCAACCGATAGAGGAGACTAACGACTATGCAACAAGTCGACTTTTAATGTATATTTAAAACTAATAACTTTATAATAGTGATAAAAGCTGTTTATTTTATGGCTTTCTAGATATTTTTATATGTCCATTAGGATTGATGGAGATGTGGAAAACTCGCCCGTTTGAGTTCTGCCAGATTAAAGCCTCGATAATACCTATAAAAACTGGTCACATTAATGCCCTATGTGGTGTCTTCACATGGGCACCAAGATTGCGGGCGATTGGTAACAAGGTCGATGACATGGCCGTAGCACCGAGAGCGCATCAAGCTCAATCGCCGTGCGAAGATATTCTTTATTTTTCCCATGTTGAGGTTGATATTAAAACCACAACATTATATAATTAAAGAGCATCAAGCCGAGGTAAGGAGGGCCGAGTGCATTATTATGAGCGACTGCTGAGGATGGGATGCTTCACGCGGAACGAGTTGTGCGCCTTGACGGGAAATTACAACACTGCTGGAACTCTTTTGAGGAACTATAGGAAAAAAGGCTACATCGAGCAGGTCAAACGCAATCTTTACGTCGCCATAAATCTCGCCGACAGTCAGCCTGTCGTGAGCAAGTTCCGGATAGCCGGGCGAATCACCAAAGGCGCCTACGTGTCCCATCACGCGGCGTTCGAATACTACGGCTGCGCGAATCAGGTGTCCTGTCAGGTGGAGGTGTCGTCAGAGACCCCCTTCTCCACGTTCGCATTTGGCGGCAACGACTACGCCTATTGGGCCTCTCGGATCGCTGACGGCGTGACGACGCATCCTGACGGCGTCCGCGTCACGGATGTGGAACGTACTGTCTTGGACGGGATAAACGACTTTGGGAAAGTGATGGGGCTTGAAGAACTGCTGCGCTGTCTGGAGCTCATACCATCAGTGCGGGAGGCCAAACTGCTATCCTACCTCGCATCCTATGGGAAGAAGGTCCTGTACCAAAAGACCGGTTACATCCTGCGGCACTTTCAACGCGCCCTGAATCTTAGCGAAAGTTTTTTCTCGGAGTGCGCCGCCCATATCGGTAAGAGCACGCGTTACCTGGCCGTGGGCGACAAGGGCAGCTATAACAGCGAGTGGCGGCTTGTGGCTCCGATTGATTTAAGGGAAATAACGGGCAAAGGGATAGATCGCGATGCCGGTGCATGACAGATTGGCCCTGGGGAGATTAGCGCAGGAAATGGGTTTTGTCCGGGACACGTTTGAGAAGATGTGCCGGCTGGCGGAGGTTTTGCGGTTCATCGGCGAGGATCGGGAACTAGACCTAATCCTTGCTCTCAAAGGCGGCACGGCCATAAACCTGACCATATTCAATTTACCCAGACTGTCGGTAGACATCGATTTGGATTTCGTCGGCAACCTGACCAGGGAAGAAACCTCTGCCAAAAGACAACGAATCGATGAGCTGATTGGGCGCCACATGGCCGGCGATGGCTACTCCCTCAACGCAAAGTCCCAGCAAACCCATGCTCTCGATTCTCTCGTGTACTCCTATGTCAACGCCGCTGGAAATCCAGACACCATCAAGGTGGAAATCAATTACGTCCTGCGCTGCCATCCGCTTCCTGTCGCTCCCGCAAGGATCAGAATCGGACAGGCTTTCACTGAATTCCAAATTCGCACGCTCTCCCCGATTGAGATATTCGCAAGCAAGATCGTAGCACTGGCTGGACTGGGAGCGGCCCGTGATCTTTACGACCTGAACAACATGGCATGCTTTGGCCTGTTCGGCGAATCCGACTTGATCCTGCTCCGCAAGTGCGCCGTGTTCTATCTGGCGGTCGCCGGTAAGATCGCGGCCTCCGGCTTTAGCTTGGAACGGTTGTCAGGGATCACTCAGCATAAAGTAAAAACGGATTTGTATCCGATGATTCGCAAATCGGAGCGGTTTGATTTACAAGCGGCGCAAAAACGGATTTCCGCTTTTATGGATGAGCATATGTCTCTCTCCGACAATGAAGCCGCATTTTTGAGGCGTTTTGCCGAAGGCTGCTACGAGCCAGTGCTTTTGTTTGATGACGAGATCATTATTAAGCGGATAGAAAACCATCCCATGGCGGCTTGGCGTATCCGGCACCATCAAAAGGAAAGTAATTAGTCGCCACTGAAAAATAAGTGATGTACGGGGCCGGGTCTTGGCGTCCCCCATGGCCAGGCCAGCCCGTCGTGGTCCCCCTCTTTCCTGGCGAAAGCCAAGCACGGGCTGGCCCTGAATGGAGCCATCCGGCCAGGGCCACCTCCCTCCCCCAGGGACGACAGGGCCGGGTCTTGGCGTCCTCCCATGGCCAGGCCTGTGCGTCGCGGTCCCCCTCTTTCCTGGTGAAAGCCAAGCACGGGCTGGCCCTGAATGGAGCCATCCGGCCAGGGGCACCTCCCTCCCCCAGGGACGACAGGGCCAGGTCTTGGCGTCCTCCCATGGCCAGACCAGTGCGTCGCGGCCCCCCATTGACGTTGCCTGGCGGCCGGCCCCCAGAGCCCTGGCCAAGGTGTTCCCGTCCTTGACCGTCGGCAGGGAGGCTGAAGGCGGCCGTCAGGCCGCAGGCGAACCCTGGCGGGGGCCAGACCGCATGCCAAGGCCGTGGGGGAAGGCCACGGTCCTGGCGGCGGGGAAAGAGCCTGGCGCCCTGGCCAAGGCCTCCCCGGCCTCTCGGAGTGGCGACCGGGCCGGGCACTTTTCCCCAGGCCCCCTTGCCCCTGCTGGCCCGCCCCTACAGGCGTCCGGAATGCCCGCGGTGGCCATGGGGCCCAGGGGCCTCTGCCCGGGTTCCGCTAGGGGCCGGCAGTCCAGGTGGCCCGAAAGCCCGGAGGGACGCCCGCCCCATGGACCAGCCCTTTCCCGAGGCCCTGTGTGGGCAAGGGGAAGCCAGGCCTGGATGAGGCCGCCCGGCCTGGTCGCGCCCAGGGGCGATGACACGCTCCAACTGCCCTGCCCAGGCTCCCACCCCGCCTGGCAGTCCTGGCAACGCGGGGCACGGCCGCCGGCCAGGCTGATTCCCAAACGGCAGGCAAGTCCGGCAACCGTCCTACCTTCGCCTTTTCCCGCCTTGGCCGGATTCCGGAAAACCACGCCGCTCCCTAGCCATTCCTCTGTCAGGGCCGACAGGGGCCCGCCAGGCACGTGTCCGCGGGACCCCTCCATGGGCCCGGTCCCCAGCCTGGTCCGGGAGATCCGGGCCAGGCTGGGGACCGGGCCCCCGACAACCAGCCTGCCCTGGGGAAGGTGGGGGCGGGATCCTTTTCGCCCTGGGGAACGTCAATCCCCAGGGGAACCGCGGGCGGATGGTCTCGGGGCCTGAAGGAGTCTGGGGCCTGAAGGGCCGGGGCCTTCCCTGGTCTTGGGCCTCCCCGGCGGGGAAGAACGACTGTCCGTGGCCACTGCCCTGTACACCGGGCCTGGGCCATCATCCCCGATGGGCCACTGGCGGGTGCCAGGCCCGCAAGGCACCCAGCGGATGGGCCCGTGCCCTGGGGAGGGTCCGGCCCAAAGGGGCCCGCCCCCCGATGGCCGATCACTGGCCGGGGCCCTGGCGGGGCCCACCCGGCCGACCAGCAGCCCTGGACAGGGAGGGACGGATCGGCCGGGCTGGCCCCATCCCGGAGAAAACAGGCCCCCTGGCCGCTCCAAGGCTCCATGGCCCCGGCCGGAAGCCAGGCCAGGCCCACGGCCGTGGCGGCATCTGCGGACGGCGGCCTGGGCCCCGGACCTGGGCCAAGGAAGGGGACGGTGGCCTGTCAGGGATGAAAATCCCCCTGGAGCGTCCCCGAGGGCCACCTGACGGCCATCATGGGCCGCCGCGGCCACGGCGAGGGGAGCCCCCCACATCGGGGCCTGGCCGGTCCATTAGGGGAGAGGCCCTCTTGGGGCCAAGGGAC
>JAISEK010000056.1 GCA_031264145.1 Deltaproteobacteria bacterium
GCCAAGACCAAGCTTTCCAAAAAAACGCGGAATGAAAACTTGGCTAAGTTGGCTATGATTAGGCTTGACGACGTTGAATTAGATCAAATAACCGATGAAGACAGCTATGATAACGCAACCCAAGAAGAAAAAGACAATATTCTGGCGAAAGCCGCCTTGAAGTCGCTTCCTAAGGCCGACACCGACAAGGTTCTGGCCGATACGGCCAGAGATCATCTGTCCAGCGAAGACCTGGAGGAAGCCCTGTATGGGGCGGGCGACAAACCGAAAATATCCAATACCGCAATTGACAGCGTCCTATCCAAGGCAGTCCAAAAGGCCTTAAACGACATAACTGAAAGGGACTATCAAGGACTGTTAAGGCACAAGGCCAAAGAAATTATCACCCTGGGACTAGCCGTCTACAGCCATGGATCACAGGTCAAAGCGGCTTTTGGCCCGAAGTAGCGGCCGGCTCAGCCAAAGCGGGCAGACTTCTCAAGGCGGCACAGAGCGATCCGATTTGACGAAACGGTCTTATTCACGGATTGTGGACAGATACCCATTCAGAGCAGGTCACCAGGAGGTAATTCTGCGGGTGTTGACATCACAGCTTCAGAAGGGGCTGGATGCCGACCTGACCGACAGCGTCGGCGGCAGGTAACAGGTTAAGTGGACGGGATGGGCCTCGACATGGACGGGCTTCTCAGGGCCTTCAAGGTCAACTGGAGCGAAAACCGCGAATAGCCTCTGGCCGAGGGCACAACGCCATGGACTGCCCCTGTATGACAGCGCCGCTCAGTAGTTGAAAGACGCCCGTCGCACTGAAGCCAAGGAGATTGGCCTGAACCTGGCCGAGGCGATCAAGGCGAATTTGATCAGCCTGGCCAACGAGGTCCTGGCCGGCCTGGCCCTCCGCGCCTTCCCGCTAATGGTCTTTAGCTGAGCCCTTCGGGCGCAGGTGCCCCGGCAGGCCCGGGAGCACCTGCCTGGCCAGATCGGGGACGTCGTCTTGGGGCCGGCCTAAAGGCTGGCCGGAGGGCGACATGCCGCCCACGGAAAATGGAGGCAGGAAATGAGGGGGAAGAAAAAAATCGAGGTCGTGGATCCGCTCGCCCTGGCCCACAGGAAATACCACGGCGAGGGCATGCCCAGGGACCTGGCCGGGGCCTTAAGGCTTTTTCTCCCGGCCGCCAGGCTGGGCAACCCCGCGGCGCAGCACAACGTCGGGGTCATGTGCCTGAAGGGCGAGGGGACGGCCAAGGACGCGGGCAGGGCCTTCTCTTGGCTCCGCAAGTCAGCCAGGCAGGGATTCGCCGAGGCCCAGCACGGCCTGGCCTCCATGTATCGCCATGGCGAGGGGACGGCCCAGGACAGGGCCAAGGCCGCCAAGTTGTACCGCCGGGCCGCGGATCAGGGTTTGGCCAAGGCCCAGGCAGCCCTCGGCCTGATGCTTTTTTCCGGCGAAGGCGTCCAGCGGGACGAGGCCGAGGGCCTGGGACTGCTGCGGCAGGCGGCCGGCCAGGGCGACGCCGACGGCCAGCACGGTCTTGGATCCAGGTACATGCTTGGGGACGGCGTGGCCCAGGACATGGCCAAGGGCGCCCATCTTTTCCGCAAGGCCGCCAGGCAGGGCCATGTCGCCGCCCAGCACGACCTTGGCACGGCGTTTTTCCTCGGCAGCGGCGTTCCCCGCGACACAGCCAAGGCCGCAAGGCTGTTCCGCCTGGCCGCCGAGAAGGGCAACGCCGCCTCCCAGCTGAACCTCGGCTCAATGCATTGCTCGGGCGAGGGCGTGGCCCAGGACAAGGCCGAGGGCGCTAGATGGTTCCGCCTGGCCGCGGAGCAGGGCTTCCCCCCGGCCCAGTATTCCCTGGGGCGGATGCTGGCCGACGGGGACGGGGTGCCCGCTGACGCGGCCGAGGGCGCGAGGCTGCTCCGCCTGGCCGCGGAACGGGGCTTTTCCCTGCCCCAGCATCGCATTGGGGTGATGCCCACCGGCGGTGGCGGGCCGCCCTGGGACATGGCCGGGGGCATGGGGCCGCCTCGCCTGGCCGTCGTGCGGGCCCCGACACCGACGACGGACGCGACGGAAGACCCTGGGCCAGGGCGGGCCGCCCTGGAGTGCCCGGAACCGGAAGCCGTCCCGGAAGACCGGCCCGCCCCAGCGGCCCCCGGCCTCGGGCAGGCCTGGCCGGTCCCCGTCCAGCGGGCGGGGAATGGTTTCAAAAGCGAGAGGGAGAAGGACCTGGCCATCATTGGCACCCTCGACTCGGCCATGCCGCCTTTGACAGACCCGATCGTGCCCGCCATCAGGGAGGCCAACCAGTTCCCGGGGCGGCCGGAGTCGAGGGCCGCGTTGCTCGACGCGCTGGCCGGATCGAGGCTTTACGGCATCATGATCATGAACGCTCCGATGGTCATGCCGATGCCCGCGCCGGACGGCCAGGAAAGGCTCAACTGCCTGCTGCTGTTCAGCCGTCCCGCCCTGGCCATGTTGGCCTGGTGCAAACTGGGGCGCGGCGGGACCCCCCATGGACTTGTTCCCAGCATAAGCGACGATGAGGCCTACCCGTTTTTCATGATGGCGGGGAGGGAGGGCTTCAGCGTCTGCCTGAACTATCTGTGCCCTGACAAGGAGGACGGCTATTTTTTCGGCCCGGCGGAGGTGAGGGGCCTCCTCGAGGCGACACCGTGGCCGCCAAGGCAAGGCCCCCCGAATTGATCGTCAGCCCCGCCATTTTTGGTGCGCGGGCAATGGAAAGGGGCCTCGCTGCCCCTTTCCATTGCCCGGCGGCGGTGGCCTGGGCCCCGCAAAAAGATATTGAACACATTGAAAGACAAAAATCTTGCTGCGAGTTTTTCATCCAAAGACATCATGGTCTATCTGTCAAAGGAGCAGAAAATCAAAATCAGCCAAAAGTGAAAAACTGACGAATACACAAAAAACTGGCTCGATTTTCGAATCGATTGGATTCGCCGTGGACGACTAGTACCTTGTTTTTCTTGATTTGTCTGGTGAAGATACCTCGGATCAAACTGTCTACACAAAGTAAATTGAGCCGACTTTGCCCGACATTCCAAGAAAAACAAGGTACTAGTGGCATATAGAACCTAAGAAGAAAAAGTTTCAGGTTAAGGAGATTAGGGCAATGGACGATTGGGATTTCCTGTACGATATGCGCAATGATGGACACAGCCAGGAAGAACAACTGGAATTAAAAGCAAAAAACAAGGAGCGCATCGTTGTGAAGAGAATATTTCTAGTTGACTTTGAAAACGTCCACACAGGCGGTATCAAAGGGATAAAAACGTTATCGGAACAGGATGACATCTTTTTGTTCTATTCCGGTGACCATAATGAGTCGATTGCAGTATTGCGCGAACTCCGCGATGACATACATTACGCTAAAATCATAAAGAATGGCCAGAATGCCCTCGACTTTCAACTTTCAAGTTTTCTTGGATTCACAATCAAGGAGGCTGCGAGTTATGATAAACTTGCCAATACGCAATTGTACATAATCAGCAAAGATTCCGGGTATGACGCAGTGATTGACTTTTGGACTAAAACTCCGTTTGCTAAACATTTGGGGGTGAGTCCATCAATAACCCGTGCGGATAATATACACTTGGCACTACATCCTGCGAAAAATAAACTGCCAAGTGATGGTAAACAAGTAACAGTCCCAACAATACCCATAAATAAACGTCAGCTACGACTTGATGAACTTATTAGATCTACAAAAACATATACCGACTTCCATTCCGCATTGGTCAAAGAATTCGGGATGCCTGATGGCAGCGTGTTGTACAAAGATAACAAAGCAAGATTTAAGGAGTTAAAGAAGCTGTGACTCTGGGTCAAAAAAATACATGTTTTTAGTGCCATCAAAAATGCATTGCCTATAAGAATTGCCGCCTTGACACGGCCCTCCCTGCTTTTCTATCTACTTTTCTACTTTTCGTTTGGTTGAATATTTTTGTATTTTGCGCTATTATTTGTCATCTTATGCCGGGGAACCCATAGTCGGTCTTTCCTGGCAGCCCGATTGCGGTATCCGCTTTCCTGCCCATCAGATAAAGTCCGGCCTTTTGGCCTCGGACGACCAATGTCATGGCCATGGACTGGACCATCTGGCCCCGGGCGGTCGTCCGCCGTGCCCACCAAACTGGGGCCCGCGCCCGAGCTGGCGTGGCCTGTCCGTTTCCAGCCATTTAATTATTTAAGAGGTTTTCTTGAACGCCAGCCTTGACAGCCGTGAGGCGGGGACGGATCGCCAATCTGGCCATGACCACTGTCAGGACGGCCACGGCCAGGGCCACGATGGCGCCCCTGGGCCGCCGGACCGGCCCAGGGAGACCCCGCCGGCCGGCCGGGTCCTGGTCCTGAGGCCCCACTCGGGCGTCTCCGGCGACATCATGGTCGCCGGCCTGGCGGCCCTGGCCGGGCTTGGGCAGGATGGCCTCGAGGCCCTGCTGGCCGATCTGGGCCTGGGGGATCTCTCCGGCCGGGTCCGGCTGGCCCCGAGGACGGTCGGCGGCATAGCCGGGGAGGGCCTCCACGTCGACCTCCGGCCAGAGCACGTCCACCGCTCCCTGGGGGACGTGGTCGCCTTCCTGGAGGCGGCCGCCATGACGGACCGGGCCAGGGAACTGGCCATTCGCGCCTTTTCCCTGCTGGCCGAGGCCGAGGGGCGGGTCCATGGCCGCCCGCCCTCCGAGGTCCACTTCCACGAGGTCGGGGCCGTCGACAGCCTTCTGGACATCGGCCTGGCCGCGGCCATATTTGACCGGCTGGATCCGGCCGAGTTCGTCTGCGGCCCGCTGCCCCTGTGCGACGGGACCATCGAGTGCGCCCACGGGCTCCTGCCCTCCCCGGCCCCGGCCGTCTCCATCCTCCTGGAAGGGGCCATGGTCCGCGGCCTGGACAGCTCCGGGGAGACCGTGACCCCCACCGGCCTGGCCCTGCTGAGGAGCCTAGGGGCCCGTTTCGGGCCCTGGCCGGCCATGACCGTTGAGCGCCAGGCCCTGGTCTTCGGCACCAGGGTCCTCCCGAACGTGCCCAACGGGGCCCTCTTCGCCCTCGGGCCGGCCGCCCCGGCCCCATAGCCGGCCCCGGCCCACCGCTGGACCCCAAAAATGAGAGATCGAGAGAAAGTCCGCGACCGAGACGACATCGGCCTGGCCCTGGCCGGGATGGCCGAGGCCATCCATGCCCGACACCCGGACCTTCCGGTCCTGGTCGGCATCCGTCGGGGCGGGGTGCCCCTGTCCGAGAGCCTGGCCGGGCTTCTGGCCGGGAGGTTCGGCGAGAGGCCCCTCCTGGGGGTGGTGGACATAAACCTCTACCGCGACGACTGGACCAGGGCCCGCTCCTTTCCCAAGGTCGGCCGGACCGAGATGCCCCTGAGCCTGGAGGACCGCCGGGTCATCCTGGTCGACGACGTCCTCTACACCGGCCGGACCGTGAGGGCGGCCCTGGGGATCCTGTCCGAGTTCGGGCGGGCCTCGAGGGTCGAGCTGGCCACCCTGGTCGACCGCGGCCACCGGGAGATGCCCATCCAGCCTGACTACGCCGCCTTCGTCATCGCCACCTCGGCCACCGAGATGGTCGAGGTCAACTTCTCGGCCGACGGAAGCGGCCAGGACATAACGCTCATAAGGGCCTGAGCCAGGGCCCGTCATCGAGGCCCATTCCAGAGGGGCCTGGAAGGATCCGGGGATATGCCCAGGGCAGCTGTTTTCGTAATCGGCGGATTCGAGGAGATAGAGGCCGTCACGGTGGTCGACGTGCTAAGGCGCGGCTCCGTGTCCGTTGACCTCGTCTCGCTCGACGGCGGCCTGGAGACCACCAGCAAGCACTCCATAAGACTCGCCGCCGACCTGGCCTTCGAGGGCCTCAGGCCTGAAGACTACGACATGATGGTCATCCCCGGCGGCACCGTGGCCTACCTTGACCACAAGGGCTTCATGGACCTCATCGCCGAGAGGGGCCGGGCCGGCCAAAAAATTGCCGCCATCTGCGCCGCCCCCGTGGTCCTGGGCCGTCTCGGACTCCTCAAGGGGCGCAGGGCCGTCTGCTTCCCGGGGCTGGAAAACGAGCTGGCCGGGGCCATAATCCCCCAGGACCTGCCAAAGGTGGTGACCGACGGCCCCTTCACCACCTCCAGGGGACCCGCCACCGCCCTGCCCTTCGCCCTGGAGATCCTGTCCATCCTGTCCGGACCCAAAACCTCCGCCAAGGTGGCCAAGGACATGCTGGCCTGAGGCCGGCGGCGGCCAGGACGGCCGCTATTCCCAGCGCTGGGCCCAGGCCCGGCCGACACAGGACCAAAAATGGCCTTCATAAAACGGCGCCCCTTCCAGCCAAACCGACCGGCCTCCCCGGACGGTGGGCAGGACACTCCCAGGCGCAAGCCCAGAAGCAAGATTGACGACTACCAGTCGGCCGATGGCCCCCAAGGCCGGGTGGTCTACAAGAGGGGCGGCCAGAAGCCAGAGACTGACCGAGGCCGAGGTGGGCCAGGCCGGCCCTTCTCCCCGCGTCCAGGGCCAGGCCGGCCCTTCTCCCCTCGCCCCGGGCCAGGCCGGCCCTTCTCCCAGCGCCCAGGGCCAGGCCGGCCCTTCGCCCAGCGCCCTGCGCCCGGCCGCCCCTGGCAGTCCGACGACGCCACCAAGGGCGAACGCCCCTTCGGGAAGGCCCCCAGCGGCCACTGGCGGACAGGCCAGGAAAACGAAGAGTCCAGGCCCGGCCGCCCCTTCGCCAAGGCCGAGCCCAGGTTTTCCCCCAAGGGACCGGCTATGCCGTCGCGGGCGCACGGAGGCCCGGCGCCAAGGCCCGGCAAGCCCGCCCTCAAGCCCAGCCAGGTCCATGCCCTGACGGCCATCGTCGACCGGGAACTGCCCAACGCCCTCAAGCGCCTCTCCGAGGCCGAGGACAGGTGCCTCTCGGCCGCCACCAACTTGCTTGACCAGGCCTCCAGTCTCGACGGCTTCGGAGAAGTCCTGGGCCTCCTGTCCGGGCTGGAGTCAGTGGCCGCCGACGAGCGGGCCACCAGGCATCTCTCCAGCCTCGCTGACATCGCCAGGAAGGTCTCGGAGACCATAAACCACGAGGCCTCGTTCGGCGATCTCATCGGCCAAAGAATCGTCAAGATTTCCGAGTTCCTGGAGACCGTCCATGTAATCCTCCAGGAAATCCTGGAGGAGCACTCGGCCCCCAAAAAGGCCCCCGCCCCCAGGGCCGCCCCCAGCAAGTGGGCCCAGAGGGAACAAGATCCCGGGCCCGCCAGGACCAGAGGGAAGGGCACCTGGGCCGCGAGGGAGCCCGAGGACGGCCCGCTACCGGAGGACGACCGCGATGGCGGCCATACCGGGGACAGGCCCAGGGCCGCCAAAAGGGCCAGGCCCGACGGCCCGGTAAAGCGGCCCCGGGACAAGGCCGACCCCCCAAGGGGGGATGACTCCTTCGGCCCAGATGACGAGGGCCTGGACCAGGAGGAGGTCAACGATCTCATCAAAAAGCTTGGCCCCAGGAGCTAGACTTGCCCAGCCTTGAAAAGACCAGGCCTGGCCTGCCGTCCCTCGCCGTGGAGCTGCGCAAGGCCTCGCTGAGCTTCGGCCCCAGGGTCATCCTTGACTCCCTGGACCTCCAGGTGCCCCACGGGGCCAGGATCTCCCTGGTGGGCGAAAACTCGTCTGGCAAGAGCACGATCCTGAAGGTCATGGTCGGCCTGGTCCCGCCCGAGTCTGGCCAGGCCTTCCTCTTCGGCTCCGAGACCCTCAGGTCACCCCGAAAGGAACTCGACCGTCTACGGCGCCTGGTGGGCATGCAGTTCCAGGCCGGGGCCATGTTCGACTCCATGACCGTGCGCGAGAACATCGCCCTGGCCAGCCGGGAATGTTCCAGAGGCCGAAGGATCGGCAAGGCCGGGAAAAAGGAAATCATGGAGCTCCTCGAGCAGGTGGGCCTGGGCCACGCCGCCAGGCTCAGGCCCTCGGAGTTGTCCGGGGGCATGCGCAAGAGGGCCGCCCTGGCCAGGGCCCTCATCGCCCAGCCGGAACTGGCCCTCTTCGACGAGCCCACCGCCGGGCTTGACCCAATCACGGCCAGCCGCATAATAAACCTCCTGGGCCAGCTCTCGGCCAGGCACCGGGCGGCCATGATCCTGGCCACCAGCGACGTGGACGTGGCCTCGAGCTTCTCCGACGACCTCATCTTGGTCCGCCGGGGCAAAATCATGGCCAGGGGCAGCCTGGCGGACCTGCTGGCCTCCACCGACCCGTACGTGGCCAAATACATGAGCCGCCACCGGCTGGTCGGCCAGGCCCTCGACGGCGGGGAGGCCTAGCCCTTGCTAGTCCATCTGGCCACCCTGGCCGCGATCCCCGATCCAGGGCCAGGGACTCTGGCCCTGGTCGCACCCGCCAGGAGGGCCAAGGCCCTGGCCCTGAAGAGGCCCCGGGACCGCCAGAGGTCCCTTCTGGCCGGCCTCATGCTCCGGGAGGTCCTGGGGGTGTCCAGGGACGAGGATCTGGAGTACGGCCCCCAGGGCCGGCCCAGCCTGGCCGGGGGCGGGCCATCCTTCAGCCTCAGCCACTCCGGCCCCTACGTGGCCCTCTCGGTCGGCCGGCCAGTCCACGGCATTGACCTCCAGGAGACCAGGACCAGGCCCGTCCCCGACTCGCTGGCCAGATGGGCCCTGGCCCCCGAGGAGCTGGCCGAGTTCGGCCAGAACCCCGATCCCTGCCTCTTTACCAGGATCTGGACCATGAAGGAGGCCTTCGTCAAGGCCACCGGCCTGGGCCTGTCCCAGGGCCTGGACTCCTTCTCAGTCCTGCCCTGGGGCCCGGGGCCCCGGGTCGTGGCCGGGACTGAGGTCCACTTTTTCCTTCTGGATCTGCCGGGGGCGGCAGTTTCCCTGGCCTCGCTGGCTCCCTGCCACCCGCCCCTGGCCGTGGATCTTGCCCCTCGCCTTTCCCGCCTGGCCATGGGCCCCCCTGGCCTGGAGGCCGCCGGTTCCCAGATTGGCGACGCGACTTAGGGCCAGAATTTTATTATCTATTATTTTTTATCTTTAGTTACCATATATAAAAATATAAGAACCAAAAACAGACACGTTCCCATGTCAAACGGCCCGGTCGTCTGACCTGACAATGACTTGTTGGCCAAGACGAACAGGCAAGGCACCGCAGGGAGACAGGTTATCTCCTTAGACCCTATCTTACTACTACTAGATTGTCCTCATTTTTTGGTTGACTTTGCTTGAAAATGGACTAAAATATATCCGTTCCTATTTAACTTTGCGGTTCCCCAAGGAGCCGTCAAGACTGGAGGCCCAACCCAAGACCTGCGTAGACCCTAGATTCACGGACCGATTGGCGCCCGCCGCCCATCCCCGCGAAGCCCATGACCCGTCTTGGCGACCGGGGGCCTACCCAGGACCTCCCGGACCAACCGCCAAGCTCCAGGCGCAGGCCGACAGCATCCCGTCTAAAAACAACCAAAGGCCCCGGGCCCACCCTGGCGGCCAGAGGCGGTGTCACCCATGAAGAAAACCCGGTGCTTGGCCAAGCTCCTTCGCTGGCGCCTATTTCAATCTTGCGCCTTTGCGTCCCTTTTGATCTTGGCCTCGTCCTGCCAGAGTTCCACCCAAGGTTTTGCCCCTTTTGCCAGTATTTTCCGGCCCTCCGCCCCGGCGGCGGCGGGCTCCCCGGAGACCAGGACCTTTGACCCGGCCGAGGTCGAGGGGCTGCAGACCCGCCTGCTGGGCGAGGTCGTCAGACAGCCCGACCTGATTGACCTCTCCATCTGCCTCAGGGGCCTGGAGGGCAACCTGGCCACCGGCCGGGTCGGCCAGAACATGAGCGGACGTCCCCAGCCCGGCCCGGTCGCCGTCCAGACCGACCTAGGCCTGGCCCCAAGTTCCGGCCGCTCCCCCCGCCCCCACCCCAGACTCACCAACGATCTCCTCGTCTCAGCCTACGGCCAGTCCGGCCGGCCCTTCAGGGATGGCGGGCGCAGCCCCCAGTCCGGCTTCGACTCCCCCGGGCTGGTCAGCTGGGTCTACGGCCAGAACGGCGTCAAGCTGCCCCAGACGGCCCAGGAGCTGGTGGCCAGGGGCAAGGCCATCGGCCGCGACGACCTGAGGCCGGGCGACGTCCTGGCCTACAAGACCCCCAAGTCCGCCGGTTTCCTGGTGGGCATCTACACCGGCAACGGCAACTTCATCCTGGCTTCCCCCAGCTTCAACGTGGTCACCGAGACGGCCGCCTTCGGGGCCGACTACGGCCCCTACTTCCTGGGCGGGCGCCGCTTCATCGATGACCCTGAGGCCGCCCCCCTGGGCGACGACCTCAAGACGGCGGTGGCCAACGGGGCGGTCAAGACGGCCCTGATGGCCCTGGGCGACGACGTGCCCAAACCGGCCAACATATACGGCGGCACGCCCAAAAAGACCGCGAAGCCCGTGGCCAAGCGCAAGAGCCGCTCCGCCTCCAAGAAGTCCAGCCCCAAGAAGAAGGCCAGCCGCTCCAAGCGCAGCTAGGAAAGGCCTTTTCTTCCTTCCGCCATCCGACCCTGGCCAGCCTTCCGAGCCTGGCCGGGGTCTTTGAGTCTTGCCCCCCGGCCAGCCCTCCCCCAAACCCCAACCAGTCCCAGGCACCCGTTGCCGGATCAAGGACCGTGACCAGAAACAGGAAACACAGACATCCCCAGGCCCCTCCCACGGCGGCCGGGCCCGGGACCAGGACGGCCCAGCCCGCCAGGGTCACGGAACTCCTTGGCCTCATCGGCACCCCGCCCGAGCTCCCGTTCGCGCCCGACCCGTTCCAGCTCCTGGCCGCCGAGCTGGTGGCCTCCCACGACACCATCGTCTCGGCACCCACCGGCAGCGGCAAGACCTGGATAGCCAAGACCGCCCTGGCCAGGGAACTGGCCGCCGGGGCCAGGGCCTGGTACGCCTCGCCCCTCAAGGCCCTCTCGAACTCCAAGTTCCTGGAGTTCGGCCGCGACTTCGGCCAGGACTGCGTGGGCCTCCTGACCGGCGACCACAAGATAAACACCCAGGCCCCGATCATAGTGGGCACGACGGAGATTCTCAGGAACCAGCTCTACGACGCCCTGGCCGGCCTCTGCGACGTGGAGTGCGACCTGGTCGTCCTCGACGAGGCCCACTACCTGGGCGACCCGGAGCGCGGGGTGGTCTGGGAGGAGGTCCTCATCTACATGCCGAGGCGGATACGGTTCCTCCTTCTTTCGGCCACCATCGACAACGCCCAGGATCTGGCCGACTGGCTGGGCCACAACCGCCAGCGCGAGGTCAAGGTCGTCCAGGGCGGCGAAAGGCCCGTGCCACTGGAACCCCTGGCCCTCGACTTCGACAGCCTCACGACCCTGGCCCAGTACCGCCCGCCGTCCAGGAAGAGCAGAGGCCGGGGATCCCGGCGCGGCGTTGGCGGGTTCCTCAACAGGCACCCCGAAGGCGGCCTCTCCTCACACTACCCCAGGGAGGCCAAGGGCAACCCGGAGGGCAGCCTAGACTTTTTGCGCGGGTACAACCTCCTGCCGGCCATATTCTTCCTCAAGTCGCGCCGCGAGTGCGACCTGGCGGCCAGGAACGCCGTCTCCGGCGGGTCCTTCGACGGCTGGGACAAGAGGAGGGCCCGCGGGGAGTTCATCGACTCCTACGTGGCCGACTGCCCGGCGCTCCTGGACTACCAACCGGTGGACCAGGTCCGCCAAAAGGGGGTGGCCGCCCACCACGCCGGGCATTTGCCGCAATTCAAGATGCTGGTCGAGGAATTGATGACCCGAAACCTCATCTCGGCCATCTTCGCCACCAGCACGGTGGCCGCCGGGGTCAACTTCCCGGCCCGCTCGGTCGTCATCCCCCAGAGCGACCGCTTCAACGGCCAGGAGTTCAGCGATCTCACGGCCACCGACCTCTGGCAGATGACTGGCCGGGCCGGCCGCCGGGGCCTGGACAACATAGGCTTCGCCATCATCGTGCCCGGGCCCTACATGGACATGCGCCTGATGCAGGGCCTCTTCAACTCCCCGCCCGATCCCGTCCTGAGCAGCCTCAGGGTAAACTTCGCCATGGTCCTCAACCTCCTAAACGCCTACGAGCCCAGGGAGGTCAAGGACCTGCTCGCCAAATCCCTGGCCGCCTGGCAAATGGTCAAGCGCCCGACCAAGGGGAACCTGGCCAGCGCCTCCAGGGACATGTGGGAGGACTTCAAGAGACACCAGGCCTTCCTCAAGACCGTGCGGCTGGTCGACCACCTGGGGCACCTGACCGCCGATGGGCTCACGGCCACCGGCCTCAGGCTCGAGCACCCCCTCGTCATGCATGCGGCCATCAAGGAAGGTGGCCTCCCGGAGGATCCAGTCTTTCTGTCCGCCGTCCTGGCCTCGTTGACCGAGGAGAAAAGGCCCCAAAAGCCCAGGTACGGCCATGCGGCCAACAGGTCCCAGATTCCCGGCTTCCTGCGCGCCCACCTCCTCAGGCTCGAGAGGGCCGTGGGCCCGATGATCCGCCTACTGGAAAGCCACTCCTTCGACGTCCCTGGGCCCCTGTCCACCAGGGCCACCAGGGCGGTCCACTGCTGGGCCTCGGGGGGGAGCTTTTCCCATGCCGCCTCAATCCTGGAGCGGGACCCTGGCGACCTGGTGAGGCTGATACTGCTGGTGGGCGAGCAGCTGCACCAGCTTTCCGGCCTCAAGAACCTGGGGCCGATCACGGAGGCTGCCCAAAAGGCCAAGGACCTCATTTACCGTGAACCGGTGGTCTAGCCTGGCCGCCCCGCCTCCTCTCGCCGCAATGGCAGGCCCTTATCGGCAAAATCGAAACGAGCCGGACGTTTAGGCAAGAAAATGGCTTTCCTGGACCAGCCTCAGCCTCAGCCGCGGCGCCGGCCCCGCTAGCGCTCCCCGCTTGGCCAGCCTTTTTCCTTTGACTCTTGGCCAAAGCCCCCCAAGCCCAAAAATCAGCGTCCCATCGATACCCAGTCGGGTGTCGTCCAAAGTCTGCTTGGTGGGACCGGACAGCCGCCTTTGATGGGGGCCGTCAGGAACAGCCGGGGAAGTTGACAGTGTCCCGCACCCAGCTTGTCCGGAAAACCCGTCCATCATATCCCAAAAGATAAATAACTTTATAGGCTCAAATAATGTTTTTTATACATCGTCGGTTTTATTTGTCAAAATTGGCTCAACCTATTTGGCGCGCCTCGCCTGGCCACAATATGGCACCGAAACGCGCCATGCTTCCTCAACGGCGCATTTCTGAAGCCGACGGGAACATTTCCCTGTCGTCGCAGGCCATGTCCCCAATGACATAGAAAATGATCGAGATGGCCGCAAAAACCGGCCTTGACATGAATGATTTGCAGGAATATCAATCACCATCAGTATATATGTGTATTTAATGTTTTGGTTATAGTGGCCATACCATTTCTCGATACCCTGGCGGGACGGCCATAGCCTTTCCATTTCTTACCAATTCGCTTGGCTGGCCATGAAATTGTCCACGGGCGCCGGTGGCTCCATCGTGCCGGCTCTGGCTCTCCTCTCCCTGGCCGGCGAGCAAGAACAAGGCGATTACGCTGATATGCACCGCAAACGGAGATATATCTTATTTTGGTAGACAAGGACAAACGAACCCGCTCGAAGAAAAGGGTGGCCACATCCGAATTAATCCTTGCCACGAGGCCATCATTGCGGGTATAATGACATAACACTCATACAAAAACACATTTGGTGCGTTTTTTTTGGCTGCCCGCGGAACGGGAACGTAAAGTAATTGTCCACGGCCTGAGCAATAAAAATGGTTGTTTTTATCGACTTTCGTTTTAATTTTGATTTTCAAATCAAATATTAACATTAATTAAATTAATGTCATTTACCATATCATATTTTCCACCAAGTTAATTTTACTTATATAATCTCAGCCAAGACATCCAGCTGGATTAAGTCATGAAAAAATACTTCTATCCGGATCTGCTACACCCGGAATCCAATTTCAACTCCATTCTTGACTCGTTGCCGCATGGGGTCATCATCACCGACTCCAGGGGGGTCATCACCTTTTACAGCAAGGTCCAGGGCGAAATCGACGGCCTGGCCAAGGAGGAGGCCCTTGGCCACCACATCACCGAGGTCTACGTCCCTCACCCTGACGCCAGCCCGATCCTTTTGTCCATGCGCCTGGGGCAGCCCATCCATGACCTCTTCGAGATCTACGAGACCAGGAAGGGCAGGGTCGTCAACTCGACCCACACTGTGCTGCCACTGATAAAATCAGGGAAGGTAAGGGGCTGCATCTGTCTGGTCTATCCCCTGGACGCCAAGCCCGGGCCGCCCAGGACCAGCCAGGCGGCCCGGAACGCCTTTCTTTTCGGCAAGCTAATCGGCTCCTCGCCTTCCTTCCTGGAGTCTATCACCAGGGCCCTGGCCGCCGCCAACAGCCCCTCCAGCGTCCTAATTTACGGCGAGACCGGCTCGGGCAAGGAGATCCTGGCCCGGCAGCTCCACGACCAGTCGCAGAGGGCCTCTTGCCCCTTCGTGGCCATCAACTGCTCGGCCATCCCGGCCAATCTTTTGGAAGGCCTGATGTTCGGCTCGATAAAAGGCGCCTTCACCGGCGCCCGTGATGCCTCTGGCCTGTTCGAGGAGGCCGATGGCGGCACCGTGTATCTCGACGAGATCGACTCCATGCCCCTGGAGCTCCAGCCCAAGCTCCTCAGATTCATCCAGGAGCGGCGCGTCAGGAGGCTGGGGGCCTTCGGCGAGAAGGACGTGGACATAAAAATCATAAGCTCGTTCAGCCGCGAACCGCTGGAGGCCGTGAGGGCAGGAAGGGTCAGGGCCGATCTCTTCTACCGTCTGGGCGTGGTCATGGTCCGCATCCCGCCCTTGCGGGAAAGGATGAGCGATCTGACCAGTCTGATTACGTTTTTCATCAACAAGCATCAGGCCAAGCTGGGCAAGATGGCCCCGGGCGTGTCTCCAGAGGCCATGGACCTTTTTAAGCTCCATGGCTGGCCAGGGAACGTCAGGGAACTGGAAAACGTAATCGAGGGGGCCCTGAACGTGGTCCACGATGGCGAAACCATCGGCATTGCCCATCTGCCCCAGTATTTCCGGCCAACCGAGGCCGCTCCCGTCCAGGCGCCCTGGCCTGCCGCCCCGATTCCCGCCTGGCCATGGGGAACCCTGCCGCCCCCAGCTCCCCCTGGGGGCCGGGCCGGCCGACCTGGCCGGGGAGAGATAATTGAGGCCTTGACCCAAACCAGGGGCTCCCTCAAGGACGCCTCGTGTCTCCTGGGCATTTCACGGCAGCTTTTGGCCTACCGGCTCAAAAAGTACAACCTTTCCCGCCGGCAGTTTGACGTCTAGCCGCGATGCCTCCCTGGCAAGCTAGTTCGGAGATTTTCCCACTGGCCACGAAAGAAAAATTATTGAAAGACCATACCACGTAAACATAGATCATTATAGCATATATTACTATAAATATATAAAATTTTATATATATTATTTATAATATAATTATTAAAAATTCTTCTAAAAACAATAATTTTGCCTATAATATATCTATTATATATCATAAAAAAGGCCATCAAATAACATTTATTTGATGGCCTTGTTGGCCCATGACCCGCATGAAACTGGCGCAGGGCCGGAGGCAATCACTCGCAAAACAGCCATGGCATCATGACAGAAAACATAAACCTATAATTACTAAAATTATTAAAGAAATATAATTATTTATACATATGTCTTTGGCTCAATCCCCTCCTTGGACAAAAAGGCCCTGAGGTCCTTGGCCACGGTCTTAGGGATGTCGGGTGGCGAGTAGGCCTCCTCCCTCCGCCTGACCTCAGCCAGGACGCGGCCGAGTTCCGATTCCCTCTGCCCTTCCCTGGACATGGGGCCTCGGTAGCTGATGCGGGGCTGGAAGACCTCCTTGCGGCAGTGCCTGACCGTGTGGGGATGGGTCAGGTATTGCCCGTCTGGGGCCACCTTGGCGATGACGTCCTCGGCCAGTGTTTCTGGAGTGATGTCGATGTCCCTCGCAATCCTGTTGACCATGCCGATGACTTCCAGGTCGCTGACGGCCTTCTCCATGTTCATGGCGTTGAAGGCCCCCAGAACGCCGGCGGCCTGGAAGGAGATGCTGCTTCCTGCCTCCCTGGCGGCAAGGATGTTCATGAATGACTCGTAGCCGCTCTGGAGCCCGTTCACGTCAGCATCCGTGAGGCCGCCTCCGCCCAGCCGGCACGGCAGGTTGTAGAGGCGGGCCAGTCGGCCGCCCCAGATGGCGCTGATGGCCTGCTCCGGGGCCCCTGTGGCGATGCTCCCCGTCCTTAGATCGCTAACCGTGGTCAAAAACCCGTAGACTGATGGCGCCCCAGGCCGTACCATCTGGGCCAGGGCAATCCCGGCCAGCGTCTCGGCGTTGGTCTGGACGAAGGCCCCGGCCAGGGTCATGGGGGCGGTCGTCCCGGCCATGGCGCAGGGCGCCACGCAAACCACCTGGTTCCTTCTGGCTATCTCCATAAGAAAATAGGTGGCGTTCCTGTCCATCTTGAGAGGGCTAAGGGGGTTGGCCACGACCATAATTCGGGGGATCCTGAGCATCTCGGCATCGCCGCCGTTGGCGATGGAGGTCATCCCCAGGGCCAGCCCGGTGGCCCTGGGGTCGCCGGCGGCACTGAGAAAGGGCTTGTCGGTCAGCTGGAAGAGCTGGAACAGGACATGCCCAAGGGTGTCCTCGGGCTTGACGTCGCCTGGTTGGACGACCATGCCGGCCATTATGGGGATCTCCTGGGCGGCGTGGAAGAGCCTGGTCAGGCGGACGAAATCCCTCATCTCGGCATCGCGCAGAAAGCCGTTCTCCTCAAGGAAAAACTGGGAAGCCCCGCCAGGAATGTGGTGCGTCTCGTGGTTGCCGACTATCACGGCCTTTTCCGGGTTGGAGCCGCTCAGGGTGAACCTCGCGGGGGCCAGGCTTATGAGCTCCATAAGCTTTTTCTCGGTGAAGAAGACCGTGGCGCCCTCGACCTTGAGGCCGTGGGCCTTGGCCAGATCCACGGCCTCGGGGTACATGAAGGTCATGCCCTTGGTGGCCAGGATCCGCATGGTGGCGTCATGGATCTGCTTTTCTCCTTGTCCTATCATCTTGTCTCCTTATGTTATGCTATATTTTAAGGCAGCATTTAAATTTCATAACTATTTGGCTAACTGTTTAGCCTTGACAAGCTTATTAACATGCCAAAGCACTAAGACACAGATCACCAGACCCACGGCCGCCACAACGGCCCCGCCGGTGAAGAGGTACTTGTATCCGGCTGCGCCTGGGTATTTGTCGAGGATGGGGCCGGCCAGCTTGAAGGTGATGAAGTCCGGGGTAAAGCCGATGACCGAAGCCATTCCCACGGCACTGCCGGCGATGGTGGCCGGGATGCGCAGGTCCTCCATGACCGAGAAATAGATCCCCCTGATGGCGTAGATGGCCAGATAGAAACAGATGAAGGAAACGGTGGTGAAGACCGCCATGGCCGGGGTGCCCGGGACGACTATGATGACCAGATAGAGGAGCACCAGAAGCCCGAAACAGATGGTCATGAACTTTGGCCGGCCGTACCTGTCCGACATCAGGCCGGAGACGGGGGCGGCGGCGAACTGCCCTGCGTAGAGCCAGGCCGTGGTCAAAAAGCCTGCCGTGGTGGCCTTTAGGCCGTTGACGCCCGTCAGGTAGGGGTTCATGTAGCTGCCGACGGTGAAGGCGGTATAGCAGCAGAAGACGATCAGGGACAAGGCCCAGACAAGGGGCGACTTTAGGGTGGCCACGATGTCCTTCAGGAGCGAGGGCCCGGGAGTCAGCTCGATGGGATCCTTGAAGAAGAACCAGGACATGATGGCTGCGAGGAAACACCCGCCGGCCTTAATGAGGATGGCCGCTTTGACGCCGACGACTTGATCGGCTATGAGGCTAAAGAAGAACAGGGCCACCGTGGTTCCTATGAGGTTTGAGAGTCCCCGGCCACCCTCCAGCAGGCCGAAGAACTTGCCTTGCTCGTCAGAGGCCGCCATGTCCTTGCAGGCCCTGAGCATGGCAGCCCAGAAGGTAAGGGTGGTGGTCACGCCCCAGAGAGCGTGGATGGCGACCAGAGCCCCGTAGCCAGGGAAAGTGGCGAACCAAAAGCTAAGCAGGGCCGTCGCAAGGAAGGAGAACGTCAAGAGCTTTCGGGCCGAGATGCGGTCGGCCAGCCAGCCGCCGGGAAAATAGGTCGCGGTGGCCAGATAGCCATACCATGCCTGCAGGTCACCGAACTGGGTGTGATCCAGGCCCAACCCCTCCCGCAGTGGCTCGTAAAGGACGTAGCGGAGCATGGGCACTTGGTAGATGAAGGTACCGCCCCAGGCCAGAATCGCAAGCCCGAGGTACTTTTGTCCTTTGGAAGTCATGAAAACCCTCCTGGCCCGTCAAGGGCCCCAGGCCTCCTGACGGCCCGGGCAGACAGACCAAGGGCCAACGGGCACCTGGCCGTCAGGACGAGAAAAGGAAATTCTGCCTCCTTGGTCTGGCCAGTTAGCCAAAGACAAGGTTGGCTAGCTCGAGGTAAAGTTTGGTGAGCTTGCCAAAAGTCTAAAAGCAAATTCCAGGCCAGTGCATCTATTTTATTTTTACCAAAGCAATCAATTATTTATGAGCACCTTAATTCCTTCATTGGGCAAAAAGAAAAAAAATGAAAAAATTTGAAAACTTTGGCTGGCTTTTTTTTGCCCGGACTCCACCCAGACCAGAGACTGCCACCACACGGAGAAAGGGGGGCCAACCTGGGTTGGCCCCCCTTTCTTGGATCTCGTCATCGGCAATTTTAAATCAAATTAACTATTAAAAAAAACCCAATTATAAATTTAATACACAATTTATGTTTAAATAATGATTCATAATTATTTTGATAAAACATATGCATTCTTCCTAGCCTGAAACAAGGCCACCAATAGATCGATAAATAATCTTTATAGACATGCAAAAATATCTAAAAAAATAAAATTAAGCTGATTTATTGCTAATTATCAAGACCCTATTTTGGCTGATCTAAAAAAGCCGGCTCTTCTCATCCTCATCAACCTTTTTAGCCTCAGGAAATGCCCATGGGCCCCTAGGCGGGGCCACTATTAACCTATCGGCCGAAAACGGCACTGGCTTTAGATCGCCGGCCAGGCCTCCCTCCATTCTTGGCCCACCCAAGAAAACTGGCCCCGGAACAAACAAATTTATAACGTTTCACAAACAAACTATTCATTATAAGCGACAAGCTCATGGCATGCCGTCCCGACCAACCAGGCACAACACGGGAGGACGAAGGCACGACCAGGCCGGAAGCGGCGGTCGGGGAGAGTCGCCTCCCAAGGCCAAACCCAAAATGAAGGCTGGAGACGAGGCACTGGCCCGAAAAGGAAGCCCTGGGCCCAATGCGGCCATGGGCAGCCAGGCCCAGAGGAGGGCCCCGGCCTCTCACCGGCCGAGGAAAATGGGCGTTGCCCAGGGAGACGCCCCCAGAACGCCCGTTGACCGCCGCGCAAACCCTTACGCAAGCGGGGTGGGGTCCCAGGCAGGAAGCCTTCACCGCCAGGCCTCCTGGGACAGGCATGGGACATTGACCACCGGGGACCATTCATGGGCCAGGTAAAATGGCTGGCTTTGTCGATGATGGACCGCTAGGAAAAACAAAATCCAAGTCAATACGTGATATATTCGAGCCCCTACTTCGATAACAAATAGATAATAATTATTATATTTAATATCTTATATGTATTAAAAATATTTAACAATATTTATACATAACTAAAATTATTATATTGCAATTAATAAATATTTAAAACTTATAATTTAATATAATAAATATTACTTATAAGGATTATGATTGGATAAGGGCTTTGGCATTGTTCTTGCTTTAAATCCAGTCAACAAACCTGTCAACCGGCAGCCCCAAGACGAAGATAGACCCTGGACCAATGACAAGGCCTCTGTCCCTCAGGAAAGCCTAGGCGAATAAACTCCTAATGACGCAATACGACAAATAAAAACTGATTTTATCAAAACCACTACTAGAAGGAGTCCAGAAATGAAAACCAATACTAGCAAAACCATACTCCTGCTGCTCCCACTACTGGCCCTCCCCCTCCTGGCCAGCGGCTGCATCCTCGAGGAACTCATGTTTGCCAGCAGTACGCAATGGTTCAACGATGACTACCTGTACTACGATGACGGGTATTACGATGAGAGCTTTTACCAGTCAGATGTCTACATCGAAAACAATTACTACCCGGTCCCTGCCAACGGACACCCAGTCCAGGTAAAGCGGCCTGCCCCAGGCAGCGCCGGCCACGTCCGCGGGCCTAACGGGCATGGGCCAGACAGGGAAACGAGCCACCCAAGGCCAGCCCAGGCCAACCATCGGGAAGGGATGGACCGCCGCGACCCAAAGCCAGGCCAATCCGCCAACGGCCATGTCAGCCGTCCAGAAAACCCCAGGCCCAGCCAGGAAAGCGCCAGGCCCCAGCAGCGGCAGAGCGAGCCCAGGCCCAGCCAGGAAAGCGCCAGGCCCCAGCAGCGTCGCAGTGAGCCCAGGCCCAGCGTCCCAGCAGGGGTACAGGTCCCCAGAAGGCCCCGCCAGGGCTTCCCGAATTAGCCCATGGCCAACAAGGGTGCCCCTCGCCACAGTTAAGGCTGAAAAAGGGGCCGACATCCTCCCGGCCACCGAGAAAAGGCGGCCGGGCTTTTTTGCCCCTACCGAACTTCTTGGAGCACCCTTGCCTGGGCACGCCCGGTTATCCCGAATCAGCCACGCTGTTTGGGGCCTTGCCCAGCTTCACCATGGACTGATTCATACAAAGCCAGGGCCGCAGCTAAAAGAATACTTTCCATTTTGGCCTGCAACGTGGCTTCCTCCGTCCAATGGCCTGGGCCACACTTTTTCGCTGACCAAAGAAGCCACATGGAACGCCAGGCCCTTTATGGCCAAATGAGGCGATCAGATAATTGCTAACACCTGAGTAGAAACCTCTCTCCACGGAATCATGCGAACTTCGCCCAAAAGCCAGCCAGCCAACGTAACCTGCCCCCGGCACGGCCAACGGCCTCTTGGGCCAAAGAGGCGACCAATATGGATGCCCACCTGAGTAAAAATCACCCACCAGGAAAACAGGCAAATCATTGTCTGGCTAACAGCGTACCCACAGAACCAGATCCAGGCTCGGCCAAACCCATAAAGCCAATCGGTAACTGGAGCGTGACCAGGGCTGGATATCGCCGCATTAAACAGCTCCCCGAAGTGAGTCGTTTTGTCCCAGGCGATCACAAAAGAACGCAGCCAGTCCGCTGGCCACCCGACCAACAGGGGGGATAAGGACCTTTTATCGACTAACCGGGCCACCCAATTCATTAACGATCAAACAATAACATAGTGTAAACACAAAATAATTATAAAACACAATTCCAGGAGCAGCGTCAAAAAGTTTTTTTCTATTTTCAGACCAATATGGCTCGGTTATTGCATATACTTGATTCAACGGCGAGAGCCAAGGCAAGCTAGATAACAGATGGCAGCGCTTGCACAGAACAAGCTTTTAGACATTCACTAAATGTCAGTTGTCTTTCCACAAACATGGTCTGCCTCGTTGGAATTGCATTGCTATCATTTTTTGTTCACAACCATAATTACAGAAGGTGCAGCATGAGAAGTCTATCCATCCCGACATTGGCCCTGGCCCTTATCATCCTGGCCGTCCCCAGCCTTGCCTTGGCCCAAAACAGACAAGGCGGCCACCATGGACAACAGCGGTACAACCAGCAGGACAGACAACGCCAGGACCACAACAAGGCCTACAACCTGAGCAAACAAGGTCACCAGCAAGGAGGTGCCTACTCCAACAACGGTGGCCAGCAGCGGAGCCACCAGGGCTACTCCCACAACGACGGCCAGCAGCGGAGCCACCAGGGCTACTCCCACAACGCCGGCCAGCAGCGAAGGCACCAGGGCTACTCCCACAACGGCGGCCAGCAGAGCAGCCACCAGGGCTACTCCCACAACGACCGCCAGC
>JAISEK010000079.1 GCA_031264145.1 Deltaproteobacteria bacterium
CCGTCAGCGATGGCCCCCGTGTGGGTGGGCCTCTCCCCCATGCCCAGGCCGCCCTTGGGGGCCCCATGGCGGCCACGGCCAGGTCCGGCCATGTCGCCGGGGCCTACCCTGGCCCGTAAATCGCGGCCACGGCCTCCTCCTTGCGGCTGAAGACCCTGGCCGGGCCCCTGTGGACATGGATGGCCGGATCCGCGGCCGCCGGCCTGCGGACGGCCCACTGGGGGATCAGGCGGCCGAAGAACGGCCTCAGGCCGCCCTTCACTGGAGTAGGCCGAGTCCCCGTCCCTCATGCCCCCCTGCCCGTCACCCCGGCCCCCATGAGGTTCTCGCCCAAGGCCGGACAATGAAACGGTCAGGGCACCCTGGCCGGGAAGCCCCAGGTCACCCAGGTCCCCCAGGGCCCTCGTGGCCCAGGCGATGCCCCCGGCCCAGTGGACATCCCCCTGGCAGTGTCCAGGGGTGGCCGGGCTTGCCTTGGCCGGGAGGGGCCCCTTACGGGCCGTCAGGCCCGGATATCCAGGGGTCGAGGCCCGGCCCCGGCCCCATGGGCCAGGGGGGCCGGCTTTCTGGCCCGGATTGGGAAATCTAAATCTAATCCATATTTAGTTTATATTTCTCATTTAATGATTATGATATAACTTTATTACAAATATATACATATTCAAAATTAGTTTTGCTTGGCCAATAGCGACTTCCAATGGACCTGGAAGCTGGATAGGCTAGACAAGTTAGTTCCTTATGGTGTATTTTAGAGGTCATAAGGTCGCTGGCTTGGGCCAGCGGGTCATCGGTCCCGCGCCTGGCTTCCCGGAGGCGCCCCGGGCATTTCCTTGGCCGCGGCCCGCGCGGCCGGCCATCCGTCCCCCTCGCGGTCCCTGGAGTAGTCTCTATGATAAGAAGTTCCTTTCTTCACGTGCCGGGAATGAAAAGCCCCAAGAAGGAGCGCAAGCTCTGGGGCCAGGGGATCCTGTCCTGGGAGGACCTGATGGAGTACCGCCTGGGCCTGCCGGGCAGGGGGGCCCGCAATCTCCAGAGCCAGCAGCCCGGCTGGTACGCCGACTCGCTCTCCGCCCTGGAGAGGGGCGACATGGGCTATTTCCTGGAGCGCATGCCGGCCGAGGAGCACTACCGCCTGGCCCTGACCTGGCCCTGGGAGGCCCTTTTCCTGGACATCGAGACGACCGGCCTGATCGCCGAGCGCAACCACATCACCCTGATCGGCTGGTCCCTGGCCGGGCGCTTCAACGTCTACGTGCCCGGCCACGACTCCGGCGACCTCCTGCTGAGGGACCTCTCCTCCGCCAAGGTCCTGGTGACCTTCAACGGCAAGATCTTCGACCTCAGGTTCCTGGAAAGGGAGTTCCGGGGCCTCCGGCTCCCCAGGATCCACGTCGATCTCCGCTACTTCACCCAGAGGCTGGGCATGAAGGGCGGCCAGAAGACCATAGAGAAGCGGCTGGGCCTGGTCAGGCCTGGCTCCTCCGGGGACGGGCACGAGGCCATCAGGCGCTACGGCGAGTACCGCTCGGGGAACGAGCTGGCCATGGAGGAGCTGATCCTGTACAACAGGGCCGACGTGGAGGGCATGAAGCTGATTTTCGACGCCTGCGTTGCAAAACAGATCGAAAAGGGGTATCTTCCTAACTTGCCGGGGCTGGGCCAGACCTTCTCGGCCCTGGTCGAGAGGTCGGCCATCTGCCTCCGGGAGCCGGAGGAGGCCCCCCCGGATCCCCGGCCGGCCAGGGCCGCCCGGCCCAAGCCCATGTTCGAGTTCGAGGCCCTGGAGTGCCTAGCCTCCCTGCGCCAGCCGACCCTGGTGGGCCTGTGCCCCCTGGCCGGCAGCCGCCAGGGCTCGGCCGTGGCCATCATCTCCGGCCACAAGGGCTCGGCCTACCTCCTGGCCAACCACCGCGAGCTGATGGTCTTCCTGAGCCTGGCCAAGCCCAGGCTGGTGGCCGTCGGCTGCCCCGACGAGCCGGGCCTGGACCCCGGGGGCCACCTGGTCGAGGGCTGCGGCCAGGTCATGGACTGCCTGAGGCAGCTGCGGAGGATGGGCCAGGCGGCCCTCCTGGTCTCCAAGGGCTCGGTCAAGGAGGTCCTGGGCCTGGCGGCCGACGAGGGCGGGCTGGGCCTGACCGACGTCCTGGCCGACTTCGGCCTGAGGGGCGACTTCCACCAGAGCCCCGACCCGGCCCTGGAGGCCCTGGTGGCGGCCCTGGCCGGCTACTTCTTCTGGTCCGGCAAGTTCCGGTTCTCCAAGTGGGGCACGGAGAGGGTCGTCCTGGCCGACCGGACCTCCGGCCCGCCGCTCTGGCGGGAGCGGACGGTCATCGGCCTCAGCGGCCCCCACGGGGCCGGCAAGTCCACGGCGGCCAAGTTCCTGGAGGCCAAGTACCACTTCGTGCCCATCCAGGCCAAGCTCCTGACCGCGGGGAACCTGATGGCCGACTTCCTGCCCGGCCTGGACCACTTCATGGGGGCCAGGAAGCTGGTGGTCGATTCCCTCTCCCGGCCCGAGGACGTGGCCCTCTGGCGCGGCTTCCTGGGCCCGGCCTTCATCAACTGCCGCATCCTCCGGCCGCCCAGCCGGAAGGGCC
>JAISEK010000010.1 GCA_031264145.1 Deltaproteobacteria bacterium
GTATACGTGGCCTTGATCGCCGTCCTCATCCTCATCCTTAGGCATCTGCAGGCTAGCCTCAAGGTCCAGTGGTGCATCCCGCACATGTTGGCCACAATCCGCCTGATTCTCCACCTCCATGGAAGCCTGTCCGGCTGGCTTGACCGCGCCCATGGCGCCTCCCCCCGTTCTCCTAGCGGTAGACGCAGGCCGCCAGGCGGGGCCGCAGGAACGGTTGGCCAGCCGGCCGGCTAGTACCTGCGCCAGGGCGGTGCTGTCATGGCCCGGGTTGGGGCAGGCCCAATTTGTTGGACAGCATATCAATGGATCCCAGGACAGGACATGATTGAGGAAATAAGCAATATGAATGCCTAAAACCAGTACAATCTAAGGCCATTGACTGGAATTGGCCTCCTTCCCAGGAAACCCCTGGGTGCCCCGGCGAGGTCCTGGTTCTTGGACAGCATCCGGCCGATGGCCCAGGGGGGGTTGGGATTCTCAAACCGGCTTTTTGGGCCGAGACGGGGTACTGTTTTCGGTGGTTTTAGCCTGGTCCCCAGATTTTCTTGGACAGCTGTGTATAAATATAATTATTTATCATTTATTTAAATATATAAAATAATAGTTATTTTATAATATATATTATTGTAATTAACTATATAAACTATTTATATAATTAATTTAAAAACTACATTTATGCAGAAAATAATATTTTTAAATTTGCTTGTTATATTATATATGCAATTAATATAATTTTTATAATCAAAAATTCATATTAATTAGATCTAAACGAAAATTTACAAATATCGCCTGCCAGCTGTCAACGCAAGCCCTAAGCCCGACCCATGAACCAGACACGGTGGCCTGGCAGGAACCGGGAACAGGCCCGTCCCTGGCCAGGCATGGGCACCGCAGCCAGCTTTGCGCGATGATTTCATAAGCCGTTGTCAAAGCTCCATTTTTCGGCTATGATCCTTATCGGTGCGCCAGGGGCCATTTTGGTCTCGGGGACCACCGTCTTGCGGCTCAAGCACTCAAGCACTCAATCTCCAGAACCAGGGCCGGGAAGGGCCCGTCTCGCCCCTCCCAGGGCCTGGCCTTGGAACCGGAAAAGGACCACCAGGGGGCCCTCTTGTCAACCTCGCAAGGAACGAACCAGTCACGCCCCAGAAACCCCTTCGCCTCCCCGGCCCCACCGGAAAGCCACCCCCCCGCGCCCCATGGCGGCGGCGCCAGGATATCTTGCCCAGCCTGCGGCATCATGGTCAGGCTGCCGGCCACCGAGTGCCCCGAGTGCCGCGCTAACCTCCGGACCGGCGAGAAGCCCGAGGAGTACGTGCCCATCTGGAAGAGGGGCAAGGGCAAGCTTGTCATGATCCTGACCATTCTCCTCTTGCCCTCGATCACCTGGAGCGTCATCTCCAGCCAGACCGAGGAGGGCCTGGCGGCCTACCTGCGGGACCGCCTGGGGCTGAAGTCCTGCGCCGATCCCCGGGACATGTGGGAGGATTTCGACCAGGACGAGTTCGAGCGCGGGGTAAAGAACGGCTACGGCAACTGGAACACCCCCGGCCTCACGCGCAACGTGGGCCAGGGCTCCAGGGGCCCCGAGACGCCCGAGGAGGCGGCCAGGCCCGTGGAGGAAAAGATCGTCATGCAGGACACCCAGAGCTACTTCGCCTCGACCCTGATGAGCTACGCCCCCAGCCAGAGCCTCAAGCCCCAGGACAACTGGTTCATCCTCATGCCCGGCGAGTGGGACGTGGCCTACATAACCGGCCAGGGCACCAGGGACGAGCTGATCCTGGCCGGCGAGTGGACCTTCACCTGGATAAACGACGGCCAGGCCCTGCAGGACGTCCTGTCGGTCCCCTACCGCTGGCAGAAGCCCCCGGCCGACTTCCAGCCCATCCAGTCGACCTCCGTCAGGGTCTTCAACCCCAAGCTGGGCCTGTGGGAGGGCTTCCTCATAAGGGACGGCCATATGTTCTTCTTCAGGGCCTCGAAGAACGCCGAGGGCAAGATAGTGGAGCATTACCAGGCCGAGGGCGGCCCCCTGGTGGTCACCGTCTTCAGCGACTTCAAGCCCGGGTCCTTCAAGGCCGCCATCAGCCAGTCGACCAACAACGGGGCCAGCTACTCGCCGGTGGCGGAGATCTGGGCCAAGAAGCGCGAGACCGTCATACCGTGAGGCCGGCTGGAGGCCCAGGCCCCCTTCTGGTGGCCGAGATAGGCGGCAACCACGGCGGGAGCCCGGAGCTGGCCGCCCTGATGGTCAGGGCCGCGGCCAGGAGCGGTTTCGGCCTGGTCAAGTTCCAGGCCTACCGGACCGGCCTCTTCCTCCACCGCAGCAGCCCCTTCCATGGGGAACTGGGGAGGGAGGAGCTCCCCTTCGCCGCCCTGTCGGCCCTGGGGACCCTGGCCCGGGACCTGGGGCTGGGCTTCGGCCTTTCCGTCTTCGGGCCTGAGGGCCTGGAGCTGGCCCTTTCCCTCGGGGCCGACTTCGTCAAGATCTCCTCGGGCGATCTCAACCACCATCCCCTTATCCGGATGGCGGCGGCCTCTGGCCTGCCCCTGGTCATCTCGACCGGGGCGGCCGCCCAGGCCGAGGTGGACAGGGCCCTGGCCCTCTCCGGCCCGAACCTTCTGGCCGTCCTCCAGTGCACCTCCCTCTACCCGGCCCCGGAGGGGCTCATGCACCTGGCCGTTATGGACGGCTGGCTCCAAAGGGGCCTCCCGGCCGGCCTCTCCGACCACAGCCTCCGGACAGGGGCCATGAGGATGGCCTTCCTCCTGGGGGCGGCCATGATCGAGAAGCACTTCACCACCGACCGGGGCCTCCCGGGCGGCGACAACGCCATGAGCCTGACCCCGGACATGATGGAGGCCCTGGCCCGGGAGCTGCGGGGCCTGGGCGTCTGGGGCCGGGCCACCGGAGGCCGGGGGGACAGGGAGATGGCCCTGGGGCCGGGGCCGGGCGAGCTGTGGGGCAGCCCAGTCAAGGAGGTCCAGCCAGGGGAGGAGCCCAGGCTCATCCGCAGGTGGGCCGTCTGCGCCAGGGATCTGAAAAAGGGCCAGCCCCTGGACCCGGCCGATCTGGCCTTCCAGCGGCTCTCGGCCGAGCTGGCCGGGGGGGACGGGCTCCTGGGGCCGGACATGGACCTGGCCGGCCTCAGCCTCCTGCGGGATGCGGCCGCCCTGGAGCCCCTGCGGCTCTCGGATCTGGAGGCGCCCGGCAGGAGGGCCGGCGGCGGCCAGGCCCACAGGCCGGCGATCCGTCTGGCCCTGGCCGTCTCCCACCTCCTGTCGGAGCCGAGCCTGGAGGGCCGGAAACTCATGGGGCTGGCCGAGGCGCTGGAGATAAAGGGCCTGCCGGAGCCCTCCTGGCTGCCGGGGGACAAGCCCCGGGTCTTCCACTCCGGCCTCGGCCTGGTAGAGGAGGGGTTCGTCGAGTCCTTCGGGGCCATAGGCCCATACCTCGCCGAGAAGGGCGTCGCGTCCTTCAGCTGCGACCTTGGCCCGGCGGCCGAGAGGTACCAGGGCATCAGGCCGGCCTCCAGGGTCCTGTCGGAGGCCGAGATAGAGGCCAGGATCGCGGAGTCGCTCCGGGCGGTCAGGAAGGCCTTCCCCGGCCAGGTGGCCGTGGAGAACTACAACTACTACCCCACCGGGCTCTACGAGCATGTCTGCCGGCCGGACTTCATCCACAGGATCCTCCGGCGCTTCGATCTGGGCCTGGTCCTGGATCTGGCCCACGCGGCCGTGACCGCCCACAACCAGGGCCTGGGCCTCCTGGCCTATCTCAGGGAACTCCCCCTGGAGCGGGTGGAGGAGATCCACCTCTCCAAGCCCTACCTGCCCTGGGCCAAGGGCAAGATGGCCTGCGACGCCCACCTCTGCCCCAGCTCCAGGGAGATCCGCTGGCTCTCGGACCTCCTTAAGATCCTCCCGGCCAGGGACGGTCCGGGCATTCTCCTGGTGGTCGAGTTCTACGGCCAGCTGGACGAGCTGTACAAGACCATGTCCTTCTTCAAAAGGATACTGTCATAGTCCAAAAGAAAGCAGATATAAACCTTTAAACATTTTGACCATTCAAACAGACATATTTTATCTTGAAACAATGCGCATGACGGCCCCAAAAGCGTCATCTTGCCCCAGTGGCGGGCGAAATGGGCCCATGGGACCTGTAAGGGAGCCAATGGCGCCGGGAGGCGCGCAATTGGCCATCGGGGCGGCCCCGTTTCCCCGACACTGGACAACGGACCGGGGCTCTAGTAGAATTGACGCGGATCCGGGAAGTCCCGCCGCCCTATAGATGCCCTTGTCCGCCTTTGCCGTCCCCTGGCCCCGAGGGGCCAGCCCATCCCTCCCCTGGCCCTCCCCCCGAGGTGGCCGCCTCCCCCCGGCGCCCGGGGCCGGGGCGGGCACTATCATCCCCGGCCTTGGCCGGGGCCTTCGCGCATATTTCTTATGGACGCAAAACCAGCAAGTTGGCTGGCCGACCCCCAGGAACGCCTCAGCCGCAAGAACGCCTTCGACGCCTCGCTGGTCATGGGCACGGCCAACTTCAACCGCAACACCGGGCGGCAGAAAAGCCTCCATCCGCCCTTCAGCCAGTACATTGACCCGGCCACTGGCCTCATCAGGGGCGATCTGCTCAGGGCCCGCAACTGTCCCGTCTGCGACTCCCCCCCAGGCCAGGGGCTGTTCGTCAAGGACGGCTTCCGGCACGTCCGCTGCCCCAGGTGCGATCTGATCTACGTGAGCCTCATCCTGCGCGAGGATCTGATGACCAAGTACTGGCGGGAGGAGCTGGCCTGGACCAGGGTCCTCCTGTCCGGGCCCCAGATGGACATGGACCAGGCCAAGTACGACTACGGCCTGGATCTGGCCTCGGCCTACCTGGAGGGCCGCCGGGTCCTGGACATCGGGACCGGCACGGGCGGCTTCGTGCGGCAGGCCGGCCTCCGGGGCTGGGAGACCATGGCCATGGAGCTGAACGTCGAGTCCGTGGAGAACCTCAGGAACGAGGGCATCAAGGTCATCGTCAAGCCCCTGGAGCTGGCCGACATGGCCTCGGGCTCCTTCGACCTGGTGAGCATGTGGGAGGTCATGGAGCACCTGGCCGAGCCCAGGACCGTGCTCTCCGAGGCCCGGCGTCTCCTCTCCGACGACGGGGCGCTCCTGGCGATGGTGCCCAACTCCGCCTCCCTGGTCACCAGGCTCCTCCACGAAAAAAGCCACACCTTCGGGGGCCACTCCCACCTGAACCACTTCAACCCCAGGAGCCTTTCCGCCATCCTGGAGGGCCAGCGCTTCGAGATCCTGGAGATGGAGACGGTGATCACCGAGCTGGGGACCATCAACAACCACCTGGCCTTCGAGGACCCCTACCTGGGCGAGGCCCCGCAGTTCTTCCCCTTCCTGAGCCCCGAGCTCATCCATCGGAACCTCTGGGGCAGCCGGCTTCTGGTCCTGGCCAGGCCCCAAAGGGGCAAGGCCTCCGGCTAGGCCCCCAAAGACATGGCCGTGACGGCCCATCCTGGTCAAGCGCATGATCTCTCACACTCTGGGCATCATCCCGGCCCGCGGCGGCTCCAAGGGCATCCCCCGCAAGAACGTCAGGCCCATCGCCGGCCATCCCCTCATAGCCTGGACCATAGACGCGGCCAGGCGGTCCGGCTGCCTGGACCGCCTGGTCGTCTCCACCGAGGACCCCGAGATAAGGGCCATAGCCGGGCTCTATGGGGCCGAGGCGCTCGACAGGCCCCCTGAGCTGGCCAGGGACGAGACGACCACCAGGGAGGTCCTGGCCCAGGTCTGCCAGGCGGAGGGACGGGAGGGGACCCTGGTCGTCCTCCTGCAGGCCACCAGCCCGGTCAGGCGGGCGGGCCTGATCGACAGGACGGTCGCGGCCTTCAGGGCCGGGGACTTCGACTCCATGTCCACCGGCTGGATGCAGCTCCAGTACCCGCCCCACGGGGTCGAGCACCGCCGCCAGGACATAAGGAGCGTCTTCGTGAACGACGGCAGCGTCATCGCCCTGAGGGCGGCCAACCTCAGGGAGGGCTCCCTCTTTGGCCGGAAGGCCGGCACCCTGGTCACCAGCCGGGAGGAGAACGTGGACATCGACGAGGAATTCGACTTCTGGCTGGCCGGCCAAATCCTGGAGAAAGGACTGGCCGAGGGCTGGCTCGCCGCCCCCCGCCTGGCGGGGTGGGACGTTGGCAAGGGCTAGCGGCGCCCCCGGGCCGGCCCTCGGGGAAACGCCGGCCCCCGCCAGGGGCGCCGGCCGGGCGAGGGCCCCGTCCCTCGCGGCCTTCCTGGCCCTGGCCCTCCTCATGGCCTGGCCGGTGGCGGCCAGGGCGGCGACCATCACCGAGATCTTCCTCCTTTTGCCGCCCGAGCAGACCAGAGGCCTGTCGGCCGTGTCCAGGAGGGCCCTTCTGGAGCGGATCGGCCAGGGCCAGGCCGGCTACACGGCCCCGAGCCAGGAAGGCCTGTGGATGGAAGTCCACGGGGAGAACGCCCTGACCCTCTTCGGCACCAGCCAGGCCCCGGTGACGTACAAGGTCTTCCCCATGCCCAGGGGCTGGCAGCTCCTGTCCATCTGCCGCAGCCGCCAGACCTATGGCCCGGCCAACGCCGGCGAGCAGCCGCACGAGACCTTCCTGGACCTGGCCCTCTATCTCGTGAGCGCGACCAACGACCTCATCCCGGCGGCCATCGCCGACTTCCTGCCGGAAGTCGGGGTCTGGGACTTCGTGACCAGGGACACCGTGGAGGACCGCCAGGCGGTGAGGGATCTCGAGGCCATAAACCAGATCTTCCCGGACTGCCTGACCTGCCACGCCAGCACCCAGGACCCCCTGGCCCTGGACATATTCACGGTCACCAGCATAAACGGCCACTCCTGCGCCCTGCTGATGGCCCAGTTCAAGCTGCTGCCGCTGAGATGGGCCGGGGACCACTTCTCAAAGCCCTACGACCGGGCGGCCAGGCCCGGGACCGAGCGGGCCAGGCCCGCGCCCCCCAGGGGCCTGTACTACCATGAGCCAGGAAAATAGCCGGCCGCGCAACATAATGCTGACCCTGGCCTACGACGGCACCGGCTACAGGGGCTGGCAGCGCCAGGCCAGGGGACTGACCATCCAGGGGCTCCTGGAGGAGGCCCTGGCCAGGCTCTGCGGCCACCCGGTGACCGTCCACGGCAGCGGCCGGACCGACGCCGGGGTCCACGCCCGGGCCCAGGTGGCCAACTTCGTGACCCACAGCCCCCGCTCCACCAGGGAGATAGTGGGCGGGGGCAACGCCCTCCTGCCCGCGACCGTGGCCATCACCTCGGCCCAGGAGGTCGGGGAGCTCTTCAACGCCCGCTTCTCCGCCCTGGGCAAGACCTACTGCTACGACTTCCTGGTCTCCGGCGTCAGGGATCCCCTTCTCCTGAACCGGGCCTGGCTCGTCGGGCCCCACCTCGACTGGGCGGCCGTGGGGGATTCCCTGCGCTTCCTCCTGGGGACCAAGGACTTCAGGGCCTTCAGGAGCTCCGGCGGGGACGAGGGCTCCACCGTCCGGGAGATCCGGAAGGCATACCTGGAATGGCGCGGGCCAGACCTAATGCGCCTGACCCTGGCCGGCTCGGGCTTTCTGAGGCACATGGTCAGGACCATCGCCGGGACGCTCTGGCTCATCGGCCGGGCCAGGCTGGCCCCCGCGGACCTCCAGGCCATAATCGATTCCGGGGACCGCTCCCGGGCCGGGCCGGTGGCCCCCCCCGGCGGCCTGTACCTGGAAGAGGTCCATTACCGGCCCTGGGCCTGAGGCCCACCTTGCCGCTGGAGCCCTCCATGACCGTCCGCCCCCACAGACCCCGGGCCGCCCTCCTGGCCCCCCTGGTAATGCTGGCCCTCCTGGCCCTCCAGCCGGGCTGCTCCGGCCAGGCGGGGCCCGCCCCGGACGCGGCCGGGCCCTACCCTCCCGTCCCGGGCGGCGTCGCTGGCGAGCTCAAGCCGGCCGGCGAGGACGAGTTCCTCAGGGGCGACTACAAGGCGGCCAGGCCCCTCCTGGTGAACGCCGGCCGGGGCGGGAGCCTCAGGGCCGTCTTCTTCCTCCGGATAATCTCCGAGCGAGGCCTTGACGGCCAGGCCCCCAACCCGGACGAGGCCGGGCGCCTCGTGGCCCTCCTAGCGGCCATGCGGGGACGCCTGGAGGAGCTGGCCGACAGGGGCCCCGCGGCCGACAGGCCCATCTACCAGGCCTCCCTGGCCCTTGTCTTCCTCCGGGGCCAGACCGACGGCGGCCAGGATCTGGCCCGGGCCCTGGGACTGGCCCGCCAGGCCGCCTCCGGCGGCCTCGTCCCGGCCATGAACCTGGCCGCGGCGGTCCTGCTGACGCCCGGGGCCGAGGCCGGCCTTCTCAAGGACCTCTGGGGCGGCGGCCGCAGCGAGGCCTTCGCCCTGAGCCTCAGGGCGGCCAAGGCGGGCGACGCCCTGGCCATGGCCAACGTGGGCTACCTGTTCCGGACGGGCACGGGCACGGCCCAGGACCTCTTCCAGGGGGCCAGCTGGGCCAGGAAGGCCGCCGCCCTCCCCCAGACCACGGCCAGGGCCATGAACGACCTGGGGGCCATTTACGAGGCTGGCGGGGCGGTCACCCCGGACAAGGCCGAGGCCGCCAGATGGTACGGCCTGGCCGCCGCCAGGGGCTACCCCGGGGCGGCCGCGAGCCAGGCCAGGGCCAGGTCCGGCAAGGCCGGGACCCCAGCGGTCCTGGACGGCCTCGAGTACTGAGCCCTGGCCGGCGGTTCCCGCCAGCCATGCCCTGGTGGCCCGGGGCCGGCGGCCGGGATGGGGGCCAGGCCACATGGGCCGGGCCCGTCTCTGGCCTGGCCGGCCAGGTCTTGGGAAAAGACTTTTTCACCCCGTCGATCGCCATACCCGGAGCGGATGGTTTCCTGGTTAGGCCCGGCCTTGTCCACGCCAGGATGGTCTTGCCCCATCTGGCGGGAAAGGTCTGGCCTTTGCCTGGCAGTCCCCGGGGGGCGTCAGTCAATATATCTCCGCGCATGCGGCCGTCCGGCCGACCAGGCCCAGGGCCACCCTGTGGACGGTGACGGGCCTGTCCCCGTGTTTGTCGGCGTGGCCCCTGTTCCCCATCTGGGCCTTGGCCGCCCCCAGGGCCTTGGCCTTGAGCCTTTCCCTTGCCGCCATGAACCTGTCCATGGCCTTCTGGTCGGTGGGATCCTTGGGGTCGGACAATTTCTCGTGTTTCAGCTCGAACAGGAAGACGCGGCTGTCGGAGAATACCAGGGTAAGGCCGACCCGGCCCTCGCCGCGGCGTTCCTCGGCCAGCACCCTGAACCCCCAGGCCTTCAGGAAGGAATGGATGACCGACTGGTAGTAGTGCTCCAGGGGCTCGTGTATCTCATGGGGGATTTCCCTCAGGATCTCGGTGAGGGTCCCGGCCAGGCCGGCCGCGTCAAGGGCGTCCAGGCTGGCCCCGATCTTTTTCCTCCAGGCCTTTACTTCCCTCTCGCCCTTATGGATCAATGATTCCAGGACATGGTTGTTCAGGGCCTCGGAGACCTCGCGGTTGGGCTCCCTCAGGGTATACTCTCTGGCCCCCACTCTCTTGTCGACCGTCAGATAACCGGTCTGGAAGAGGAGGGGCACCAGCTTGAGATCCCCGACGTCGACGGCCTCGAGGGCTGTCTTGGACATGGAGTAGGTCTCCGACTTCACGAAGGCGAAGAGATTTTCGCGGATGAGATCGACTAGGAACGTTGGGGTGCCGGAATTGTACCAAAAGGAGATCAATTCTTTTTGATCCAGGAAATTAATGAGCGAGAACGGGTTCAGAACCATGGTCCTCCCATCCCAGGAGTACCCGTCGTAAAAACCGAGGACCATCTCCCTGAACTTCCCCAGGGAGGTCTGCCTGGGCACGTCGCCAATCGACCTGGAGTTCTCAAGGGCCAATGGGAGGTAAGCGGCCATGTGGGCGTCAAACTCCGGCACGGTGAACCCGCAGATGTCGGCGTATTCGGGGTCAAGCGTCAGGTCCTTGAGGTTGTTGAAGACCGAGAAGACTGAGGCCTTGGCGAACTTGGTCAGGCCGGTGACGAACATGAAGTGGACGTAGCCCAGATCGGAAAGGGTCTTGAGGGCGGAATAAAAGCCATGTAGAACCTTGCGGTTTCTTATGGCCTGATCAACGTCGTCAATCACGCCCAGGATGGGGGCGTCGTATTCATCGACCAGTACGACGACCTTTTCCGCCTCCGCGTCTTCCGTCTCCGTTTTATGGTCCAGAATGGAGTAGACAAGGTTTTTCAAGACGTTGCCGGGAGAAAACCCTTCAATCGTCTTGATGCCGTTGGCTCTGGCCGCCCCTTTCAGTTCGGTGATTATGGATGACTCCAATACCGTCTCGTTTTGGCACTCGACGCCCATGCTCAAGTGCAAGACGGAGTATTTCCTGAAGTCATAGCCGCATTCCGGTGAACCGATCCAGAGGCCCTGGAAAAGCTCGCGGCGGCCCCTGAAGATCTCGGCCATGGTGCCCAGAAGAAGGGATTTGCCGAAACGGCGCGGCCTGGACAGAAAACAGCAGCCACCGGTGCGGATGGCCTCATGGATAGACCTGGTCTTGTCCACGTACAGGAGGTTTTGCCTCCTTATGGAGGAAAAGGTCTGGCCTTTGCTTGGCAGTTCCTGCAGGGCGTCCATCAGTATATCTCCACGCATGCGGCCGTCCTGCCGACCAGGCCCAGGGCCACCTTGTGGACCGTGACGGGCTTGTTCCCATATTTGTCGGTGTAGCCCCTGTTCTCCATCTGGGCCTTGGCCGCCCCCAGGGCCTTGGCCTTGAGGCTTTCCCTTTCCGCCATGAACTTGTCCATGGCCTTCTGGTTGGTGGGATCCTTGGGGTTGGACAATTTCTCGTGTTTCAGCTCGAACAGGAAGACGCGGCTGTCGGAGAATACCAGGGTCAGATCGACCCGGCCCTCGCCGCGGCGTTCCTCGGCCAGCACCCTGAACCCCCAGGCCTTCAGGAAGGAATAGATGACCGACTGGTAATAGTGCTCCAGGGGCTCGTGTATCTCATGGGGGATCTCCCTGAGGATCTCGGTGAGGGTCACGGCCAGGCCGGCCGCGTCAAGGGCGTCCAGGCTGGCCACGATCTTCGCCCGCCAGGCCTTGATAACCTTCTCACGCCTGTGGATCAATTTTTCCAGGACATGGTCGTTCAGGGCCTCGGAGACCTCGCGGTTGGGCTCCCTCAGGCTGTATTCCCTTGAGCCCCTCAGCCCATCGACCGTCAGATAGCCGGTCTGGAAGAGGAGCGGCACCAGCTCTAGGTTCCCGACGTCAACTGCCTCAAGGTCCGTTTCCGACAGGGAATAGGTATCCGACTTCACGAAGGCCAGGAGATTCTCGCGGATGAGATCGACGAGGAACGTGGGCGTGCCGGAATTGTACCAAAAAGATTTTAACGCTTTTTTCTTGAGAAAATTAATGATCGAGAAGGGGTTAAGGACCCTGGTCCTCCCGTCCCAGGAATACCCGTCGTAAAAACCGAGGACAATTTCCCTGAACTCCTCCGGGGAGGTTTGCTTGGGGACGTCGCCAACTAACTTGGAGTTTTCAAGCGCCTCTGGAAGGTAGCCGGCCAGATGCGCGTCAAGTTCCTGGAGGGTGAACCCGCAGATGTCGGCGTATTGGGGATCAAGGGTCAAATCATCAAGGTTATTGAAGACCGAGAAGACTGAGGCCTTGGCGAACTTGGTCAGGCCGGTGACGAAAATGAAGTGGACGTAGCCCAGATCGGCCAGTGTCTTGAGGGCGGAATAAAAGCCCCGGAGAACATCGCGGTTTTTCATGGCCTGGCCAACATCGCCAATGACGCCCAGGATGGGGGAGTCGTATTCATCTATCAGAATTACGGCATTTTGGCCGGTTTTCTCCTTCAGGGTACGGACCAGCAGGTCAAGCATGTCGCCTGGGGACATGGCCTCGAAATTGAGCCCATCTCTTGCGGCTATCTCTGAAAGGTTGATTCGGTTTTCCTTGGAAGCGGCTATGACTTTATAGGCAAGGCTCGCCGTTAGCCCCTCCTGGGTGTCGGGAGTCCCAGCCAGGCTTATGTGCACGACAGGGTATTCGATGAAGTCATGGCCGCATTCCGGGGAACCGATCCAGAGGCCCTGGAAAAGCTCGCGGCGGCCTCTGAAGATCTCGGCCATGGTGCCCAGAAGAAGTGATTTGCCGAAACGGCGCGGCCTGGACAGGAAGTAGCACTTGCCGTTAGTGATGATTTCATGTATTGCCTTGGTCTTATCAACGTATAGATAATTATCTTTCCTCATTTCTGAAAAAGT
>JAISEK010000169.1 GCA_031264145.1 Deltaproteobacteria bacterium
TTCCTTTAGATTTTGCTGCCACCTGGGCCGGCCTCTGGCACGTTTCAGGTCAGGGTTTGCTGTAGTTGAGGCGGGACCGGGTCAGATTTCACTTTATTTCTGCTGCCCCTGGGTCTGCCTCTGGCACGTCTCTCGTCAGGGTTTGTTTTAGTTGAGGCGGCCGGGTCAGATTTCACTTTATTTCTGCTGCCCTTGGGTCTGCCTCTGGTAGGTTTCTCGTCAGGAGTTGGACAATGGACATTGGAAGGGCTTGATGGTAAGTCATGATTATCATATTTTTTGCTACCTTTAGGGCGACCCCTTTTACGCTTTACTGATTTTAAGGATGACAAAAGAGATTCTTTCTTTAGTTTAAGACCTTTTTCGGCATCGTAAGGAGATTCTAAGTGTAGATCATTAATTATTATCTTATGATCTTTTGAAAGTTTTTCTAATATTTGTTCAGATTCAAAAACATTAATTTTTAAATGATGCATTTTTACTATTGCTGTTTTTGCAGATAATGATGTATCAGATAAGCCATGACTTATTGTTGAATATACTATAGTAGATATAAAATTTATCAATAAAGTACCTTTGATAGTCTCTATAGAATGAGATCTTAATGGCAATAAGCTCGCATAAGTTTTACTTATACTAAAAACATCTTCTATACCTTGTCTAGTATAATATAAAGGTAATACTTCTTTTTCTGGATAATTATTAGATGCTAATAATATAAATTTACCAGCAAAATTTAATTTATCTTTAAATATTTCATTTTCTATACTATTATCTTGATTATCACTTCCACCACTACCATTACTCTTATCATCACTAGCACCATTATTATTATTAGAATTTTTAATTAACCTAACTGTATCGTCTGCAGCTCTATTTATATCATGAATAACATAGGCATAAATATCAGAATTAAATAAGTTTATTTTAATTTTTTTACAAAATAATGGTCTTTCTCCGTATATAATTGTATTTTCTCCAGATAAGAGATCATTTCCATGTTCATTAATAAGTTTTTTAAATTCTTTCCAATTTTGTGGCATTCTCGTTAAAAAAGAAATATTGGTAGATGATAATTCTATAAGGTTTTTTAAAGCAGAATATCCAGCATCCATAACAACTAGTTCTATTTTGATATTATATGTTAATAAAATATTGATTGTGTTTATTAAAGACGAATTATCGATAATATTACCTGCAATAAATCTATAAAAAATAGGTAATTTTGTTCTTTGATCGATCACATAAATCAGTCTGATTTCATTACTTACAACACTATTATGTTTATTTATAGCAGTAAGGTATGTTTTTATATCATTAGGCAATCCAGTGTTATCTAAAAGTATTGGAATTGATATTTGATCGCTAATATTTTCATTTTTTGATATTAATTTTAAATAAGATCTAAAGAAATTGTCATTATGTTTATCTAAACCAATAATAGATAGAAATTCACTTATTCTAGGTGAAGCAAGATTAGCGTTTGGATATATAAGCCTAGCATAAGAATTTTTATACCAATCTTCAGCATAACAAAAAGCATCTTGTTCTAATAATCTAAAACTTATCAAAGCTTTAAGTGTATCTTCAGAACCTGGAACAAGGTTATTCAAGATACTTTCAAGACCGGTTTTCTTAAACACTTGGTCTACCATCCAAGCATCTCCAAAATCAAGCGACCTGACGCTGGGACAGTCATAACGTTGTAAATTCAGATTTTCAGGCGGTTGACCATATCCTTCTTGAAGGTTGAACGTAAAATAGCCACGCGAACGACTTCGGAATAGGCCCAAGTCTTTATCAATTACTCTGCCCAGATGAACTGTCTCGTGGTAAACCTTTCCTTCTTTGACGAATGTGGTTTTGGCATACTTGCCATAAGTCCCGCTCTCCTTGCTTTCAAAATATATGTAGCCAGGCAGCTGCGGAGATTCTGGCGTGGTTTCGTCCGGTACCAATTTCAAAGGAGCTTCTGTCATTGTTTTACCGTCTTTTTTAGCTGTAAAAAAAATAGAGCTAAAACAAAATACGATAAAAATAACAAGAAGTCAAGTATTCTTCAAAAAATGTGAGCCAGGCTTTCCATAATTTTTGATGTCAGTTCTCAGGCGGTGCCAAGACCAGAATCGCTATCGGCGACCTGTTTGACTGAACAGGCAAATAATGATGCTATCGAATGTAAGGAATCGACATTTTTGATAATGCCTTGATGCTTCACCATGCCCTAACGGCCGTAGTGTGATACATACACTCTGTTGTCTGTAGTGGTAGGGTTGGAAGTCAGGTCTTGCAAATTTATGCGTAGACAACAGTTGGCTCAAAAAAATTGATTTTTTATAGCTCGAAAAAAAATGAGAATTACGGTTTATTCAAAACAAATAATATAGGAATATGACGACAAGACAGGCCCAGAAGGTCCCAGATCATCTGAGCCTCGTGGGCACTGGCCCAGGGGCCCGCGCCGGGGGACTCTCCAGGCCAGCCCGATCGCGGTGGTCTTGACCTGGAAGAGGATCCCGTCCCCGCCATCGACATGGGCGGCTCCCAGGACAGCCCGAGGCGGGCAGCGAACGGGCGGAGTCGGCGAGGTCGCAGGCCACGGAGTCGAAGAGGACGCCCAAGGTATGACTGGGACGCCTTCCCTGGCCCGCCGGCACTCGTCGGCCATGGGCCCATGGGCGTCCGTCCTGGCCAGGCCGGCCACGTGTCCTGGCCCGGCCAGCGGGGCTAGGGCCCGAAGACCCTCTTGGCCTCGCCGATCATGATGGTCTCGACCTGGAAGAGGCTCATGTCCGTGCTGTCGATGTGGAAGGCCCCCTCGGCCGGCTCAAGGCGGGCCGTTTCCCGGTTGGAGTCGGCGTAGTCGCGGGCCTCGATGTCGGAAAGGATGTCCAGGGGATCGACGAAGACGCCTTCCCTGGCCAGCTGCAGCTGGCGCCTGCCGGCCCTGGTCTCGGGGCTGGCCGTCAGGAAGAACTTTAGGCCGGCCAGGGGAAAGACGACCGTGCCCATGTCCCGGCCCTCGGCCACCAAGTGGCCCTTTTGCCCCAGGCTCCGCTGGAGGCCCAGCAAGGCCCCGCGGACCTCGGGAATGGCCGAAAACCGCGAGCTTAGGCTGGAGATCCCCGGGCTCCTGATAAGGCCAGTGACGTCCCGGTCGCCCACGACGACCAGGGTCTCGGATCCGTCGACGTAGAGACGAATGTCCAGCGAGGCGGCCAGGGCCCCGGCCTCGCTGGCCTGGGAGGGGGTCAGGCCCCTCTCGTCGGCCACCAGGGCCACGGCCCGGTAGAGGGCCCCGGTGTCCAGGCAGGACCAGCCCAGGGCCTGGGCCAGGTTCCTGGCCAGGGTCGACTTGCCGGAGCCGGCCGGGCCATCGATGGTTATTATCCTGTCGCTTTTTTCCATTGATCCCTTGCGCTTGGCCGGAAACGGCGCGTTGGGGGCATGGGCCGGGGGGGCCATTGGGGGCCCGCCCGGCCTCCCGGATGCCGCGGGGCCGGGGACCAACGGGTCACTTCTCTGGGTATCCATGCCGGCGGCCAATGTGCCATATTACAGGAAAAAGCCCCTTTTAGCCAGCCAATAATTGGCCGGATTTGAAAGCCAACGATAGCCTTGTCATTGCTAAAATAAATTATAAATAACTATTATTATATTTACATAATATATCTGTAAATTAGTTTATAATATTAAAAATAAATTGCAAAATTATCATTATTTATTGAACCATACCAGATTTATGGACCATGGTGGGCAATAATTTTTGCCCCTTTCCATACTGGCCTGAACGGGCCCCAGGGGGACACCAGGCGACCCCAGATGGCCTTTGTGCTGGCCCAACCAAACAGAGCCCTGGAAAGGCCCTATCAAACGTTAGTCCGAGACGCCGGCAATGCGGTTAATTTAACTCGATGGACGTTAAAATTACCCAAAAGTGACCTAACGTATGTTAGTGCTGACGTCATATTTTTTGGGCCTGACTCCTTTTTTGGGGCCGGGCAACTCGGATCTGGGCTAGCCGGCAAATTATATTTAATATGAATATTTGATATGGTAAAGATTAATTTTAGATAGAAAAAATAAAATATTATTTACTATATTTCATGTTTTATTAAAAAATATATCAGGCTATTTGGGTCTTTTCTGGTGGCTTCCAGGCCCTAAAAAATTTTGGCCAGGTCATTTTTTTTTGTTGATTGTCTTAATTTTTTTGATATAATCCATTTGTACGATCGTTCATTCACCCATTTTGGATGCTGCCAAGATGAGATTTGGAAAATAAGACCTCCCGGCGGACCTGCCGAGCTGTTTCCAGATTTATGGTGTACGATCATTCGTTCCCCAAAATTGTATAGACCGGATCGGGACCTTTGGGGCCCTAAGTGGCCCCGAAGGTCCCGCTAAGGCCGGTGGGGAACGGCCAGGGAACAAAATGAAGGGAACGGTCGCCACCCAGGGCCTCCGGCCGGGTCGCGAAGCCCCAAAGAAGCCAGGAAGGAATCAAAATGGCCATCCCGCCTTTCTAAACCAGCCAAAGACTGGCTCAGCCGATGCCGGCCCCCTGGGTCCCATCCCCTGGGGCGGCCGTGAAGGGGAGTGACACCATGACATTCCGTTTCAAGATCTTCTTCATCATCGTGGCCATCATCTGCATGGTCGTCATCACCATCATCGGCACCAGCCTGTTCTTCATCCGGCGGGGCATCGAGCAGACCGTCATGGGCAACATCGCCGTCATAAGGGACATCGCCGACAACCTCATCTCCGCCGAGGTCAACCTCCTGATCTCCAAGGCCTCGGGCACCGCCAGGCGGCTCAAGGCGACGCCGGCCGACTCCTGGCCCAGGATCCTCGGCGAGGAAGTCGAGGCCAACCCGGATTTCATGGCCATGACCGTCTTCGCCCGCAACGGGCAGGCCGTGGCCGCCCACGGGGCCCCCCAGCCCGACCAGGACCTGCTCTTTGGCGAGTACTCCAGGAAGTCGTTCGCCGGGGAATCGCTCATCACCACCACCAGGAAGGCCGCATCGGGGGATCTGGTCTTCCACATCCTGGTCCCCGTCGCCGACAAGATCATGGCCGTGACCATATCCGGCTGGCACTTCACCGAACTATTGGAGCCGTACCGCCTCTGGAAGACCGGCACAATCTTCCTCCTTGACCGGGAGGGCACGGTCATCGCCAACAGCCGCCGCTATCTCGTGGCCAACCGCTACAACTGCCTCTGGGATCCCAACCAGACCAAGGACGTCCTCTCCTCCCAGGCCTTCACCCGCCGGATGATTGCCTACCCCAAGGGCAGCGGCCGCTATACCCTCGAGGGCCTGGAGCGCCTGGGGGTCTTCACCCATGTCTCCTCGGCCCCGGTGGGCTGGCTCCTGGGGGTCTCCTCGCCCATTTCCGAGTCGCCGGCCGCCCATGTCGACCGCGGCATGCTGATCATGGCCTTCCTCTTCGTCTCGATGGGGTCGCTGCTGTCACTCTGGGCCTCGAGCTTCGTCGACCGGCAGTTCAAGACCATCGAGTCCCAGTACGCCAAGGTGGCCGAGCTGTCGGAGGTGGCCCAGAGCGCCTCGGAGGCCAAGACGACATTCCTGGCCAACATGAGCCACGAGATGCGCACCCCCCTGAACGCGGTCATCGGCTTCTCGGAACTCATGCTCCACGGCCACACCGACGAGGGCGACCGCGAGGAGAGCCTCCAGAAGATCCACGCCGCCGGCATGACCCTCCTGGGCATCGTCAACGACATACTGGACATCACCAAGATAGAGGCAGGCCGCTTCGATCTGATACCCATAGAGTACGACCTGGCCAGCCTCATAAACGACACGGTGACCGTGAACCTCATCCGCATCTCCGACAAGCCCATAGAGTTCGGCCTGGAGCTGGACTCGAGGCTCCCAAGCCGCCTTCTGGGCGACGAGCTCAGGATAAAGCAGATCATAAACAACCTCCTCAGCAACGCCTTCAAGTACACGATGGAGGGCAACGTCGACATGTCGGTGACCGGCTGGCGCGACGGCTCGGACTATTACATCATCTGCACGGTCAAGGACACCGGCATCGGCATAAAGCCCGATGACCTGGTCAAGCTCTTCACCGAGTACAGCCAGCTGGACACCAAGAGCAACCGCAAGATCGAGGGGACCGGCCTGGGCCTGGCCATCACCAAGCGCCTGGTCGATCTGATGGAAGGGAGGATCGAGGTCGAGAGCGAGTACGGGAAGGGCTCCACCTTCAGGCTCACCATAAAGCAGAAGTTCGTCACCGAGATCCCCATCGGCAAGCAGATAGTGGCGAACCTGGAAAGCCTGGATCTGCACCACAACCACCAACTCTCGGGCGACATGTCCATCTGCGCCATGCCCTACGCCAGGGTCCTGGTGGTCGATGACGTCAAGGCCAACCTGGACGTGGCCAAGGGCATGCTCAAGCCCTACGGCATGCAGATTGACTGCGTGACCTCCGGACAGGGGGCCATCGACCTCATCAGGGCCGAGAAGGTCCGCTACGCCGCCATCTTCATGGACCACATGATGCCGGGCATGGACGGCATAGAGGCCACCCGCCGCATCCGCGAGGACATCGGGACCGACTACGCCAGGAACATCCCGGTCATCGCCCTCACGGCCAACGCCATCGTCGGGAATGAGAAGATGTTTCTCGAGAACGGCTTCCAGGCCTTCCTCTCCAAGCCCATCGAGATGAAACGCATGGACCTGGTCCTGAAGCAGTTCGTCCGCAACAAGGCCCAGGAGGCCGAGTACCTGGCCAGCCTGGAGGCCGAGGCGGCCGAGGTCCACGAGCTGGTCTCCAGTGCCCTGACGACCTCCACCTGGGCCAGGGGCCACCCCGGGCCGACCCGCGACACCGGGGTGGAGCTGGTCAAGTCCCCTCCCCCAGACCTGGCCGACGAGATCGAGCCGCTGGCCAGGGTCGAGGGCCTGGACATCGAGGAGGGCCTCCGGAGGTTCTCCGGCGACAAGGAGGTCTACCTCGGGGTCATCAGATCCTACGCCCAGAGCGTGAGCGACCTCCTGGGCCAGCTGGCTGGCCCCGACGAGGCGAACCTCAAGGACTACATAATCGCCATCCACGGCGTCAAGAGCAGCAGCTACGGCATCTGCGCCAGGAAGGTCGGCAAGATGGCCGAGGACCTGGAGCACCGGGCCGCAGACGGCGACCTGGAGTTCGTCAAGGCCAACAACCCAGGCTTCCTGGACGCAGTGTCCGACCTCTCCGCCTCCCTGGCCGAGATCCTCTCGATGTCCGACGCCCTGGATCCCAGGCCCGTCAAGGACGAGCCCGACCCCGAGCTCCTCATGCGCCTGAAGGACGCCTGCGCCTCCTACGACATGGACGGGGTCGACCGGGCCATCTCCGAGCTCGAGTCGTTCATGTATTCCAAGGAACCGGACCTGACCCCCTGGATCAGGGACCGGATCGACCAGATGGACTTCCAGCAGATCCTGGAGCGCCTGTCGATGGTCGCCTGAGGCCAAGCCCCGCTTGGAGACTGCGAGTGTCCCCATGGATGCCAGACGCAAGAAAATCATGCTGGTCGACGACAACGCCGCCAACCTCACCATGGGCAAGAACATGCTCAAGGAGGCCTACGAGGTCTACCCTGTCCCCTCGGCGGCGAAACTCTTCGAGATCATGGAGCACGTGACCCCGGCCCTCATCCTCCTGGACGTGATGATGCCAGGGATGGACGGCTACGAGGCCATCCGCAAGCTCAAGGCCGACCAGCGCTTCCGGGAAATACCGGTCATCTTCCTCACCTCCATGAACGACGAGACCAGCGAGCTGGAGGGCCTCTCCCTGGGGGCCATAGACTACGTGGCCAAGCCCTTCTCGGCCCCGCTCCTGCTCAGGAGGATCGAGAACCACCTCCTTCTGGTCAGCCAAAAGGCCGAGCTCAGGTGCTACAACGAGAACCTGCAGATCATGGTGGCCGAAAAGACGACCCAGGTGCTCGATCTCCAGAACGCTGTCCTGTCGACCGTGGCCGAGATGGTCGAGTTCAGGGACAACATGACCGGGGGGCACGTCACCAGGACCCAGCAGTACCTGAAAGTCCTGGTGGACAAGATGCTGGAGGAGAAGATATACGACGAGGAGGTCTCAAGCTGGGACCTGGACTTCTTCCTCCAGTCCGCCCAGCTCCACGACGTGGGCAAAATCGCCATCAGCGACGCCATCCTCAACAAGCCAGGGCGGCTTTCCCCTGACGAGTACGAGGAGATGAAGAGACACGTGATGATCGGGGTCGAGGCCATAAACCGCATCGCCCTGAAGACCTCCGAGCACAGCTACCTCCGCCACGCCGCCATCCTGGCCGGCACCCACCACGAGAAGTGGGACGGCACCGGATACCCCAACGGCCTGGCCGGCTTCGGCATCCCCCTGGAGGGCCGCCTGATGGCCATCGCCGACGTCTTCGACGCCCTGATCTCCAAACGGCCCTACAAGGAGCCCATGCCCGTGGAAAAGGCCATCGGCATAATCGTGGAGGGAAGCGGCACTCATTTCGACGCCTCCCTCGTCGGCGTCTTCCTCAAGGTGACCGACCAGTTCACAGAAATATCAAGACTCTTCGACTAGCCCCACGCCGCAAAGCCTGCCCCCCCAAGCCCGGCTGGTCCGCCCGCCGGGCTTCCCCTTGCCCTGGGCCCAGGGCCGCCCCCGTAGGCGAGGACGCCTTTCCGGCACCGTTTTACCCCTGTTTTCCCCCGCTTGACTCCCCCGCCTCCCGGCCATAGAATACGGCCAAGGATCCGCCCGGCCCAGCCAGGACTCGCCCCTGGCCTGGAGAACACCATGGACCAGAATTACCCCTGGCTTGAGAAACACCTTCTGGGAAAACCCGGCGCCGCCAAGGAGTTCCACCAGGACTTCCAGTGCGACCGCTTCCTCGTCGGCGGCAAGATGTTCGCCATGCGGGGCCATGACCGGGACGGGCGGCCAATTCTCACGCTCAAGCTGGACCCTGGCCGGGGCGAGGACCTGCGCTCCAGGTACGGGGACATAGCGCCCGGCTACTATATGAACAAGCTGCACTGGAACTCGCTCTTCCTCGGGGGCGCCGTGCCCGACGACATCGTCCGGGGCATGATCGACGAGTCCTACTCGATTGTCTTCCTTTCCCTCCCGAAAAAGACCCAGATGACGATCCGCCCCATGACGCCGACTGCCTGAGGAGGGGCAATGGGATGGCTTTTTGGCCAAGGATGCCTCGGTCGAAATTCGAGTCCCCGTTTCACGGGCCATCCAGAGGGAAATCGTAAAATACGGACAAACAATTCCTTAAATTTATATCTGCAACAAGCACGAAACATCAATCGGCATAACACCACATGTCCAAAAGCCAGGGGGACGGATATGTCCATCATCATGGCTTGTCACCCTCCCCAGCCTGAAGGTGGGATTCACCTGGAGCCAAACGGCTGCCCTCCTGGTCTCCCTCATGGGTTCCCCCCACCGGCGGTCCGGCACTCCGTCCTCCATGGGCATTGGCAACGGCCTGCCAGGCCGCCAGAACGATTATGATCCCCCTGAGGCAGCTTTCTCATCGGCATGGGTTCCCGTCTGGCCCAAGGATTGACCGTCTTTAATCGTCCATTTGGCTGGTTTCAATTGAGATCCATGGCCATTTGGCCATAATGTGGGACAAGGAATGGAGGCACAGCGATGGATATTCAAGCCTTGCTCAATAGAATAGACGAGACCAAGGCCCTCATTGACAGCCATCGGCCGCTTCGGCCTGAGGAAGCCAAGGAACTGGACGCCTATTTCCGCATTGGGACCACATATTCATCCAACGCACTCGAGGGAAACTCACTGACCCTGACCGAGACGAAGGTTCTTCTGGAGGATGGCCTGACAGCGGGAGGGAAACCCTTGCGCGACTGCTATGAGGCGGTGGGCCACGCAAAAGCCTATGACTTCATGCTGGAAACCGCCAGAGGCGATCTTGGGTTCTCCGAGGATTTAATCCTGCGTCTGCACGGATTATTCTACCTGAGGCTGGAGCCAGAAATGGCGGGCGTTTACCGCGACCGCCAGGTATTTATCACTGGGACCGAGTTTGTGCCGCCCCCTGCCGAGAAAGTCCCGGAACTTATGAGGGCTTTCGTGGGCGAGTTGAACGATGTCCGGGAATGCGCTCACCCCGTTGTCCTCGCCGCTTTCGCACACAGGAAACTGGCTGGAATTCACCCATTCATCGACGGCAACGGACGCACGGCGCGGCTTTTGATGAATCTGATACTCGTCAATAGCGGCTACCAGATAGCGATAATACCGCCAATTCTGCGGGGTGCCTACATCAACGCCCTGAAAATGACTACCCGAAGACATAACCCCAGCGATGAGGCCTTTGTCCGGCTGGTAGCCGAATGCGAGATAGAGACGCAAAGTGATTATTGCCGCTTGCTCGGCATACGCCCATCGGAAAAATCCGATTAGCACTACAGCGCACATGATTTATGACAAGTAAACGCACATGTAAGGTTAATTTGTGCCAGGACCCCAATGGACATGGTTTTGACAAGCACAACTGACAGCACAAGGACTGTTCTGCGGAGATATAAATCAGACAAACGCTCTGCACTGGCCAGCGTGGACGAGTGGCGCAACTATGGTTTCCGGCTACCAGACCTATGGTACCCTTGATACCCTGTCCCAAAATCACGGGATCTACAGCGTGTCTGACATATTGGAACTTTTAAGCACTAATTTAATAATAAAAAAAGTATTTAAATAATTAAATATAAATATAATACCATCCATGAACAATAGCAGCCGGAAACTTGCCTCCCAATGACAATAGACAAATGAAGCCACGGCCTGTACAAGAAAAATGCGGCAAGGCACGCGACTGACCCAAAGTGCCTCTCCGGGCGGCCATTGACATCGAAATATGGACATGACCGTCTTCGGCCAGATATTTCGCGAGGACTTCGTCGGGCCAGGCTACTTCCGGTGGCCTAGGCCAGC
>JAISEK010000034.1 GCA_031264145.1 Deltaproteobacteria bacterium
TCATTGGTGTCAAAAGCTAAGAGTGGACGATGGAAAACAGATGTTGAAGAGGCGGTTATCAGATATTTCAAAGAAAATAGTAGGGCAACCAAATTCACTAAATAAATTATGGTACACCCGCCGGAATTTCAGATATTTCCTTAGTGGCTCGAAAGGATGTCATGTACTGATACCCTCATGGATGTATGGAGGCGAAAATGGGAGTCCATATTTGCCCTTGGTACATGAAAATATGGCTAAAAATCTAGATCTAATTTTAAATCTGCCTTATATGGACAGACAACTTTATAAAATGAAAAAAGGACACTTGATAAGGATTGAGAATATTCTACGATCCAATGGGAAATATAAGGTGCCTCTCACATTTGAAGAGTTTATGGGTCTTAAAGAACATGACATGGAGCCACTTGTCAGTGCGCCCAGACATAACCTTGAATTTCAAAGACATGAACGTAAGGTAAGCGATTTTTTATATAAGCTATACATGGTTAACTCATTCTTCTATGGCCGTAAATTCGATCTGGATGCCCAAGAGATGGCTGGCTTTGACCAATCTCTCATGAAATGCTTCTTTATCAGGGATTGCATTTTGAATTATGACAAGAAATCAGACAATGAGAAACGAGTATTTGAATCAGTAAAATCACAATTCAATAAAAGAATCAAATCCAATGGTAATGATATTTTTCATGATATATTGAAAAATATATATAATAGCTATGATAACTATATGGTTAGTAATATTCCCAGTATTCAAAAAAATGAATTTACGAAGGATAAAGCTTATACTTGTAAGGCCATATACAAATTGGGATATTGTGACGGTTTATGCAAAGTGACATGGCCGGTTGATTTGTGGGAAAAAGGCAAGTCGGATAAATCTTTTACGGAAAAGAATTACTTTAATCATTCAGATGGCCTATATTATTTCGATCCTGGCAGCTCAAGTAAAGTGAAATTATGCTCCAAGCTTCATGTCATCGGGGATTTGGCCGACTCAAAGGACACCAACTGGTCAAAGCTCATTGAGATTGAAACCAAGCTGAACACCAAAAAAAGGTCGTTATACCGACGCAGGAACTTCTGGGAAATCCCGACAACGCCATATCGGTTCTGGTCAAAGAGGGACTCAAGATTGAATCTTCAAATAAGGGCCCTTTGCGATCTCTGGGCCTAGAAGAAGATGGCCGCCAACATCACCCCAAGGCTGCCCAAAAGAAGCGCCGTTGCGTCAAGACCTGCATAGCGCCGAAAATAGGCGAGGAGGATGTCGATTCCCTGACCGCCTCCGCCGTCATGGATTCCGTCATAAGGCCGATAGAAGACAAGGGCCTCCTGGACACGTCCCATCTGGTCAAGGGGAGCCTTTTCCAGATTCTGCGCTTCGGCGTCGCCAATGGCCTGGCGAGGACGGACGTCACCGCCGGCCTGGCCAACGCCTTGATCCTGAAAAGGGTCAGGCACAGGGCGTCATTTACCGACCCGGCCAAGGTCGGGCGGCTCATCCTGGACATACGTGGCTACACCGGCCAGGCACCGGTGACATACGCCTTGCGGATCCTGCCCTATGTATTCGTCATGCCCGGCGAGCCGAGACATGACGAGTGGGAGGAATTTGATTTTGAGGAAAGGCTTTGGAAGATCCCGGCCGAGAAAATGAAGATGCGTCAGGCCCATCTGGTGCCGCTGTCCGATCAGGTAATCGCCATGATCAATTGGCTCAAGGAGCACACCGGCCATGGCAAGTACCTTTTTCCTGGCCGTAACCTCAAGTCCGTCCCGATATCGGACATGGCTATAAACTCCGCCTTAAGGTACCTGGGATACCAAAGGGACTAGATTTGCGGCCATGGCTTCAGGTCCATGGCCTCGACCATGCTCAACGAGAAGGGCTATCATCCCGACTGGATCGAGAGGCAGCTTGCCCATTCCGAGGAGAACGGCGTCCGGGCGGCGTACAACCATGCGGAGTACCTGCCAGAACGCCGAAAGATGATGCAGGATTGGGCCGACTACCTGGACGGCTTGGCCTTGAAGGCGTCCCGGAAGCCTCCCGAACCCTGATTGTTCATCATTATATCGAAATGATACGGAGTTTTGGAAAATGCGAACGGTATGGTCAGATAAAATATGAACGCATGACGGAAAGACCATTTTTTTTACGTCTGGCCATGGGCGACGCCAAAACTCTCTTCCGAAGCCTGACGGTTTCCGGATATCTCTCCAAGGCCGTGAGCAATCAACGTGACCATCATGGTGTTGATGCTTACCCCTTCCTTGTTGGCCCGCTCCCGTAGATCGCGGTGGATGCTGCGAGGCAGACGGGCCACGAGGCGGGCGGGCTTTTCCGCCTTCACCTTGCCCCACTTCTGATGCGCGGCCCGCCATGCGGTCTCGGCTTCGACGGCGTTGCGCAAGGCCTCTTCCGGGGTCTCGCCATCAGACATGCAGCCGGGCAGGTCGGGGAACTCCGCCAGCCAGCCGCCACCTTCCTCTTCCGTCAAGGGACGGAGTTCTATTTTTGCCTTAGGAATGTTCATCGTCCATCTCCTGTACGCTGTCTGCCAAGGCGACAAACTTGGCGATATAAATCGGCTTTATGGGGCGGCGGGACGGTACACATAAATGCTCGCCATAAGGACTACGAAAAATGACGTGGCTGCCGCCGTCATGTAACCACTCAATGCCCAGGCTGTCGGCAATGCTTTGTAGTTCCTCAATGCGCCAGCCACGTGGATTTTCCCGCATTTTCCGCAACTGTTTGTCCGCTCGTGCCATGGTGCCTCCCTTCTGGAAAAATATAATACCACATGTGATATCATTGTCAAGAGAAGACGGTTGAATGCCCCAAGTTTGAGCTGGTTATCGCAGATAGTTTCGGCGTCCGGACAGTGTGCAACCGCACGGAGTACCTGCCGAACGCCGGAAGATGATGCGGGGATGGGCCGACTATCTAGACGATCTTGCCCTGAAAGCCATGCGGCGCGCCTCCGTGCCGTGAGGGCCTTGGCTCGGTCTTCTTCTTTTCCAGCCAGGCATAGATCATCTCTTTTCGGCTCCAGGCCACGATCTTCGTCCCAATAGGAATGGGCCTGGGGAAATCGGCCAGGGTTTTCATGAACCTATAGATCGTGCCTCTGGATATGCCGAGGATCTTGGCCACGTCCGTGTTCTGATAAGAATGTCTGGTTGCTCGGCTTTGATATGATTGGTTTGTTGCGCGTTTTCAAGCATTTTCGCTCCTTTTGCTTGTGTCCAGGTTGTCCGGCAGGTAGGCCCAGCGGTCGCCTTTTTCAATATTGCCCTTGATGTCGCTGGCGTAACACATGAAAAAGCGACGCCGGTGGGAGAAAGGCAATTGTCGGCCCCAGACCAGTGCCTCTTGGCTTGGCCAGGGATCTTGCGGCAGCGTCTCTGCGGGGATATCAAAGCGTAAAATCAAAGTAGACGATGAAAGCCCTGGCCTTAAATATAAAGAGATTGACGGCATATCTATGTCTAAAATCTAAGAAAAGTAAAAAAATATGCCTCTTGAAAGGCAGATATTTAAAAAACATATATATATGACTTATTATTGTAAAATATTATAATTAGTTTATAATTATAGCCAAAATTACAAAAAATATTTTGGCCGGATCTGACACGTAAACTAGCCTTCCGCTCTTCCGCTTATCAGTCAGAGGGTTTTTACATGGCCATCAGATATAAGCTGCTGAACCGGAAATATCCACATAAAGGCGATTCGAAACTCGGCGAGGACGATTTAAACCAGCTGGCGGAAAGGCTTGAATCGTCCGGCTTGCCGGTTTCCATCATAAGGCATTGAGGCTAAGTTGCGTCGCCACGAAAAACAGTTGCCTGTGCTTGATATCGCAAAATCATGTTTTTTAGTGCGAGCGGTCTTTTCAATATCGGTGAGTTATGCTCCTCGTGTCTAAGTCAGGGATTTCCCGGCGTCTTGGCCAAGATATATTTGCTCCCCTCACGGATTGAGAGGCTGGCCAGGCGGTTGCGAAATTCATCTATGAAAAGCCGCACCCATTCGGGGTTCGTCTTTCCGTACTCCCTTAGGCTCCAGCCGATGGCCTTATTGACAAAGAATTCTTTTTGCCCCAGGTTGTTAATCAATATCTGCCGCAGAAGGGCGGTATCGGTTTTTTCCCGGCGGGCCAGCTGGTGATCTATGGCGATTCGTCTTAGCCAGATGTTGTCGTCGAGACTCCATTTAAGAAGGATGGAGTTGATTTCCCGGTGGTTATGAGCAACATGGCCAACGATCCTGTCCAGGCCGTCGATGGTGTCCCACCATGATTTGGTGACGGCAAGTCGTTTAAGCCTTGGGAGATCGGGGGGCCCAAGCGAGTCCTTGACTGCATCCAGGTAGCCTACGGCCAGGTACTGGAATTCCCTGGGTGATTTTTTCCAACACAGATCGACGAAGCCCCAATCCGCCAGACCCTTGTCGGCGGCAGCTTTCAGGAAATCCTTGGACAGGTTTTTCCTGACCGGCGCTGTGAGCCCAAGGAAAGGAAATTGGTTGCGCATGTAGGCGCGCATCCCAGCCGCCTTTTCCGCGTCAGCGTTTTCCTCATAAAGTTGAAACACTCTCGAATACTCAGTCATGGGCTTTGCTTGGCCTTCTTCCTGCGTTGCCTTGAGGAAACTTGCGAAAATTGGGATCGAAGCGTCGGCTGTTGGGTGCCAGAACCTTGTCTCAGCCTGGAGGGCGATTAAATGCGGCCCTGTTCCCCATGGCTGGAGGGGGGGGAGTCTGCCGGTCAGGTCCTTTTGTTGAGGCAGTGGAGATTAAACCATGACCCGCCGGGATTCTTACGGCTTGGCTGGTTCCTGGGGAACGGCGATGAGGGGCCAGCTTTTTTCTCGCCGACGGTCCCGCCTTGGCCACGAAGAAATCCCCACCTCAATTTCCCAGTTCTCCTTGAGACATGACCGCAAGAGGCTTGTTTCTGGGCCTCAGCAATGTTTTCGTAAGGTCCGTGGGAACTATTAGAGCCACGAGCCAGGTCAGGGCGTACTCTGGGTATCCAGGCCCGTGGCACTGGCTGGCCATCTCTGGTCAACCGATTGAGTGAGGACTGGCCATTAGCGGGGGGCCCTGGAGCAGACGAGGACGGCAAGCCGCCGTGGCGTAATATCAGGCGTCTATTACAGCGCCCATCGCTTAGGTCAGTGATTCTATGGGAACAGGGAACGAATCTTGACACCATGATAGGATTTTCGCCCAGGGAAGGCAAGTTGTTTTTCGTTTCTTTGAGTGATGGGCAACCACGTTGGCAGCTGGGTGAGGCTTTATCGGTCAAGGGTTGTCCCTGGCGAGCGTACTTCGAATGCTCTGGCCTATTTTCGACTATCAGTCGGCTTAAAAAATCGGCCATAGTTTTTCAGGCTGGATAGCGAATAATGGTATGATATAATTTATTAATTATAGATATTTATATGTTTTTTAGTAATATTTGTTAAATATAGCTTGTATTTATATATAATCAGTTAAATACTATAAATAGATAGCAAGATATGATGTTTTTATGAACTTTTATTTCCTGATAATTCCGAATCCATGGGCCTGGGGCCAGCTTTATCCCTGCAGGGAAGCCAAGGGTCCGGCAATGATTGGCAAGTTCGGAAATGGACTACTGACAGCCTGGACTTCGGCAGGCCTATAAATTGTTTATTGACATAAAATTGATCTAATTATATATTTTTAATATTTAAAGTCTATAATATGCTCATTAGATGTAGTTTGAAGCTGATCATGCAGCTAGAAGTCTGCTTGCCTTTTTGCTAGGCTTATTCCCTTTGCCTGCGCTTTGCCTCCCTTGCCTTGGGCAGACAGGGGGCTTGCGAAGAAGCGTTTTCAACTTAGGGTGGTTTTGGAGTCCTTCCAGGTTCGACTTGACATCTCTTTGGGGCTTGGCTTTCGAAGTGGAGATTCGGATGGCCACAGGCTACGGGCGGTTGGCTTGGTGGACTGACTTGATCGCATGATGGTATTAAAATATATAATATTAATAATTATGAATAATTAATATTTAAATATTATATATTGGCGTAGTTATTTTTATATAAGTCACCTAAAAGAATGTGGGCCAGCCAAAATGGGACCGCGACGGTTGGCATTCTCAATATGATTGAATTCTTTAAAATTATTGAATTTATTTTGATTTAACTATTGTTTATTATATACCTTACTTTGGCTAGATATTGCCGGCTTGGCGTAAATTGGGTATAATGAACAATGCCACTGGACCTGGGCTTGGCCGCCTGCATTTCCAAGTGGCCGCCGGAAGCCACTCCCTTGGCCTCCTGCGTGATCCAACTTGCGTTTTCGCGCCATGTCATGGGGGACCAATGGTTTACTGCCAGGCTTTTATTGAGGCTTCCCCTCCGGCGCCGGTAAGGAATGGTTTTGAAAGCCATGGGACTGGCTGGCGTTGGCTTTTCGGGCGCGTCAGCGGCTCCTGGTCTCGGCTCGTGGGCCCCGGTCCCTGTTTGGGACTCGGGGCTTTTTTGTGGCCTGGCCGCAAAAGATGGGGCCGGGGTCCTGTTCTTGCGACGGGCCCGAAAAGTCGCTTGAACGGACTCGTGGGCGCGGCAGCGAGGCTGTCTGGCGAAAGCGTTCATCGGGGACTGGTGTCATCTGGTCCTTGGGTGCCATTCCCGTCAAAGCCCTCTTGTGCCTGCCCCGTCCTACCGGGCCTCGCTGATACCAAGAGACGGCGGCTGGGACCGCGACCAGGCCATGGAGGCGGCCGCTGCTCTTTTGCCTTTGGGGCCAGGCAGGTTTCCCCGCCGGCCAGGGGACAGGGCCCGCCATAGGGGCAGGGGACCGAAGGTCAAGGCCTGTCCTTGTGGGCCAGGGATGATTGCCGTCAATAGCCTTTTGGCCAAAATAACTGACCCATTTAAGTGAAGCCAGGCTTTTCGAGTCTTGGTGACGGGAAGACGCTAGCGGGCAAACGGTTTTGTCTGGCTATTTGAAAGCAGAAAAGGCGCCCCCTCGCCGGCACTGTAGCCTGAAGAGGCTGCCATCGCTTAGAGCCACAATCATCGTGACCGCATTGATCGGCGACATTTTACTTGGCTGCCTTTGGTCTTTCCTTTCTGGGTTCATTGCTTGAAGTTGTTGATGATCGTATCCTTGATGTAAAAATCGTAATCCTGATGCATTTTGTCATGATAGGAGTATATGAATATGCCAACATTAACGTATTTCTTTTTGGCATTGGCGGTCTTGATAGCCGGCTACCTGATTTACGGCCTGGTGGTGGAGAAATTGTTCAGGCCCAACTTCAGCCGGCCGACCCCGGCGGAGACCATGTACGACGGGGTCGACTACGTGACGCTTCCGACCTGGAAGCTCTTTCTGATCCAACTCCTGAACATAGCCGGGGTTGGGCCAGTATTTGGCCCCATCATGGGTGCGCTTTACGGGCCGTCGGCCCTGTTGTGGGTCGTCTTCGGGACCCTGTTCGCCGGGGCCGTCCATGACTATTTTTCCGGCATGTTGAGCCTGCGCTACAACGGCAAGTCCATCGCCGACGTGGTCGGCTATACCATGGGCAACGGCTTCAGGCAATTCATGAGGGCCTTTTCCCTGGTCCTGCTGATACTTGTGGGCGTGGTCTTCGTCACCGCCCCGGCCGGCATCCTGACCAATCTGACCGCCTCCAAGTGGCCGGCCATCAACATGACCTTTTGGGTGGCCGTTATCTTCGTATATTACTTTTTGGCCACCGTCATGCCCATCGACGTCATAATCGCCAGGATATACCCCCTGTTCGCCATCGTCCTCCTGGTCATGGCCTTCGGCGTGGCCGGGGGACTGATGGTCAAGGGCTACGCCTTCTTCGACTGGAAGGAGATTGCCCAGGGGGCCACGGTCTTCTCCAACACACATCCCCAGGGCCTGCCCATCTGGCCCCTGATGTTCATAACCATCGCCTGTGGGGCCCTGTCCGGCTTCCATGCCACCCAGTCCCCGTTGATGTCCCGCTGCATGGCCAACGAGCGAAGCGGCCGCCTGGTGTTCTACGGGGCAATGGTGGCCGAGGGCATCATCGGCCTTATTTGGGCCACGGCCGGCATGACCTTCTACGAAAGCCCGCAGGCCCTGCTCGACGTCCTGTCCAAAGGTGGGGCCGGTGTCGTGGTCAACAACGTGAGCCTGACCCTCCTGGGCAGCGTGGGAGGCGTGCTGGCCATCCTGGGCGTGGTCATCCTGCCCATTTCCTCGGGCGATACCGCCTTCAGGGCTGCCCGTCTCCTCGTCTCAGACTTCACCGGCATATCCCAGAAAAGGCCCTCCGCGAGGCTGGCCATAGCCGTGCCGCTTTTCTTGATCGGCATTTTCCTCTCACAGATTGATTTCCAGATCATCTGGCGCTACTTCGGCTGGTCCAACCAGACCCTGGCCACCCTGGTGCTGTGGTCCGCCGCCGCCTACATGGTCAAGCGGGGTGGCTGCCACTGGCCTGTCACCGTCCCGGCCGTCTTCATGACCGCCACGACCATCGCCTACATCATGGGGGCCCCGGAAGGGTTCAAGATCCCCTGGGACGTCTCCAGGTGGATAGGCATCGGGGCCGCCGCCGCGGCCTTTGCCTGGTTCATGGCCAGCCTCGGCTGGTTCAGGTCAAGGGTCATCCTTGAGCTGCCCGTGCCGTCGAAACCAGGTGCCCCTGGTTTGGCCAAATAGCCCCTGACAGGATCGCGCCAAACCGCATGGCCCATGGTTCGGGGAAATTGGTCCCCCGGACCATGGGCCATGCCAGTCCGCGAAGGAAGGACGGGACCTGCCGGGGCCGCAATGGGACCCCAGGTGGGGGCCCATCTCGGGCTGTGGTCAGCTTGCCGGCTGGCATGGGGCCACGACGACCTTGGGGTTAGTTCAGGCCACGGCCTGAGGGTCTTCCCACTGAACCGCCAAGGCAGTTCGCCGATTGGCGTCCCACAGGCCAACGGGGCAAGAAAGGGGTGCCTGCGGCCCTGCCTCGCGGGTTTCAGGGCAAGGCCTCTGGGACTTGGCCTTGACGAGCCAGGGACCATTTTCCGGAGTCGCGGCGCTGGGGGCGGGGGCGTCCCCAGGGGCGGCAAGGGCCTGACGCCGGGACATGATACGATTGAAGCCGGGATGGCCGGACCAGCTGGTGGGCCGCTTTGGCGGGTCCAGGGCCCAACCCAGGAAAAACAAAGGCCGGCCGGAGGCACACCCGCTACCAGGGGGCATTCCGGCCGGCCTTTGGCCTAGGTAGGGCCCAGGGCGGGGCTATTGAGCCGTCTTGGGGGCGTTGAACTGGGCTATCCAGTCCTGGGCCCCCTGCTCGGCCTCCTGGATCTGGGCGGCGCTCAGGTTTTGCTTGATGGGGTCAAGAAGAGACGGCCAGTTCGGGAGCTGGAAGCCGGCCGCCTGGGCCAGGAGGAACCACTTGAGGGCCTGGCCCTCGTCGATGGGCCGCCCCAGTCCCTGGTGGAAGATGACGGCCACGTTCTTCATGGCCTCGGCGTGCCCCAGCTCGGCCCCCCTGATGAAGTACTCCAGGGCGGCCTCCTGGTCCCTGGACTGGCCCAGGAGGCCCTCCATGTAGACCATGCCCAGATCGTTTCCGGCCTGGGGATTCTTCCCTTCCAGGGATCGCTTGAGGTAGTCGACGGCCAGCTCCTGGTCCTGGAATTGGCCGAAGTCGCCGTTTTGGAAGACCCCGGCCATGCGGTACAGGGCCAGAGGCGAGTTGAGCTCGGCGGCCTTCTGGAGGTTCTCCCAGGCCTTGTCGGCGTCGGCTGTCAGGCCCAGGCCGGCCTCGTAGCTCCGGGAAAGGTAGTAGAGCGCGTCCGGATACCCGGCCTCGGCCGCCTTCTCGTACAGCCCGACGGCCTTGGTGTAGTTGACCGGGGTGCCCAGCCCGTTCTCGTGCATCTGGGCCAGGCTTACCATGGCCTCGGGGCGGCCCTGCTCGGCCCCCTCGCTGAAAATCTTGAAGGCCTCGGCCGGGGTTACCCTCCTGGTTTCCTCGGTGGCGCCCGGCTGGGCCGTCTGGCCGTCGGCGGCAGCGGCCGCGTCGGCCGGCTGGCCGTCGGTGGCCGCTGTCTCGGGCGAGGCCGGGGGAGCCGTGGCGCCCGTGGCCTGCCCAGTCGTGGGCTGGGCCTGGGTGGCCGCCGGCTGGGCGGGGGTGGGCGCTGGCTGGGCCTGGCCGGGCCCGGCCGCCGTCCCGTCGGATGTCTTGGTTCGGCTCGTTAGGTAGAGGGCCAGGACGGCGGCGGCGGCGAGAATGGCCACGACCGCGATGATCTTGGGAAATGGTTTGCTTTTTTCGGTTTTGAGTTTCACGTGACAACCTCGGTCGGAAAATAGGCATAAGGCCCACGATTGCGTTGGGTTTGTCCTGGTTAGAGGGTGGTCTCGGTGCCGGCCTATTGTATATTTAAAACCAGGGGAGGGCAACCCAAAAATCAAGGCCTCAAGGCCCGTTCCTCTGGGCGGCCAGCCTGGTCCTTCGTCCCCCGCCTGCTGGCGTCAGGCGCTTGATTTTGCTGAGCAGGGCGCAATATGCGTCAAAAAGACGTGATGGGGATGTCCTCGCTGTTTGGCCGGATCGGGCTTCTTTTGGGTTGCTGGCCGTCTCCGCGGCTGTCGCCCATGGCGGCTGGGGAGGGGCGGGGCCAAGGCACGGTCCGGGGCTTGGGGAGTTATTGTCATCCATATGGCAATATTTTGATCATTTTATTATATGATGTTATATAATTAATGCTTTAATATTTGATATCAGCCTTTAGGGGACTGAAAAATACACCTGGAAATAGGAAAAAGCCAGGCCCCCTGGCCAGGGGGCCTGGCTTTGGAGCTGGCCAGACGGCCATCCCCATCGCCTGGGACAGGGCAGTTGGGCGCCATCCGCTGAGCGCCCAAGAGACGTCCAGGGGTTCCTCTCCTGGAGACCGACCGTCCGAGGCCAGGTCGGCCCGCGAGTGGGCCTAGGCTTTTGGGCGGGCCATCTTGGCCCGGGCCCTTTTGCCCTGGTGCATGAGCCTCAGCTTGTAGGCCGTGGGGATGATGAACATCGATAGGGTGAATGCCGTTATCATGCCCCCGAAGAGGGGGGCCGAGATGCGCCTCATGACCTCGGAGCCAGTCCCGGCGCTCCAGAAGATGGGGATCAGGGAGACCACCACCGTCCCCACGGTCATGGCCTTGGGCCTGACCCTCAGGGTGGCGCCGGCGTGGATGGAGCGATCCACGGCCTCCTCGGTGATGCTCTCGGGCCGCCCGAACTCGGGTGTCTCCAGGGCGGCCTGGCGCAGGTATATGAGCATGATGACCCCGAACTCTGCCGCCAGCCCGGCCAGGGCGATGAAGCCCACGCCCGAGGCGACCGACAGGGCGTAGCCCTTGAGGTGCATGAACCAAAGGCCGCCGACCAGGGAGAAGGGCAGGCTGGCCATGATCATGGCCGCGTCGGAGAGGCTTTTGAACTCTGAGTAGAGGAGGATGAAGATGATGACCAGGGTGGCCGGGATCATGAGCTTCAGGCGGGCGGTGGCCCGCTCCAGCATCTCGTACTGGCCGGTGAAGGAGAGGCTCACGCCTGCGGGCCTCTCTATCCGCATCAGGAAGGCCTGTTCCAGGTCCTTGACCACCGAGACCATGTCCCGGCCGCGGGTGTCAAGGTATATCCAGACGGTCGGCCGGCCCTGCTCGCTCTTGAGCATGGAGGGGCCAGTGGACACGCTGACCCTGGCCACCTCCCCCAGGGTGATCTCCTGGCCGGCCGGGGAGAGGATGGGGAGGTTGGAGAGGGCCTCCTGGCCGTCCCGGTACATCTGTGGATAGCGCACGTTTATCGGGTAGCGGGCGATGCCCTCGACCGTCTCGCCGATCATCTCGCCGCCGACGGCCGAGGAGACGAACAGCTGGACGTCCGCGACCGACATCCCGAAGCGGGCGGCCCGCTCGCGGTCGATGTCCACGTCGATGTAGCGGCCTCCGGTCAGGGTCTCGGCCAGGGCCGAGGTCACCCCGGGCACTGTCCTGGCCACGTTCTGGACCTCCTGGGCCACCCTGTCAATCTCGGCCAGGTTGTCGCCCGAGACCTTGATGCCGATGGGGCTCTTGACCCCGGTGGAGATCATGTCGATGCGGTTTCGGATGGGCGGCACCCACAGGTTGGCCAGGCCCGGCAGCCTGACGGTCCTGTCCAGCTCCTCTATGATGCCCTCCATGTCCAGGCCCTCTCGCCATTCCGACGGGGGCTTGAGCCTTATGGTCGACTCGATCATCTCTATGGGGGCCGGGTCAGTGGCCGTCTCGGCCCGGCCAGCCTTCCCGAAGACCTGCTCCACCTCGGGGACCAGCATTATGAGCTTGTTGGTGGTCTGGAGAAGCGCCCCGGCCTCGGCCACCGAGAGGCCAGGCAGGGTCGAGGGCATGTAGAGGAGGTCGCCCTCGTCGATGCGGGGCAGGAACTCGCCTCCCAGGCGGGTCGCCGGGTAGAAGGAGGAGACGAGCAGCAGGAGGGCCGCGAGTAGGGTCAGCCAGGGCCTTTTCAGGGCCAGCCTCAGGAAGGGCCGGTAGATGGTGACCATGAAGCGGTTGATGGGGTTCCTGTGCTCGTCCGGGATGCGGCCCCTGACCAGGTAGCCCATGAGGACCGGGATCAGGGTGACCGAGAGGAAGGCCCCGCCGGCCATGGCGTAGGTCTTCGTGTAGGCCAGGGGCCCGAAGAGGCGCCCCTCCTGCCCCTCCAGGGCGAAGACGGGGATGAACGAGAGCGTGATTATGAGAAGACTCACGAAGATGGCCGGGCCAACCTCGCAGGAGGCCTCGGTCATCAGTGCCCAGCGCTCCGACGTGTCCGGCTCCCGGCCCGGGTTCTGGAGCCTCCAGCGCTCCAGCCTCTTGTGGGCGTTCTCGACCATGACTATGGCCGCGTCGACCATGGTGCCGATGGCGATGCCCAGGCCCCCCAGGGACATGATGTTGGCGCTCACGCCCTGGTAGTACATGATGATGAAGGAGATGAGAAGCCCCAGCGGGAGGGTGAAGATGGCCACCAGCGAGGAGCGCAGGTGCAGGAGGAAGACCGCGCAGGTCAGGGCCACCACGATGAACTCCTCGGTCAGCTTGGAGCTCAGGTTGTCGATGGCCCGGTCGATGAGCTGGCTTCGGTCATAGACGGTGACTATCTCGACGCCCTCTGGGAGGCTCGGCCTCAGTTCCTCCAGTTTCTGCTTGACGGCGCCGATGACCTTGCGGGCGTTCTTGCCGGAGCGCATCAGGACCACTCCCCCGGCCACCTCCCCCTGGCCGTCCAGGTCGGCTATCCCCCGACGCATCTCCGGGCCCAGGACGATGTCGGCGACCTGTCCAAGGAAGACCGGCACCCCGTCCTCGCCAGTCTTCAGGCTGATTCTCTCGAAGTCGTCCAGGGACGTCAGGTAGCCGTTGGCCCTGACCATGTACTCGGCCCCGGCCTGCTCTACCACGGAGCCCCCGGCCTCCTGGTTGGCGGCCTCTACGGACATGGCGACCATCTCCAGGCTGATGCCCTGGCGGGCGATGAGGATGGGGTCGACGACGATCTGGTACTCCTTGACCGCCCCGCCGATGGCCGCGACCTCGGCCACGTCCTCGACCGAGGAGAGCTCGAAGCGCAAAAGCCAGTCCTGGAGGGAACGGAGGTCAGAGAGGTCCAGCCGGCCCGAGCGGTCGACCAGGGCGTACTCGAATATCCAGCCCACCCCTGTGGCGTCGGGGCCCAGGGCCGGGACCACGCCCTCGGGGAGGCTCCCCTGGACCTGGTTCAGGTTCTCCAGGACCCGGCTTCTGGCCCAGTAGAGATCCGTGTCGTCATCGAAGATCACGTAGACGAAGGAGTCCCCGAAGGACGAGAAGCCGCGCACGGCTCTGGCCCCGGGCACGGTCAGCATGGCCCTGGTCAGGGGGTAGGTCACCTGGTCCTCTACCAGCCTGGGGGCCTGGCCAGGGTAGGGGGTCCTGATTATTACCTGGACGTCGGACAGGTCTGGCAGGGCATCGACCGGGGTATGCCAGACAATCCACAGGCCCCACAGCGTCAGGATGGCCGAGGCCATCAGGACCAGGGGGCGGTTTTCCACGCACAGCCGAGTCAGCTTGGCGATCATGGCGGTCTCCGGCTCAGGCCAGCGGCCCAGGGCGGGCGCTGGGAAGGGCCTCCCCCATTTGGCCCAGGGCCTGGGCCGGGGAGGTCCGGGTTGTCTTTGGCCCGCTCGTCGCTGGGAAGGGCCTAGCCATGGTCGTGGCCACGCCCCTCGCCCTCGCCCTCGGCCGGGCCTGGCCCGGGAGGAGGAACGTCGGGGTCGGCCCCCTCAGGGCGGCGCATCCTCTCCAGGGCCCCGGACAGGTTGGCCTCGGAGTCGATCAGGAAGAGGCCGGAGGCGACCACCTCGTCGCCCTCGTCGAGTCCGTCGGAGACGACTGTCTGCCCCCCAGAGGAGGCGGCCACCCTGACCAGCTTGGGAAGGAAGCCGCCGTCGGCCAGCCTGGTTATGACCCTCTGCTCATGGCCCAGGTCGATGAGGCTCTGGGTGGGGATGATCAGGCCCTCCGGCCCCGGCCCCCTCAGGCGGACGGCGGCCGTCAGGCCTGGCTTGAGGCGGCCGTCCGGGTTGGGGACGGACAGCCTCAGGGACACGGTCCTCGTCTCGGGGTTGGCCTTGGCCAGGACCGTCTGCCCGGACGCCTCGAAGACCTCGCCCGGCCAGGCGGGCGCGGTTATCCTGGCCCGCCCGGCCTGGGCCAGGGCCAGGTCGCTTTCCGGGACCTCGGCCGTCACCCAGATGGGATCTAGGCCCTGGATGACGGCCAGGGTCATGTTCTTGTCCACGTTCATGCCTGGGTAGACGTCCAGGGCGGTTATGACCCCTGGAACGGGTGCCAGCAGCCGCAGGGTCGTCTGGACCTGGCCCGAGGCGTCTACCTCCCCAAGCATCTCCTCCGGCATCCCGCTCAGCCGCATCTTTTCCCTCACCCCGCCTATCAGCCGACGGTCGGCCCCCTGGCTCTTCAGGAGCAGGTACTCGCTTTGGTCAGAAGCCCAGGCCGGGACGGTGATCCTGGCCAATTCTTGGCCCTCTTCGACC
>JAISEK010000065.1 GCA_031264145.1 Deltaproteobacteria bacterium
TGCGAGGCCCTCGGCATCTGTGATCGGACGGTGGAAAGGTTGAAGAAACGCTTCGTGGAGGATGGGATGGAACAGGCGCTGGAACGCAAGCCGGTTGATTTTGGCGTCAGGCCGTTCAAATTCGATGGAGCCATCGAGGCCAATCTCATCGCCATGGCCTGCGGCGAGCCGCCTGAGGGGAGGGCCAGATGGACGGTCCGTCTCCTGGCCGAGATGGCCGTCGAGCTCCGTGTCGCCGACTCGATTTCGCCAACGTCCGTGCACAAGATTCTAAAAAAAACGAATTTAAGCCTCACCAGACGAAGTACTGGAAAATCCCGCCTGAAAATAGCGCCGAATTCGTGACCTTCATGGAAGATGTCCTGGATACCTATAGCAGGCCCTATGATCCCCTGGTGCCGGTCGTGTGCATGGATGAGTCCAACTGGCAGCTGGTGGGTGAGGTCAGGGAGCCAATCCCTTGCGGCATCGGAAGGCCGCTTCGGATTGACGATGAGTACGTCCGTGACAACGTGGGCAATATCTTCATGGCGGTCGAGCCATTGGCTGGGAAACGTTTTGTCTCCATAACTGAAAGGAGGACCTGTGCTGACTGGGCCTCTTTCATCAAGATGGTTTTGGACGATCATTATCCTGATGCGAGCATGGTCGTGCTGGTCATGGACAATTTGAACACAAATGCGTTGGTCTCGCTTTATAAATCAATGGAGAAGGAAGACGCCCGTCGTTTGGCCAGACGCCTGGAAATCCATTACACACCAAAACATGGTAACTGGCTGAACATGGCCGAAATCGAGCTGAGCGTTCTCAAAAGCCAGTGCCTGGACCGTCGGATTGGGGACATGGACACGCTCGGCCGCGAGGTACAGGCCTGGCAAGACGATAGAAACAATCGTATTGCTCCCATATAGTGGCAGTTCACGACTGAAGACGCCAGGATCAAATTGAGGCATCTTTATCCGACATTTTAGAAAAAACAAGGGACTAGGTAAGTACGCCTTTCCACGGCGCACAAATAATCAGTCAATTTTCCAAGGTACTTCATGTTTTTGATTTTTGAGGCGTCGGCGTCCGCCATCAACGCGATCGCCCTGTCCACGTCGCCGCGCCATGGCAACGGCTTGATGGCCCCAAGATATTCGCCCGAGATCTCCTTGCCTCTGAAAGCCATGCCATAATACTCCCTGAACTTCTTCACGAGATGGTACCAGTCAAGGACGATTTGAATCTCGTGAAGGAAAACATCTTTTCGATCTCGTCATGTATACATCTGGCCCCATCGGTGAAAAAGACGAAGGGGGGAGTCATACAGCACTCCGTTGAAGGCCATGAAACCTGGGCACGAGTCTCAAGGTTTGTGCCATGCCATGCCCATCGGACACGCATTCTCCGTCTTTGCTCTAAAAATGGACCACCGTATGCCGCACGTATTTCGATTTTGTCGCGTCCTCTTCCATTGGCCGGGTAGGATTCTGTCGTGTCACGCCTATGTCGTCGACGGAAAGGTTGAGCGCCATTAATCGCTCCTCGTAATCCATCGGATTGTAATTGACGATGCCGTTGGTTTCCGCTTGTGGACACAGGCTTTGCTCGGGTTGGCTGACAATGTGGGTCTGGTTTGGCTCTGCTTCCAATTGCACAGGTGGAAAATATGGACGGTTTAGGGAATATCGCCAATCACCTCCCAGCCATCGGCGATTAATCCATACGGCAGGGCAGACATGGTCCTTTCCAGCCACCGTCCCTTTCTTGGCAATTGATACCTGGACTTTATACCTGTAATATGCCCAGATTAAAGATAATCCCTGGCCAGGCAAAGTATTATGGCCAATCTTTTGGGGTCTTCACCCTGAAAACGCATCGACCGTAAGGAGAGGAAACCATGGGCGGAAAGGTAGACAAAAAGATACTGGAGCTGTTTCTGGCGATGGTCATGTCGCTGCTGCCAGTTTCCCTGGGCCTGGCCCAGGGCGACGGGGACCAAAATCAAGGACGGTTGGTCTTCTCGGCATCGGGCGGGAGCATCCAGCAGAGCTTTGACAGTGACGGCCATGTGGCCGCGACGCAGATCCGCGCCGCCTCGTCCAACGGTGCCACGGTGATCAGCAACCTGAAGACTGGTTACCCGGCCATGACCGAGGTGGAGGTGGAAGCCACCATGTCGGTGGCCCAGGGTACCTACCGGGTCGCATTCATGCATAAAGGCCAGAAATCCCTCGAGCTGTCAGCCCAGGACGGCTCCAGCGACCAGGGCCGCGGACTGGCGACAGTCGACTCAGATGGCAACCTGCCATATGCGGTCGAGGCCGAGCAGGCGATGGGCATGGACATGGCTGTGAATGTGTCGTTGCCAAAGGCCACGGAGTAAAAACGCCCTGCCATCCCATGGGCCTTGAAGGATAAAATGGGTGGGCGGCATATCCGTCAGGCGACCCTGAGCCTATCCCCGGCGGCGGCGACCAGGCCGCCGCCATCCGTGCCCCCTGGCCTGGCTCAGGGACGGCCAGGCCGAGTGAGGCGGGCGGAACGAAGGAGGCCCATACCCTGGGCGACGGTGGGATTTTCCCTGATTGACCATGGCTTTACTCAGGTGAACAGGACATCGCCGACAACCCACCCATAGCCGAAACGGCCACATGGATTTGGGAGGCCTCTTCCCTGGACAGTCCGGCATGTACGAACGATGGCCCACCCGTGCTGCCATATTCGCTGTCCTCTTGCGAAAGGTGGGATTGAATACCTTTCACGCCGCAAAGTTATTCAATCAGAGCCGTAACCTATCGCTGTTATGGTCGCCTGAAATTATTTAATTTTTCAATCTAATATTTTTATCAGTACTTATGTAGTGTCTATCTTGTTCAATTACTTATATATATTAATAATTTTATATGATTATTTATTTCCATCTTCCATTTTTTGTTGACCAAATTTATTGTCGATTTTCGGTAATGGCACCAGGCGACAAGGCAAAAACAAATCCAGATCGGCCTCGTACAGCCTGGTGTCTATCTCCAGGAGCCCGGCCAAGGAGTGGAACAGATAGTCATGGGAGTAAGGCACCAGGGCCCTAGACTTGAGACACTCGTAGTCTATGTGGTCATGGGTCTTCATCGCCTCGCTCATCCAAAGGATCATCGGGACCTTGATCTGCTCGTCCGGAGCGATCCCGAAGGGAAGGCCGTGCAGGTAGATTCCGTTTTCGCCCAAGGATTCGCCATGGTCGGAAACGTAAAGCAGTCCCGATTCGAGATTGGGATGTTCTTTGAGAGACTCGATGGCCAGGTCCACCACGTTGTCAGTGTAGACGATGGTGTTGTCGTAGGTGTTGACGATGGCCTCGATCCCGCAGTTCTGGATCTCGCTGGTGTCGCAGGTAGGCTGGAAGAATCTGAATTCCCCTGAATACCGTTTGTAGTACGATGGCCCGTGGCTGCCCATGGTATGCAGGACTATGACCGTGTCCCCGGTGACGTTAGCTAGGATGTCATCCAGGGGCTCGGACATCACCTCGTCGTGGCAGTAAGTGCCGTCGCAGTATTCACGGTTGTTCTCGGCCACCATGTCCCTGGTCCGTACCCTCTCGCAGACCTTCTTGCAGCCGTTGTCGTTCTCTAGCCAGATCACCTCGTAACCGGCGTTGGACAAGAGATCGAGAATGTTCTCCGAATGGGGGGAATCTTTGGGGCTAAACCTAGAGCGGGGCAGATGGGAGAACATGGCGGGAACGGAGATCGCGGTTGACGTACCGCTGGCCGTCACGTCCCGGAAACTTATCACGTCCTGTCCCTGGAGCCTCGGGTTGGTGGGACGATCGTAGCCATTGAGGGCGAAGTTCATGGAACGGGCGGTTTCCCCGACAATCAGGACAAAGACGGTGAAAAGCCCGTCCTCATAAGGAGCCAGTCTCGCTTCCTCATCTATGCGCCTGAATTCCCTTTTGGCCAGGGATTGCCTCTCAAAGTACCGATAGGCACTGTAAGCGAAGTTGGTGGGGTTAATCAGCCTGGTCACTTCCCGATTGTTGCGACCGAACACGGCATATTCCTTGTAAAGCGTGAGCGCGATGAGCCCCAGGCCCAGGAGGCAGGCCAGCGCTGACACCAGCCTTCCCCTGAGCTCACGCAGGGCGGGCCTGAAGACCACCTCGGACTTCATGACCAGAAAGGACGGCGCGAGCCCGGTGAGGGCCAGCCAGGACAACGCGCTGGGATTGACGAAATCGAGGGCCTCCCGCCGGCTCGTCTGAAAGAGGTTGGCCATCATGTCCGAATCTATGAACACCCCGAACTGGAACATCACGTAATTGGCCGCACAGGAAAGGAGTATCAGGACAGTCAAGATGGGCTTGTGGACGCAGGGCCAGACAAGCGCATTGAACAGCAGGAATAGGCCGAAGAAGATTAACGCTGGCAGGCTGACGGCGAACAGCAGGCTTGCCAGGGGATTTGCCTCGATTTTGTCCAGGCAGAATCGCCATAAGCTAATATTTAGTATAAATTCAAAATACAAAGTCATTAATACTATAAATTTAAAACTTGTGATTTTATATTTATTATTTTTTTTATAAAATTAAACATTTTCTTTACCTTAAACTGAATTTTAAAAATATTAAAATCTTTACCTTATTTTGAAATTTTATCTTTGTGTTTATATCATATTTAATGTAACTTTTTTTATATAATTGTAAAGAATTGTAAAGATAAAAATCATTATGGTGGGCATATTTAGCGAGGAGCTAACCTGGCAGGATAAACGTGGGAGGCTATTGGGCGTATGATTGAAGACCATTTTGAAAAAAGTTAAATTATATAAACAATTAAATTATTAAATTTAAATGTGTAAATATATCTAACAGCTTATTGGCAGAACCAAGGTGACTTTCAGGCCTTGGTTACTTTCGGGCCTGCCAGGCGTCGGTGCATGGTCAACGACGTTCACCGCCGTCACTTGGCCGCCGTGCAACTGGGCGGCTTGCCGGGTTATGGCCAGCCCCAGCCCGAAACCGTCGCCGCCATTGGTTCTGGCCGAGTCGAGCCGGAAAAAAGGCTGGAAAATGCTCTCCAGCTGGGCACCAGGAACGCCGGGGCCATGGTCGATGACGTCCAACACCAGGCTTTCCGGGGAGACCCTTAGCCTCACGGCCACCATGCTGCGGGGCGCCGTGTGCTGGAGGGCGTTTTTGACCATGTTGTCCACCGCCCTCCGGATGAGCCCGGCATTTCCGAGATATACGGCCGACCCTGGGCCATCGAACGTGGTTTTGGCCCCATTGGCCGCCCCTGGCGTCTGCTCCTCCAGGCTCCCGAGAACCAGGGCGGAAAAATCGAATGGTTCCTTTTCCAGTCCCGATTGGCCCGCCGTCTCCAGTCTCGCCCGCTCCAGCATTTCGCCGATCATGAGTTCCAGGCGGCCGATGTCCTTACCCAGCTGGGCAAGGCTACCGTCCGCCTTGCCCGAGTGGGCTAGGTCACGCCTTGCCAGTGCCAGTGCCATCTTCATGCGTGCCAGCGGTGAGCGCATTTCATGCGAGATGTCCCGCAAAAGGGCGCGCTCAATCTCAAAAAGCCGAGACATGTTCCCGGCCATTTTGTTGAAGCTGCGGGCAAGGCTCCCGATCTCGTCTCCCCTTTTGGCGTCCGCCCCCACGACGCGGGCGCAGAGCTCCCCCCGGGACAGGCTCTCGACCGTGGGCTGGATTCTGGTCAGGGGCCCGGCGATGATCCGGCTGATGACCAGGCTCCCCAGAAGACTCGCGAGGACGATGACGATCAGCCAGAGCAGGGCCTCGGCCGGCCCGGGTTCGAGACCGATGCCGGCCAGCCGGATGAAATCCATGGCCAGGCCTTCCGCCCCTTCACCCAATAGGGCCACCGAGGTGGCCAAAGCCGTGGACAAGGCATAGGTCTTCCAAAACAGTGGGAGATCGTCCCAAAATCGGCTCATCTAATTTCCTTCCGGCCACCTGAGCCGACACGGTCATTTTTGGACCGATGCCCGGCGACTTTCACGCCCTCCTTCCCCCTCGGCCTCATCGGGCGTGGGGCCGGAAAAGGAATAACGGTAGCCCTCGCCCCTGATGTTCCTGATTCTCCTCGCCCCCTCGTCGCCTGGCCAGACCTTCTTCCTTATCCGGCTGACATGCATGTCCAGGCTGCGGTCGAAGACCTGCTCTCGGCGGCCCAGGGCCTGGGCGAAGAGGACTTTCCGGGAGACGTTCCTTCCGGCGTTCGAGGCCAGAAGCCATAGGACCTTGAACTCCACTGGAGTCAAGTTGATTGCCCGATCGGGGAAGCTGGCCTGAAGCGAGTTTTCGTCCAGGACAAGGCCATCGACCGTAAGCCGGCCGACATCGTGCCTATAGGGCCCAACGGCCGACCGCCGCAACAGGGCGCGCATTCTGGCCAACAGTTCCCTGGGCTCGAAGGGTTTGGGAAGATAGTCGTCGGCGCCCATCTCCAGACCCACCACCCTGTCCACCGGCTCGCCTTTGGCGCTCAGCATTATGACCGGCAAATGCCGGTTCGAGGCCCGGATGGCCCCAAGAACCTCCAGCCCGTTTTTTTTCGGCAACATGACGTCAAGAATGACCAGATCGGGAACGGCTGCCTGGCCGATAAGAATTTCCAGGCCGCCATGTCCGTCGAAGGCACAGGAACAGTCAAAACCTTCCTGAGATAAGTAATTAGATAATAAATCACATAATTCATGATCATCATCTATTATCAGTACAGTTTTCATATGTCTCCAGGCGGGTCTGTTTTTCGATATTTTAATACGACAAGCCAGCCCGGACAATATTTTTTTTGTTTCTTTACATTTTGTTACAATCAGTGACGATTTTTGGCATTCCGAATGGTAAAGTATTGGCCACATTCGAAGGCTGGTCTGAAGTGTTGGTTAATTTGGGCCAATTTTGGAGCCAGGCAGGCCGAACCAAAAAATCAGTTTTTAGCTTATATTTAATATATTGATGTACTTAATTATATTAATAATAAGATATATTTATATTTCATTTATTATATTTTTTAATATAATATTATACTAAATTAAAAATTTATAAATATTATTAAAATATGTAATTGAAATATCTATATAAAATTATCAAGACAGAAAAATAGTTCTACGGCGAAACTATTAAATTATAAATATATCTCTGTGATCGATAAAATCAGAAAATAAATATAGGCTAGATTATGTTTATTATATATGCTATTTTATCATCAATTTTTGCCGCATTGACTACAATTTTAGTAAAAATAGGTCTTTACGATATAAATTCTCACCTGGCCACGGCGATACGGACCTTGGTCGTCCTGGGACTCTCATGGGCCATGGTCCTGACGGTCAACGCCCAGAGCGAAATTGCCAGGTTAAGCCGGAGAAATCTCGTCTTTCTGGCCCTCTCAGGGCTTTGCACCGGACTATCGTGGCTGTTTTACCATAAGGCCCTGCAATTGGGGCCAGTCGGCAAGGTCGCCCCCATCGACAAGCTGAGCCTGGTCCTGACCATCATCCTGGCAGCGGTTTTCCTGCGCGAGCCGGTTACGCCCAAAACAGTGGCCGGTATGGCCCTTCTGACGTTAGGCGTTGTCACCCTGACCTGAAAGGGCCGGCGAAGTGCCTCCCCCCATGTCCCTGGCGTCCACCCCGGTTTCCCCTGGCCAGACTTCCCTGGAGCTGGTTTCCCTTGCCCGGCCCCCGCGCAGCTGCGGCACCCGCAGTCCATCCCCCGTCCCGCCGATGGCATGGGTTTTATTATTCCTCATGGTCAGCTCTTTGAGCCAGACAAAAACCCATTACTTTTAAATAGTCAATTATTTACTACTATTTAGGCAATAATTAATAATATTGCTCCGCCTAGTGCCTAGTTTTTCTTGGAATAAAGGTACTGGCCACCACCAGTGGCCTAGGCCCAGCTTCCCCGGCGCCCAGCGGATTGGGGGAGCTAGGCCAGGAAGCTGTGCTGGCAGTCGTCGGGATCGGAGATGAGGCCCGCCGCCAGGAGGAGATCGACCACCAGGCACATGGTGTAGAGCTCAAGGCACTCGTAACTCACGAACTGGTTGGCCGAGGTGTCGAAGAGGACCTTTATCTCGGCCGGGAACTCGTCGTCCGCCTCGAAGAACTCTATCCTGGCCGGCAGTCTCGGGAGCCCGAAGTCCCAGGCCTGGGCCCCGGCCTGTGAGCGCCCCTGGTGCCGGCCACCTATTTTTGGGGCGGCCTGGGCGAAGAGGCCGTAGCGGTCGCCGAACTTGTCGGCGAGCGGCTTGGCCAGGTTTTCCGAGGGGCTGCCGCCTGTGACCCCGATCCCGGTCAACCGCCCTATGGGCACGAACTGGCCGGTCAGTTCGGCCCGGCCCCGGGAGGCCAGGTAATGGGCCACCACGCTCTGGGCGTCGATGGGCACCGGGCGTCCGTCGGCCGAGGCCACGGACCCGTTGTCCAGGAGGAGCTTCCGGCCCAAAAAGTCGGCCACGGCCCGGCCCTGGCCGTCGATGGCCAGGCCCAGGGCCTCGGCCTGGGCCTTGAGGTCAATTTTGGCCAGGTTCTCCAGCTGGGTCTGGCGGTAGTACATCCTGGCCTGGTTGGTCTTGGCGCGGCTCATGGCGTCCTCCGGGTCCCCAGCCGGACGGCGGGGGAGTTTTTTCAGTTTGGCCCATTATAGGCCGCAGGCGGGGGATTGGCAAACGCCGTGGGCCGCCTCCAGCCGGCCATCGGGACACTGAGACGCCAGGCCCTTGGCAACCAAGGGCCCTTTAATGTATATTTGCCGCTGGACGCCCGAGGGCGGCCGGAGGCAGGCATGGCCATAACGGGCTACGACATCAGCAGAATCGAGGGAGAGATAACCGTCAACCTCAAGGCGGCCGATCCCTATGGGCTGGTGCAGGCCTCGATCCTGGCCATGGGCTCGCTTCTGACCAACAGGGAGCTCCCGGCCGAGTACTGCGAGGCGGCCTGCCTCTTCTTCGCCGGGAGCTCCAGGAACGAACTCCTGGCCCGCCTCTGGGTCGAGCTTCTCTACTACATCAGGGAGGAGCGGCTGAGCCTGGTCAAGGCCTCGGTGGCCGAGTTTTCCGAGGCCAGCCTGGACGTCGAGTGCTTCTTCAGCCCCGACTTCACCCTGGGGGCCACCCTTTTGGGCCCGGAATGGCTGGGGGGGCGGGTAACGGTCCCCGTGTGCGCGGAGGTCAGCGGCCGCTGGCTGGCCACCATAGTCTGGAAGCCGGCGGCCCCTGGTGCCTAGGTTCAAGCTCCCGCCGCGGCTGCCCTTCCGCAGGCTGGGGGTGGCCGGCCTGGGCCTTATCGGCGGCTCCCTGGCCAAGGCCTTCATGCCCTTCGGCGGCCTGGAGATATCCGTCTTCGACAACAATCCCGAGACCATAAGGGAGGCCGGGCGGATAAAGCGCCTGGCCAGGGTCACCTCCGACCCGGACGAGTTCCTGTCCTGGCCTCTGGATCTGGCCTACCTGTGCCTCCCGGTCCGGCGCAACATCGAGCTGGTCGGCCGCATGGGCCGCCTTGGCGTCCCCTTCCCGGTCACCGACTCGGGGAGCACCAAGGGCCCCATAACCGAGGCGGCCCTCTCGGCGGGCCTCAACTTTTGCGGCGGCCACCCCATCGCCGGCAAGGAGGTGGCCGGCTTCGGGCACTCGTCGGCCGATCTGGTCCGCGGCTGTCTCTTCCTCCTGACCCCTGACCAACGCTTCGGGGACCGGCAGAGGGAACTCCTGGGCCGCCTCCGGAACCTACACGAGCTTCTGGGCTGCCGGGTCCGCCTGGTCTCCCCCTCGGAGCACGACCGCATCTACGGCCTGATAAGCCACCTCCCTTACGTGGCGGCCTCGGCCCTGGCCGGGACGGCCCTGGAGGTCGGCGGCCCTGACATCCTCTCCTGGGTGGGCACGGGCTTCCGGGACACGACCAGGGTGGGGGCCTCGCCGCCGCGCAAGTGGGTCGAGGTTGCCATGGAGAACTCCGAGAACCTCTCCGGCTACATCGGGGACCTCATGGGGGTCCTGGGCCGTCTGAGGGACCTCATAGCCGACCGGGACGAGCCGGGCCTGGCCGGGCTCCTGGAGGAGATTTCCTCTTTCCGGAGAAGGCTGGCCAAGTAATGAGCCCGCTTACTGGCCCCTGCCGCCCGGTGGCCCTGGCGGAGGGGGGCCGTTCCCGCGCCCGCCCAAAAGCGGCTATTGCATTTCGGGCGGCATTAAAGTAAACTACCCTGGCTTGGAAACGGCATCTTTTCCAGCCAAGGCCTTGGGCCCGCGACATGACGGGACGTGGCGCAGCCTGGTAGCGCACCTGAATGGGGTTCAGGGGGCCGCTGGTTCAAATCCAGTCGTCCCGACCATCTGTCAATTTCACATGCTTTCCAATACGGACCCGGAGGCAACGGGCCCCTTGACGACAAGGGGCCCGTTTTTTTGCCTTCAGGCCCTTGGTGCCTGGGGCCACCCCGGTTCCTTCCCGGCGTCCCGTATACCGGGGAGAACGCCAGGTAGCCCTTGGCCTGCTATCTACCGTCGCCGGGGCCACGACGCCCAGTTCAGCCCAGGTTATGGAGGAACCAGTGCGGCAATGGCCGACCTCCACGCCAACGACCAAAATGGCCGTTGATTTTTTGAAGTTTTTCTGCCCGGCCATGGCTTGAATCTTGGCGGCCATCCTGAGCGGCCATACGCCGGTTGCCAGAGGCCTCCAACGGCCCTTCCCCAAACAAGCCCAGCCAGTGCCTTTGGACCGCATCTTCCCGGAGATGCCCAAGGGTGCCCCGCCTCCGCCGGAGGCGGCCGAGGACGCGCTGGCCCTGGGGCAATCGGGGGAAGGCCCGGTTTGGCTTCTACCGCCTGGGTGGATAAAGATGTGGCCGGCCGCCTTGCGCTGGAGGGGCCCCATGGACCGCCACGCCCGGCAATTCTGGACCAAAAAGCGGCGGGAAACGCACCTTGCCGCGAATATCACGAAGCTCCCCGACCCGTCCGGCCTTCCCCTGGAAATCTTCCATTCGGGGCCGCAATCGGATATCATGGCCCCTGGCATTCGGAGACGCGCCAGGGGGCCTTTCTCGCTCCCGCAAAGAAGAAATGCCTTCTGGGCTCCGTGCCGGATTTTGGGGCAAGGGGGCCTGGCCCGGGCCAAAGCGTCTTGTCCTGTCTCGTCGGCAAGCGGCTTTAGCCCCTGGCAGGCGAATCCAGCCGTCCCGACCATGGAGGAGGGGTCAGGGGGCCAGAGGCCCCATGGCCCCCATTCTTTATCCTCCCCTCAGCCCGGATCGGCGATTGCGGCGTTCCCATGTTCCTGAAAAGACTGGAAATAGTGGGCTTCAAGTCCTTCACCGAGCGGACGGCCGTGGCCTTCAGCCCCGGCATAAGCGCCGTTGTCGGGCCCAACGGCTGCGGCAAGAGCAACATCATTGACGCCATCCGCTGGGTCATGGGCGAGCAGAGCCCCCGGCTCCTCAGGACCCGCAACATGGAGGACCTGCTCTTCAACGGCTCACTGGGCCGCTCGCAGGCCTCGGTGGCCGAGGTCACCCTCACCATGGCCAGGGAGCTGGATCAGGCCAAGGGCCAGGCCGAGATATCCGTCACCAGGCGCCTCTACCGGGGGGGCGACAGCGAGTACCTGGTCAACAGGATCCCCAGCCGGCTCAAGGACCTGGTCCGCTTCTTCATCGAGGCCGGCATGGGCACCAGGGCCTACAACATCATCGAGCAGGAGAAGGTCGGCCGCCTGGTGGACGCCCCGCCCGAGGAGAGGCGCCTCCTGATCGACGAGGCAGCCGGCATCACCCGCTTCAAGGAACAGAAGAAGGAGTCGGAGCGCCGACTGGAGCAGGCCGAGCAGAACCTGGCCACGGTGGCCACGCTCCTCTCGGAGACCGCGAGGCGCCTCTCGTCCGTCACCAGGGCGGCGGCCAAGGCGGCCCGCTGGCAGTCCCTGAGGACCGAGCTCAGGGAGCTCGAGCTCGTGCTCTCGGCCAAGCGCTTCCTGGAGTACGGCGACGGCATTTCCGGCCTCCGGGCCAGGGCCGCCGGGATGAGGGAGGCCCTGGCCCTCATGGAGGCCGACAATTCCCGGATCGAGCTGGCCGTCGACGCCCTCAGGCTCACCGAGGCCGAGCAGGGCCAGCTGCTGGAGGCCGAGCTGGGAGCCTTCCACCAGCAGAAGGCCGGCCTGGACCATATGAACATGGAGATTGGCCACCTCGAGGCTGACCTGGAGTCAGCCTCGGGACGCCGCGAGTCGGCCCTGGACGACCTGGCCGGTCTCGACGACGAATACGGGCGCCACCAGACGGACCTGGAGCGCCTGGAAAAGGCCGTCGGGGACCAGACCAGGGAAAGCCGCGAGGCCGAGGCCGAGCGCCAGGAGCTCAGGGAGAAGTGGCGGGTGGTCAAGTCCCAGTGCGACCTCCTGGCCGAGAGGCGCGGCCAGGCCGGGGCCCGGCTCGAGAAGGCCAGGGACCTCCTGGGCCGCCTTGGCGAGACCCTGGCCGGGGCCGAGAGCCTGGCCGAGCACCTCAAGGGCCGCCACCGCGCCCTGGGGCTGGAAAGCAACCAGGCCGACCTGACCCTGGCCGAGGCCAGGGAACGACTGGCCTCCCGCGAGCGCTTCAAGGCCATGATCGAGGAGGATCTGGCCGGCATGAGGGAGGAAGCCGAGCGTTTCCTCGAGGAGCGCGACCTGGCCAGGCTGGAGGTCGAGGCCCAAGTCCGGCTCCTGGGGGAGGCCGAGAAGACCGTGGCCTCCCTCTCCTCCAGGCTGGACACCCTCGAGAACCTCCGGGACAGCGGCTTCGGCTGGTATCCAGACGGGGCCGTGGCCCTCCTGAAGGACCCGGATGCCAGGGGCCTGATCGGCCCGGTGGCCGAGTCCTTCGAGGTGCCCGACGGGTACGAGGAGGCGGCCGAGGCGGCCCTGGGCGACAAGCTGGGCTGGATCCTGGTCACCGACCGCCGGGCCGGCCTGGAGGCCCTGAGGCTGGCCCGGAAAAAGGGCCTGGGCCGCTGCGGCTTCGTCTCCGGCGAGGGCCTCCGAGGCCAGGGGCTCTCCGAGGCCCTCCTGGGGCGCATCGAGCCCCGCCCGTGCCTTTCCCCCGACATGCTCGACAGCCCCAGCAGCTTCCTTACCCTGGAAGGCGACTTCCTGGGCCCAACCCTCATGGCCGGCGGGGGGCCGCCCGCCGAGGCCGCCTCCGGGCCCAAGGGAGCCCAAAAGCCGGCCAAGGCCGGGGAAAAGGGGCAGATGGGGCTACTGGCCAGGCTCAAGGAGCTGGAGGGGGTCTCCGCCCAGCTCCAGTCGGCAGAGGACGCCGCCAGTCGGCTAAACGACGAGGTGGCGGCCAAAAGGGGCACCCTCTCGCTGGCCCAGGAGGCCCTGTCCACGGCCAACAACCGCCTGTCCGCCCTGAACGCCGACCTCAACGACGCCTCCTCCAAGATCATGGTCGCCGCCTCTGAGGTCAAGGGCCTGGCCATCCGCCGGGACTCCCTCTCCGGCGAGATAGCCCGCAACGAGTCGGAGATGGCCGCCTGCGAGGAGAAAAGGGAAGCCGCGGCCAGCGAGCGCGAGGCCCTCGCCGGCCAGGCGGGACAGCTGGAGGAAGCCTTCCAACAGGCCGTCCAGGAGGCCGAGGGCCGGAACGGGGACCTGGAGGAACTCAGGGAGCAGGGGCAGGCGGCCTCCTCCAGGGCCGACGCCATCTCCGAGCGGCTGGAGGGCACCAGGCGGGAAATGGCCAGGGTCTCCGACTGGATCGACAACCTGGAGAACCGCCGGACGGCCCTGGAGGCCCTGGCCGGGGAGCTCCTGGAGACCCAGGAGGCCCTGGCCGGGAAAATCGACGAGCTGAGGCAAGCCGTCGGCGGCGGGCCCGAGAGCCTGGCCCAGGCCGAGGAGAGGCTAAGGCTCATCCGCCAGAGGCTGGACGAGAACAGGGCCGAGCTCCTGGGGATGGAGGAGGAAGCCAAGAAAAGCCGCAAGGCCAGGGAAGAGGCGGCCTCGGGCCTTGGCGAGGTTGACAGGGAACTCCTGGAGGCCGGCTACGGACTGGAAAAAATCACCGGCAACCTGCTGAGGGACTGGCGGGTCGTGTTCATCGATCCCAATGCCCCCGCCACGGTGGGGCCAGGCCCCGGGGAAGGCCCCTGGACCGGCGTCCGCCCCGGCCCAGGTGAAGACGGCGGGACCGATGGCGGTGCCTGGACGGACGACCTGGGCGCCCATGACGGGGACCAGGATGACGGGGACGCGGAAGAGGCAGCCACGGACGAGGCCCCCGGGACGCCGCCGGTCGGCGACGGGGCCCGAGAGGTGGAAGATCCAGGGCCGGACCATTCCGGCCAGACCGATGGGGAGGAGCCGGAAGGCGAGATGGCCCTGGCCCCGCCCGAGGTCCTGGACCCCAACGAGCTGGCCGCGAGGGAGCTTCCGGAGACGGCCGAGGCCACCATCCTTGGCCTGAGGGAAAAGCTGGCCGCCCTGGGCGAGGTCAACCTGGAGGCCATCAGGGAGGAGGCCGAGCTTTCCAAAAGCCACGCCTTCCACAAGACCCAGCACGACGACCTGACCGGGGCCATAGCCGACCTGAGGAACGGCATAACGCGCATAAACCAGACCTGCAGGGAGCGTTTCAGCCGGACCTTCGACCTGGCCAGCCAGAAGTTCAGGGAAATCTTCCCCGTCCTGTTCGAGGGGGGCGACGGCTGGCTCACCCTGACCGACGAGTCGGATCCCCTGGATAGCGGGGTGGAGATACACGTCCATCCCCCGGGCAAGAAGATAATGGTCATGAGATCCCTCTCCGGGGGCGAGAAGACGCTCACCTCTCTGTGCCTCATCTTCGCCCTGTACCTGATAAAGCCCAGCCCGTTCTGCCTCTTGGACGAGGCCGACGCCCCCCTGGACGAGGCCAACATAGACAGATTCAACAGGCTCCTCAGGAATCTCTCCGGAGCCTCCCAGATCATCATGGTCACCCACAACAAACGGACCATGCAGATCGCCGACTCCCTTTACGGCGTGACCATGGAGACGCCCGGGGTGTCCAGGCTGGTCAGCGTGAATCTTTCCGAGGCCGAGGATTTGTCCAATGCTTGATTTTTTCAGCCGGAAAAAGAGAGACCCACAGGATTCCGAGCAGGCCCAGGCACCTGGGCATGAAGGGCCCCAGGCCGGGGAAGCCATCCAGGAGGAGCCCCAGGCGTCCCCCGATGTCCCAGGCGACGGGGCCTCCCCTGCCCCGCCCCAGGATGGCCCCATGCCCGCGGCGGAGGAGGCCGGCGGGGAAGACGCCCCCCCCTCCGGCCCTGAGGCTGAAAAGAGGAAAGGCTGGTTTGGACGCCTGAGGGAAAAGTTTTCCCCCGGGCCGCCGGAAGACGCCCCGGCCGGGACAGGCGAGGCGAAGGCCGGGGACCCATTGCCGGCAGCAGCCTCCCAGGGCGAGGATCCGGCCCAGGCCGGCGAGTCCCCAGTGGAAACCGGCCCTGCCGGGGACCAGCCCCCTGACTTGCCCGGGACCGCGCTGGCGTCAGGCGCAGGGCCAGACTTGCCGGCCGCCACGGGCCAGTCCGGAGAGACGCCCCCAGGGGACGCCCTGGACGAGAAGGGCGAGGCCCCAGAGAGGAAGGTGGGCTGGTTCGGGCGCCTCAAGCAGAAGCTGGCCTCGACCAGGGACAAGCTGGCCGGCCGGCTGGAGACCGTCCTCTCGGCCACCAGGACAATCGACGACGACGTCTTGGACGAGCTGGAGGAGATTCTCATCACCTCCGATCTTGGCGTCAAGACCAGCACCGACATCCTGAGCAAGATAAGGGGCCAGGTGGCCAGAAAGGAACTCAATGACGTGGAGGCCCTGAAGGCGTCCATAAGGACCCGCATCTCCGAGATGGTCATGGCTCAGGCCATGCCCCCCGTTGACGCCAAGCCCTTCGTCACCCTGGTGGTCGGGGTCAACGGGGTGGGCAAGACGACCACCATCGCCAAGCTGGCCCGCATCCACCAGAACGAGGGCCGGAAGGTCATCCTGGCCGCCGGGGACACCTTCCGGGCGGCTGCGGTGGAACAGCTGTCCATCTGGGCCCAGAGGCTCGGTGTGCCCATAATCTCCCAGCCCACGGGGGCCGACGCCTCGGCCGTGGTCTTCGACGCGCTCACGGCGGCCAAGGCCAGGGGCGCGGACGTCGTCCTCATCGACACGGCAGGGAGGCTGCACACCAAGACCAACCTCATGGACGAGCTCAAGAAGATCCGGAGGGTGGCCGCCAAGGCCATCGACGGCGCCCCGCACGAGACCATCCTGGTCCTGGACGCCAACACGGGCCAGAACGCGGCCAGCCAGGCCAAGATCTTCAACGAGTCCATCGGCGTCGACTCGCTCATAGTCACCAAGCTCGACGGCACCTCCAAGGGGGGGGTCATCGTCTCCATAATCAACGAGGAGAGGCTCCCGATAAAATACATAGGGATCGGCGAGACCTTCGAGGACCTGCGTCCCTTCGAGCCGGAGGCCTTCGTCGAGGCCATCATGGGCCCAAGGTGACATGCCCAGGCCAAAGACCATGGGCCACGGGCATCCAAGCCTGCGCCTGCTGCTTCTCCTGGTCAACCTGGTCATCCTGGCCATCCCCATCTCCGGCCTTTACCTGTTCAGGATTTACGAGAACGAGCTCGTCCGCCAGACGGAAAGCGAGCTGATCAGCCAGGCGGCCATCCTGGCGGCCATGTTCCGCCGCGAGGTGGTCGCCATCGGCGGTCCAGGCTACGGCCTGGCCCACTGGACCAGCCCATTCGGGTCCGAGTCGGATCTGAGGATTGTCCCCACCCTCCTTGACCGCTCCAGCTCTCCCATCCACGGCGACCCCTTCGCCCCCTCCGCCTCCAGCCGGCAGCCGGACCATACGGCCCTCACGGCGGCCAGGAGCCTGGCCCCGGTCATCCAGGAGGCCGCCCTGACCACCCTCTCGACCGCGGTCATCCTGGACTTTCACGGCCTGATGGTCAGCCCTGGGCGGGGCCAGGGCCTCTCCATGGAGCGGAACCCCGAGGTGGCCCAGGCCCTGGAGGGGCACTACTCGAGCCTCCTCAGGGCCAGGACGGTCTCCGGGTCCACCAGCCTGGCCTCGGCCAGCCGGGACACCCCCTACCGGGTATTCGTGGCCATGCCGGTCTTCAACGGCCGAAGGCTGGCCGGCGTCGTCTGCCTCTCCAGGACCCCCAGGGAACTGGCCAAGGCCCTCTACCAGGAGCGCTGGAATCTCACGCTGGCCGGTGCCCTGATCCTGGCGCTCATGGTCTTCGTCAGCCTCCTGGCCTCGCTTCTGATCATAGGCCCGGTCAAGAGGCTGGCCCGCGAGGCCGGCCTGGCGGCCGACGATCCAGGCCAGGCCGTGGGGCAGAGGGGCAAGGGCGATCTGGTCGTCGTCCGTGAGGTGGCCGAGCTCAGGGCCAGCGTCAGCGACATGGCCGAGCGGCTGACCAGACGCTCCGACTACCTCAAGGCCTTCGCCTCCGGGGTCTCCCACGAGTTCAAGACGCCCCTGGCGGCCATAAAGGGGGCCATGGAGCTCATCGGCGAGCACGGCCAGGACATGGCGCCCGTGACCTTCCAGAAGTTCGCCGACAACATCCGCCAGGACCTCGACCGCCTCGAGCGCCTGGTCGGCCGGCTCCTGGCCCTGGCCAGGGCCGAGGCCATCAGGCCAACGGGCGGGGAAAGGACCGAGGCCAGGGGCCTGGTCCTGGCCCTCTCGGGGCGGCTCTCCTCCCTCCACCAGGGCTTCTCCGTCCGCCTCCTGCCCGGCCCCGACAGCCTGGACCTGGCCATCGACCGCGACGTCCTGGAGACTGTCCTCCTGAACCTCCTAGACAACAGCCGCGAGAACGGGGCCAACGAGGCCGAGATAGCCCTTTCCTCCGAGGGCGGCCTGGGACTCTTGACCGTCCAGGACGATGGCCCGGGCATCAGGCCAGGCGACGAGGAGAAAATCTTCAGCCCCTTCCACACCAGCCGCAAGCACCAGGGCGGCACCGGCCTGGGGCTCAGCCTGGCCCGGACCCTCCTGGCCCCCTACCTGGGCGAGCTGTCCCTCCTGGGCCCCCCGGCCGTCTTCCGTCTCAGCGCCCCGCTGGCCAAGGACCTGCCCTAGCGCCTTGTTTTTCCCCAGAATGCCGGATAAAGACGCCCCAATTTGCCCCTGGGGCATCCTGCGTGGACCGCCGTTTGCGCGAGGGAAGCGATTGCCCCTGTCGCCCTGCCAGGCGCGTTCCTCACGTCCGGGCGCGCCCATGTCCCCAACCCGACGCCCAGGCGCTGGCCTTGGGAACGCCTGGCCCCATTTCGGCCATGTCCGGCCGGCTCCCATGTTTCCGGGCGTAACGGACTTCCAGGCGTCTGGCCAGACGACGGGCCTCTTCCGTCCCAAGGGATCCGCGAGGCGGGACTGACGCGCGCGTGTTCAAACCGTCTCTGGCCGACACGGCCCTGCCCGCGCCAGGATGCCGCTGTCCAGGACCGTTTTTATGAAAGAGGCCCAGCCAGCGCCGCCCCCCTTCCAGCGAAGGGGGGGCGGCGCTGGCTGGGCCCCAAGAAGGGCCAGTATCGTGTCAGCCTCTAATTATGAGTCTATGGGTTAGCACAGCGTGAATTACAGGCTTAGAGGCCAGAATGGGAGCTTGCAAGGCACGATTAGCCGCCTGACAGGACACTAGCGCCCATCGTTTCCTTTCCTCGAACCACGGCGCGTTGACCCGCAGCGCGGCTCGTGAGCTGCCTTCATCATCACATGCATACCCGATACCTGCCATATTTGCCATGCCACGCTGCCATCTCTTCATACCTGTCGCCGTGAAATCTGGCCAATCAGCTGGTCCGCCAGCATAGGAAGATGGCCATTGGAAGCATGGGCGATAATTTCAACTGACATTCCATCCAAGAAACCAATCAAGAAAGTGGGGGGACGACCTTTCGGGTGCCCGCCCTGCAGATCCACTGCGTTTTTTTTCGCAGGATGGTTCCCAGCCATATGTTGGCCAAGCGATATAACTCAACACGCTCATGTCAATCATTGCATATGACATCAATTATATCGCAAGGTCATATTTGCGGGCCATGGCCATGATTATGATCAGCATATCATACGTGGACCATGATCGTTATTCTGGCCTCTCGAGGCTTTCTGCCATCAGAATCTTCTTTTTTGAACAAAGTCACGCCAGCCTGGTCAATGCGTTGCCTCAGCGGGGCTGAGACAAGTGTCTGGTAACTCATGACGTCCTCTCCAAGCGGGAGGCTGCTTTCCATGAACGAAGTATGGAGACGCGCCACCTCTTTCCCCTCCACCTGGCCATACAGGGCCAGATCGATGTCGGAATAAGGACGATGGGCGCCCAAGGCGCGCGGAACCGAACAGAACCACCTGGTAAAGGCTGGCCGCAAAAGGGGCCAGAATCGCCTTGACGCTGCCAAGCTGGGCAGTGGCCAAGCCATGGTCAGCCACCATGTTCGGCCTCCTTTTCCAGGAAAAACTCATATAGAGCCTCCAGGGCCGCCAAATAATGCTGGGCGATATCGGCGATCACCCGTTCAAATCTGGGAAAATCATAGGAGTGGGACATTCCGTTGCGGGCGTCCATAGCATCCACCCACACCTGGCCGTCCTGGATCATCCTGGCTTCGAAAGCCGCCCTGATGACCGTGGCCGGGGTGATGACGGGCAGCGACACGCCTTCGCCTTACAGATAATCCCTCATGGCTTTCCAGCCCAGTTCAAAGGCATATCCAAAACGTTGGATGCAGCCTTCCTTTTCCAGTTGGGTCAATTCCTTTTCCGCCTCAATGGCCTCGCGCAGCAAGACGAAAGCACGCTTATGGTTTTTGAATCGATATAGCCAGCGGGGTGTGCCGTCAGCCATGTTTCACCTTGCTGATTCTTGGCGCCATGGCCCTGCCGTCAGGCACGACCACCATCACATGGTCGCGGGGCGATCACGCCAGTTTGGCCATATGGCTGGAAGCTATCCACAACATGGCCTTTTTCGCGGCCACCATGGAAATTGCCGGCCATGTTGCCAGCTGGATGACGTTCGAGTGCCGAGCAAGGAGGCGTCCTCACCCCTCAATCCCGCCACCGAGGTGCCGGACCCATGTTAGGCCATTCGGGCACTTCAAGCCAAGGCCCAGAAAAGGAGCCGGCCAGGCTCTCCCGCGAAAGCCTGGCCGGAAACGAGTCTCGGCTGGAGCGCCCGAAAGGGCTATCTTTCCCTCCAGTAGAGGGAGGCCGTGTCGTAGGCCGGGGCCTGGTCCTCCAGGGAGGCGCCCCGCTCTGGGTCTGGGTAGAAGAAGGGACCGGCCGGCTCGAAGGCCCCGGTGCCGTGGAAGCCCTCAAAGAAGGAATTCGTGTACTGGTAGCCATCCTGGGTCCTGCCCAGGCCCATCCCAAGGCCCGCCCCGTCGATGGCCCCGAAGACGACCGGGACCATGACCCAGGGGCTGGGACGGCCATCGGGCATCCTGAAGCGGACATGGTACTCGCCGCCCTCGACGGTGACGCTGTCGACCAGGGGCCTCAGGGCCTCGCGGACCATCTCCCTGGCCATGTTCAGCCGCCTCTCAGTGGAGACGCCCTCGGCGTAGCGCAGCCTGGCCCTGATCCGGAGGTCGAGGTGGGCGAAGAACTTCTCCAGGGCGGCCGAATGGGCCACTATCCCCGGCTGTTCCGGCCAGACCATGAGGGCCCCGAAGACGCCCTCTGACAGATCGGCCAGGACGGCGGGGAAGCTCTCCTGGTCGAGCCGGTCGTAGTAGAGCCTCTGGCGGTAGTCGGTCCCGTAGTAGTTATCCACGAAGCCGCCCGTGTCAAGGAAGCGCCAGTTCCGGGACCTCCTGGGGCTGTAGTCCCCCTGGTAGCCGTAGGACAGGCGGCCATACCAGCCGCCGCCCGAGACATAACCGAGACGGAGGCCGTCGCCCGAGGGATAGTCGGCACGGAGGACGCCGCCCCGGCCCTGGGCGGGGCGGCGGGCGTCGCCGAAGTAGCTGTAGGGGGCATAGTACCCCGGGCGGCTATAGGCGGCCAGGTTGTCGATGGACCTCCGCTGGGGGGTGTAGGTGCCGAGCCCAAGGGGGACGAAGGGTCTCAGGTTCCTGAGCCGCTCGGTGTGGCTGAGCGTCTGCCGGCCTGCCCCCAGGCTGGCGGTCCCCTCGGCGGTGGGCTGGAGGCCGGGGCCGCCGCCCGGAGGGCCGGGAGGCCGGTGGCCGGGGCGCTGGGAGCCGGGGCCCGGGGGGCCCGGGGGATCGGCCATGAGGACTGCGGACGGAATCAGCAAGGCCAAGCTTACCAGGACGGTCAGAAAATGCTTCATGGTAGCCCTCCAGGAGACGGACGCTCCGGGCTGTGCCGGGGTCTTGGTCGTCGGGAATAGGACCAGGGCGGGCGGCCCTCATGGTCAGCGCTAGAGTCCTCCGGCGGCCCGGCCCCCCAAGCGCGGAAGACCGGGGCCTCAACAGGCCCGGCGGGCCTGACTCGAGGAAGACACTTTTTTTTAGCATAAGCTGATAGTCAAGGCAAGCTTTTTCGTCACCCAGATATCAGGGAAAGCCAATAACGAAGCCAACTTCTGGCGCTATCAATTTGCATAAATGGTATAAAATGAGACTATTTTATCTGCACTGCGTAAAGTTACGGCTACCATGAATGGGCCAGGGCGATGGCTTTTTGGCGGCAATTTTTATTAGTGTGTCCACGGTGTTGCCCTGTGATGGTGGTCTCGTCTTTAAGATTCCTAAAAACAGGTTAAGGGTTTTTGGAGCCGCGTTTAGCTTGCCCGCGAGGCCCAGGAAACGGCGGCAAAGAATTTTTTTTGCGCATACTTTTCCTGGGGCCGGCTCCAGTTTGCCTAAACTGCCAGATAACATTATTGGAGACTTATTTAACAAAATAACATTTTTACGTCGCTTATATGGCAATAAGGACAATAAGATGTCCAGAACAAAAGACGAGCCGCCCGGGGCCCGTAGAAGGCCCAGGGCGGGGATATCAATAAGCAAAAATGTATATGTGTGTAGACGTGAATGTATAATTAGCGATATTGGCTTTTTTTGGGGAAAATCGGCTAATTTGCCGGTGGGTTTGCCTGCCCATGTCCCCGCCAGGCCAATACCAGGCCACGAATCAAAAACATCAATCTACAAGTACATGTTCAAATAAATATAGGAGTCTAAATTCATATAAGTATAATTAAAAGTATGACTATATTTTATGGCCTTGGATAGAGATAATGTTGTCAGAGAAACTTGCGTAAAATACGATATTGAGACGTCCGGCCGACGTAAACGGGCCTGGCCCGTCACTCGGGGAGACCCCTGAGGCTCACGGTCCTGATGGAGGTGGCGGCGCCCTGCCCATCGAAGTCGACGATGGCCCCCTCCAGGCAGGGGTCGTCCTTGGATGCCTTGAAGCGGTGGAGACGGCCGGTGAGGAAGGAGGAGATGACCTCGGCGGGACGCATGCCGATGACCGACCCGTGGGGTCCGGTCATGCCGGCGTCGGTCAGGAAGGCCAGCCCGTTGGGGAGGATCCTGGCGTCGCTGGTCTGGACGTGGGTGTGGGTGCCCAGAAGGGCCCCCAGCCTCCCGTCCAGGAAGTGGGCCAGGGAAATCTTCTCGCTGGTGGTCTCGGCGTGGAAGTCGATGATGGTGACGAGGGCCCCGGCCTCCCTCATCTCCCCAATCAGGGTCTCGGCCCGCCGAAAAGGGCAGTCCAGGGGCTGGTTGTTGTAGACCCGGCCCATGAGGTTGCCGAAGCCGACCTTGCGGCCGTCGCGGGCCTCCAGGATGGTGAAGCCCCGGCCGGGGCAGGGCTCGGGGAGGTTGGCCGGCCTGATGACCCTGGGATCGGCCTCCAGGAGGGGGACGACCTCCTGGTGCCGGAAGGTGTGGTTGCCCCCGGAGAGGCCGTCTAGGCCGGCGTCGAGGAGCTCCCTGGCGCAGCCAGGGGTCAACCCCACGCCACCGGCCGCGTTCTCGGCGTTGGCCAGGGCCAGGTCCAGGCCCTCGTCGGCCATGAGGCCAGGGAGCCTCCTGGATACCAGGAGGCGCCCGGTGCCGGCGAAGACGTCTCCCAGGAAAAGGACCCTCGTCATCTCAATCCCGCTTGGGTCCGGTCCGGCAGGCCAGGGAGGCGAGGATGCCGGTCAGGCAGATGGGGGCGAAGATCCAGAAGCAGGCGCGGCTGGCCGAGAGGAAGGCCGGGTACTTCTCCGGCGTTATGGCCCCCTCGCCTATGACCAGGCCGAAGACCAGGGTGGTCAGGGCCATGCTGGATATCTGGCCGCAGAGCCTGGTCACGGTTATGACCCCAGAGGCCTGGCCCAGCCGCATGGGCGGCACTGAGCTCATCATGGAGTTGGAGTTGGGGGCCGAGAAGAAGGCGAAGCCGGCCCCGGTAAGGGCCATGGTGGCTATGAGGATGGCGTCCGGGGTCGCCTCGCCCAGCATCAGGGCGAAGACGAGGATGGCCGCCAGGATGGCGAAGAGGCCGCCCGAGGCCAGCCGGCTGGGCTCCATGCGGTCCGAGAGCTTCCCTGAGAGGGGCGTCAGGGCGGCCTGGACCACCGGCTGGGCCATCAGGTAGATCCCGGCATGGGACGGGCTGAGGCCCTTGGTGTACTGCAGGTAGAGGCTCATCAGGAAGGTGATGCTGAAGGACGAGAGGTAGCTGATGTAGGCCGCGAGGCTGGAGAAGGAGAAGCGCCGGCTGTCGAAGAAGAGGCGCATGTCCAGAATGGGGTTCCCGGAACCCAGGGACCTCAGGAAGAAGAGGGCCACCAGGACCAGGCCCCCGGCTAGGGCCGGCACGGCGAAGCCCCGGCCCAGGCTGGCCAGGCCCGTGAAGCCCAGCCCCAGGCCCAGGATCCAGAGGATCGCCCCCACCCAGTCCAGCCTCTCGTCCGGGGTGGGCGGGCTGTCCGGGGAGACCATCTTTATCAGGACCAGGGGCGGGATCATGCCGAAGACGGTGTACCAGAAAAGGCTCCGCCAGCCCAGGTACTGGACCAGGAAGCCCACCAGGAGTGGCCCCACGGAGAGGCCCACGTAGACGGAGGATATGGTAAGGCCGAGCACCCGCCCCCGTTCCCGGGGCGGGTACTCGGCGGTGACCATGGTGGTAATCGTGGTGAAGAAGCTGACCAGGCCCAGGCCGCAGAAGGCCCGGCTGATCACGAGGGTCGCGTACGAGGTCGAGAGGGCGCCCAGGAGCGAGGTAACGATGGTCACCCACAGGCCGATGACCGTGATCCGGTGGCGGCCGACGAGATCCGAGAGCCTGGCCACGGGGGCCGAGGCCATGGCCATGGCCAGGAGCGTGGACAGGGCCAGCCAGCTGACCTGGACCGCCCCCAGGCCCATCTCCCGCTGGATGACCGGCAAGGCCACGTTGAGGCCGATGAGTCCGGAGTTGCCCAATATGTTTGAGGTGATGGCGGTCCAGAGGATCAGCTTGCGCCGGCGCGCCAGAAAGGCCTCGCCGAGGTCCCCCGGATCGGGCCCGATCGGGCGGCCATCACCGTTCATGTCTAAGCTTGCCATAAGTTGTCACTATATCCAGGGACCGGGAGCCGGGGCCGGTCGAAGGCGAAAGGCCAGAAAATGCGGGATGCATGGTCGGCGGGAAGGTTGGCGCCCGCGGGCCTGGCCCGGACAGGGCGGGAGGCGGCAGGAAGGCCGCCACGCATAGTTTACCATATCTTTTAAACATCCTGATTATATAAACAAAATCTTGGCATTACCTTTCCGCCGGCACCGCCAGGGACCCGCCCCGGGCTGGCCTCCAGGCTTGTCCGGTGGTTGATTTAAGAAATCGACTCGGTTAGAATCACCTTGCCGAAGCACGAAGTCGTCCTAGACGGGCGCGGGGAAGGCTACATCCCCCATGTGGCCGCCGCGACTGGACGGGCGTCTTGGGCCAAAAGCGAACGACCCAGCACTGGAGAAATAGAGATGGCCGATATTTTGGCTCCCATGAGCGGCAATATCTGGAAGATTTTGGCAGGCGAGGGGGACCCGGTGGCCGAGGACCAGGAGATCCTGATCATGGAGGCCATGAAGATGGAGATCCCCGTGACCGCCCCCCAGAAAGGCCGGCTGGCCTCGCTCAAGGTCAAGGAGGGCGACCCGGTCGAGGCCGAGACCCTTCTGGCCGTGGTCGAGTAGGACCGGCCACCTTCCCTGCCCGGCCGGCCACCGGCCAGGATGGAGCAAGCCATGCTCGTTGACGTCCACGTCCACCTGAGCTCCCCGGGCCTGGCGGCCGACCGAGGCCCCTTCCTTTCCGGCGAGCCAGGGCTGTCCACCCTGTACGGCGACCCGGCCGCCAGGCTGGTGACGACCCAGGAGCTCTTGAGGGAACTGGACCTGGCCGGGGTCGACAAGGCCCTGGTCATGGGCTTCCCCTTCACCATCGAGGACAACGCCAAGCGCCACAACGACTGGATCCTGGAGGAGTGCGCCCGCTACCCCGGCCGGCTCTACCCCCTGGCCGCCTTCGACCAGCGCGCCCCCTGGGCCCTGAGGCACTCGGAGGCCTTCCTCGCGGCCGGCGGCTTCGGCCTGGGGGAACTGTGCGTCTACGACGAGGGCCTTACCGGGCCGACGCTGGACAGCCTGGAGGCCCTGGCCGGGCTCTGCCGCGGCCGCGACGCCCCCATGCTGGTCCACGTGAACGAGCCCATCGGCCACAAGTACCCAGGCAAGGCGCCCATGGAGATAGGCCAGATCATGGAGCTGGTCAGGCGCTCCCAGGGCACCAGGCTCATCCTGGCCCACTTCGGCGGCGGACTGCCCCTCCTGGCCTGCCTCAGGAAGGAAGTGCGGGAATTCCTGGATCTTGTCCGCTTCGACACGGCGGCCATGCCCTTCATCTTCGAGCCGCGCGCCCTCAGGCTGGGGGTGGACCTCCTGGGGGCCGGGAGCTTCCTCCTGGGGACCGACTTTCCCCTCCTCAAGACCGCCCGCTACGTGAAATTCCTCGAGGCCACTGGGCTTGACCCAGCCGAGATCGCCCAGATCTCAGGCCTGGCCGCCCAGGCCTTCCTGGGGCTGTAGCCATGGAGGACTGGCTCCTGGCCACCCTGGCCTGCCCCCCCGTGGCCGGCGAGGCGGCCTCCGCCGCCCTCTTCTCCGCCGGGGCCGGGGGGGTATGGGAAGACTACCCCGACGGCCGGGGCCGACTGGTCTTCAAGGCCGGATTCGCCAAGGGCGAGGAGATGCGCCTGATGGCCGAGCTGCCAGAGGCCCTGGGCCGCATGTCAGGGGCCCTGGCGCTTCCCCTGACGGACTTCTGCCTGTCCCTGGAGCTGAGGGCCGGCGAGGACTTCGGCGAGAGCTGGAAGAAGGATCTCGCCCCCATAGTGGTCTCGCCCAGCCTGGCCGTGAGCCCCAGCTGGTGGGAGGACGCCCTCCCGCTCCCACCGGTGGCCGCGGTCCTGAGGCTTGACCCAGGCTCGGCCTTCGGCAGCGGCCACCACCCGACGACCTTCCTGTGCCTTGCCCTCCTGTGCCGGCTGGTGGAGCGGGGGCTTTTCTTCAACCGGGTCCTGGATCTCGGCGCCGGGAGCGGCATCCTGGCCCTCTCCGCCGCCCTCCTGCTCCCCAAGGCCCGGGTGAGGGCCATCGACGACGACCCCGAGACCCTCTTCGCCATATCCGCCAACGTCGCCCTCAACGGCCTGGGCGGCCGCCTGGCCCCCGAGATCTGCCGGCTCTCCGACGTGGAGGGCGAATTCGACCTCATCATGGCCAACATCACCCGCAACGCCCTGGTCGGGCTCTCCGGGGACATGGCCGCCAGATCCGGCCTGCCCGGCCGCCTGATCCTCTCGGGCATCCTGTCCGACCAGGCCGAGGCGGTCACCAAGGCCTTCGCCGCCCACGGATTCGCCCTGGAGAGCCACCTGGGCCAGGCCGAGTGGTCGGCCCTGTCCCTGGCAAGGGGCCTCCAGGTGGCCCCGGCCGCGGAAAGGGAGATCGTCCCCGAGGACCAGGGGTCCCTGTGGCGGGAGCCCCAGGACGGCCAGGCCCCGGAGGCGGCCGGCGAGCCCCGGGCGGAAGTCCCCTTGGGTCCTGGGGGAAAGGGCCGTTGAGGCTCCCCCGCTTCTCCCTTTCCGGCCAGGGCCCCGCCCCTGGCCCCGGGGAGACGGTCGGGCTGGACCGGGCCCAAAGCCGCCACGCCTGTCGGGTGCTGAGGCTCAAGAAAGGCCAGGCCGTCGAGCTGGCCGGCCCCTGGGGCCTGGCCAGGGGCCTGGTGGAGGAGGCCGGGCCCGCCCTGACGGTGAGGCTCTCGTCCCCCTTCGAGTCCCCGGAGGCCACCGCCGGCGAGGGGCCCGTCCTGGCCCTGGCCCTCATCAGGGCGCCCCGCTTCGACTGGGCCGTGGAAAAGGCGGCCGAGCTGGGTGCCGCCCGCCTGACGCCCCTGGTCACCCTGCGCTCCAACCCATCGGCCCTTGGGGAGGCCAAGAGACGACGCTGGGACCGCCTGGCCGAGGAGGCCCGCAAGCAGTGCGGCCGGCCCCGGCCCATGGCCATTGACGCTCCCCTCGCCCTTTCGGACTTTCTGGGACTCGGGCTCCCGGGCCGGAGGATCCTCCTGGACCCCTCCGGTCCCCCTCTTTCCCCAGGCCCAACCGCCCCGGCCTGCCTGCTGGTCGGCCCCGAGGGCGGGCTGACCGACGGGGAGAAGGCCCTGGCCCTCGACAGCGGCTTCGGCCCGGCCAGCCTCGGCCCCCTCAGGCTACGCTCGGAGACGGCCGCCCTGGCCGCCCTGGCCAGGCTGGCCTGATCCGCCCCTCCCTCACCGGACGCCTTTTTTGTTGGCCTGGCCCCTTGACGCCGCCGGCGCCAGGCCTTATGTTTGGAGAAGGGCCATAGTCGGAAGGCCACCCCCCGGCCCCAAGGAGCATCGGATGATAACCATTACCGCCGACGCCCAACAGCGTCTAGACAAGTTCCTGACCGACAACAAGGCCACCCGCAACGTGCGCGTGTTCTTCCCCTCAGCCGGCTGCGGCGGCGAGGGCCAGCTCTCCCTGACCGTCGACGAGCCCAACGAGGGCGACTTCTCGGTGTCAATCGGGGACATAGTCTACTGCATCAACAAAAGGCTCCAGGACGTCACCGGGGCCGTCAAGATAGATTTCAAGGACGACGGCCGGGATTCCGGCTTCGTGGTCGATCCGGAGAAGATCCTGCCGGCCGTCGATTCCGACTGCGGCGGCTGCAGCGGCTGCTGCTGACGCGCCCGGCCCGCCCAGCCCCAGAATTCGGCCCTGGCCGCCGAGGCCGGGGAGAACCGCCCCCGCCGGCCGACCCCGCCTAAAGGCAGTGGCCCGCGGGACCGAGGCAGGCCGGGGAAATGCGTCGCGGACGGGTCCAAGGCCATCGGGCAGGATGCCTCCCGGGGTCCTGCCGCCCTGGGGCCCAGGCCCCAGACTGGCTAGGGGGCGGGCACGAGGCGGACATGGACGGGCCCAGCATGGCGGCTTCCCCCGCGGGACATCATGCCGGACAGCGCGGCCAACGGCCATGCGAAGGGCCCTTTTGGGTCCAGCCGCCAAGCCAAGGCCCCGACAGCGGGATGACGGCGGCGAGTTTTCCACCAGGCACTCTTACCGCAAGAGAAGGGTGCCTTTCCTCCTCGGGCTGGGGCCCGGGCTTTCATGACAGGAAGACAATGACCGAGGCCAAGACCGTCTCTTTTCCCGTGGCCCTCTGGGAGGACCTGGCCCAGGTGGACCCCATAAGGGCCGCGGCCAACGCCGGGGCCTCCTTCTCGCAGGGGCTCTTCGTGCTCGACTTTCTGGGCGCCCCCTTTACCATCGACACGGCCAGGCGGCTGGTCGACGGGCCGAGCGACCGCCTGAGGGCCGATTTCCAGAGGGCCCTGGTCCTTCTGGTGTATCTGGCCCACTGCGGCCGGAACGACCCGCCTGACCCGGCCGGCCGCCTCGTGGGCCCCCTGGAGATCCCCGGCGGGGCCATGTTCTTCAGGGGACCGCACGTCATCTCCACCGCCCCCCTGGAAAACGCCTATGGCAGGGATCCTGGGGCCCTGGCCCGGCGGGCCCGCTCACTGGGCGCCCATGAGAGCCCAGGGCACCTCTTCGCCTGGAGTGTCCTGCCCAAGATAGACCTTGCCTGCGTCCTGGACCCCGAGGACGAGGAATTCCCGGCCCAGGCCGGATACCTGGTCGACGCCCACGCCCACTACCGCCTGCCACTTGACGCCATCTGGGGTCTCATCAACGTGGCCACGGAGGAGCTCCTGCCACCTGCCGGCCCCTCCTGACCAGCCCCCGCCCGCCCCATTTTCCGGCCACCCCTATCCCTGGCCCTGCCCGGGACCCCCGGCCCCCGCTTCCCCGCGCCCGCCGAATCTAGGGGGGCCGTCTTCCACCGCCCTCCCCACAGGGCCCTCCTCGGCGGCCGCCTCCGGGCCGCTCGGAGGCCAGGGAGGGCCGACCGTCTTGGCAAGCGTCCTTCCAGGATATAGGGGCGAGCCGGGCCAAGCCCCGCCTGGACGCCTGGCCTCCCCGGCCAGGGATTGACCATGCCGCCAGGGATCCGCAGAACGTCCAGGCCCTTGGCCAGGTGAGGCCCGCGCAAGCCTGACGGGAACCCCATCGCCTCCTTGCCGCCGTCCGCTGGCGGGCTGGGCAGGAAGCCACGGGGACGACCCATGTTTTGGTCTTTCGCTTTCGGCCCACTTGGCCCCACTTCCGGTTTTCCGCCCCCTCGCGGCCCTCGCCCACGTCTGGAATTCTTGTCCTCTTCCGCCCACTCCTTGGGCCCCCATCCGGAATTCCAGCGGCGCGATGGCCCGGCCCGGCCCATCCCCTGGAGCCCTAGTCCCCCCATGGCCCTCCCTTGCCCCCGGGGCCTTTGCCCCGTCCTTTTGGGATCATCATCGGGGATTTTCAAGGCGCGATGGGTCCCGCCCCTCCTTGGCATTCCCCCTCTCAAGGCGCGATGGGTCCCGCCCCTCCTTGGCATTCCCCCTCTCCCGGCCGGCTTTGCCCTTCCCCTTGGGCCCGGCCTCTCCCCCGGTCCCTCCGGGCCCCATCTGCGTCTTTGGGGCCCTCTCGCCCCCGGCGGTCACGCCTTGGCCCTGAAAACCCATTTTCCTTTCTTTCTATACTTTTCAAAGTCGGGGACATTCCTGGCCGGCCGTTTTCTTTAGTTTCATTACTCTCCACAACATGGTAAAATTTATGGACATTATTGAAAATATACATAAAATCAATCTGATATTTTCAAAAGCCTCTTGAAATAAAAAAAATAGTGACTACCTTCAGTTAAGAGACGATGGCGCCCCGGCCCCCAAGATCGGCCAAGAATGCCCCCGAGGGCGGCCCTTCCTGGGACCGGGGCGCCATGCCCTGACCAGCCCCAGTCTCGCGTCACCCAGGCGGCCGCATCCGACGGCCAAGAGGGCTGGGCCCAACAAACCTTCCAAGGAGGGTTTTGAATATATGGTGACGGCGCCTGCGGCCATCCCCCTAGTGCGAGGTCTTGGTTCCATGAAGCGCGGTAACATACATTCTCCAACCATATATCCCCTTCCCCCGCTGAACCCCGATCTTTACTACCATCCCGGGAGCGAGGCGGACCTTTGCGACGTCCCCGACACCATAAGGCTCCTGCCGATGGCGGAGTTCAACTCCTTCCCGCAGCTGGTCTCCAGCATCAGCATCGAGGACCCGGGCACCATCTCCTTCCTCAGCGGCGCTGACGTCAACGGCTATCTGGGCCTCTTCGCCCTGAGGCACTTCGATGTCGACCCCCTGGACCTCCGCAAGGAGGACTTCTATCCGGTCGGGGTGGCCGCAAGGGTCTTGTCGGTGGCCGAGGGCCAGGCCGGCCAGGACAGCGTGAAGGCCGCCGTCCAGGGCATCTGCCGCCTGTCCCTCTCCGAGGTCATCCCCGCCGGGCCTCTGGCCAGGGCCAGGCGCCTGGACGAGCCCCACGTGGCCGACGATAGCCTCCGGCCCCTGATGCTGGAGGCCAAGAGGCTGTTCGCGGAGGCCATAAAGCTCATCCCCGGCCTCCCGGTGAACCTTTTCAAGATAAACCACATCCTAGATGGGCAGCCCGCCGTCCTGGCCGACCTGATCATGGCCTCGATGCCGCTGAAGACGTCCCTCAAGGCCGAGTTCCTGGCGGTCGGCAGCCTCAAGGACCGCTACCACCTGCTCCTGGAGCACCTGACCCTGGACGTGGCCACCCGCAAGGCTGGCCGGGCCATCAGCTCCCGCATCGAGAGCAGCCTGGCCAGCCGCTACAAGGAGCAGCAGCTCAGGGAACAGCTGAAGGCCATCAAGGCCGAGCTGGGCGACGCCGACGATTCCGACGATCTGTCCGAGATCTCTGGCCGCCTGGACCGGTCCGATCTGCCCGAGGCCGTCAGGGCCTCGGCCGCGAGGGAGCTCCAGAGGCTGCGCCTGACCCCGGCCCAGAGCGCCGAGTACCCGACCATCAGGAATTTCCTGGAGTGGCTGCTGGGCCTGCCCTGGAACAAGTCCAGCGAGGGCGCGGCCAGCCTCCCGGAGGCCAAGGCCATCCTGGACCGAGACCACCAGGGCCTTGACGCCGCGAAGAAGCGCATCCTGGAGTTCCTGGCGGTCCACAAGCTGACCAACGGCCTCGCCGCCCCCATCCTCTGCCTGGTCGGCCCCCCTGGCGTGGGCAAGACCTCCCTGGGCCGCTCGATGGCCGAGGCCATGGGCCGCAAGTTCCAAAGGCTCTCCCTGGGCGGCATGAAGGACGAGGCCGAGATCAGGGGCCACCGCCGCACCTACGTGGGGGCCGCCCCCGGCCGCATCATTTCCGGCCTGAGGAAGGCCGGCGTGAACAACCCCGTGTTCCTCCTCGACGAGATCGACAAGGTGGGCCAGAGCCATGCCGGCGACCCGGCCGCGGCCCTCCTTGAGGTCCTCGACCCCGAGCAGAACGACTCCTTCACCGACAGCTTCCTGGAACTCCCGTTCGACCTCTCCAGGGTCCTCTTCGTCCTCACGGCCAACGTGGCCGAGAACATCCCCGCCCCCCTCCGGGACCGCCTGGAGATAATCGAGATTCCAGGCTACACCGTCGAGGAAAAGGTCGGCATCGCCAGCCGCCATCTCTGGCCCAGGGAGCTGGGCCGCCACGGGCTGGCCCCCGACGAGGTCGCGATTGGCCCCGAGGTCCTGGCCCGGCTGATCGGGAACTACACCTGGGAAGCCGGCTGCCGCGAGCTTGGCCGCAGGCTGGGGGCCCTGGCCCGCGGCCGGGCCATGGCCAAGGCCGAGGGGACGGATAGGCCGCCACTCGTCTCGGCCGAGGAACTCAGGACGGTCCTGGGGCCGCCCTGCCGGCGCAACGGGGACAACCGCGAGAAGGAGCCCCAGACCGGGGTGGTCACCGGCCTGGCCTGGACCGCCGCCGGGGGCGATATCATGTTCGTGGAGGCGGTGTCCATGCCCGGCAAGGGCCAGCTGTCCCTGACCGGCCAGCTGGGGGAGGTCATGCGGGAATCGGCCCAGGCGGCCATCTGCTACGTCCGCTCAAGGGCCAAGGACTGGTTCCTCTACGACGGCTGGTTCCAGGAAAACGACGTCCACATCCACCTGCCCCACGGGGCGATACACAAGGACGGCCCCTCGGCCGGGGTGTCCATGGCCACGGCCGTGGTCTCCCTGGTGACCGGCCAGAAGGTCAGGCCCGAGGTGGCCATGACCGGGGAGATAACCCTCCGGGGCCTGGTCCTGCCGGTGGGCGGCCTGAAGGAAAAGCTGCTGGCCGCCAGGCGGGCGGGCCTCTCGCGGGTCCTGGTCCCCGAGGGCAACATGGCCGATCTCCAGGAGCTTGGCGACTCGCTGACCGAGGGCCTGGAGGTGACGCCAGTGGCCACCCTGGACGACGTCCTGGAGATGGCCCTCCTGCCCCCTGACGGCCTCTTCGAGTCCGAGGCCTACAGCCCAGCAGGGGCCCTGGCCGGGACATCCAATGCCTGGACGGCGGCCCTCCAGTTCAGGGCCTCCAAGCTGGTGGCCATCGGGCAGCTCCCCGTCAGGGTGCCCGAGACCCCTAACCTGAACGCCGCCTGGGGCCCCGTGTCCCCAGGCATGCCCAATGCCGGCCCCAGGCTGAAGGAGGCGTAGGTTTCCCGGTCCGGTCTCGCGCCGCTGACGGGGTGGCCCGCCAGCCCCCGCCCGGTGCCAGGCGGGGACCGCCAGCCTCCGGCCGGCCCATGGGGGGGGAAGGCCACTGGCGAGTCCCAGTCCCGGGCACCCTGGGCCGATGCCAGCCCACCCGGCGGCGGCTTCCCCGCCTGGCTCCCGCGGCCTCGGGCAAACTCCAGGGGCCCGCTTTGGACAGGGAGGCCGGATAACGGCCGAGGGCCAGCGGCGGCCCGTCCACCGGCGACCTGCAGGCGGGACGGGGCCATGCCGCCAGGGGCCTCGGGGAAGCGACCAGGACGGGGGCCACTTCGCGCCGCCCGGCCCAACTGGCCTGGCCCATGCGACCGATGTTCCGGGACGGGAAGGGCCTCCGTGACGCTTCTCGGGCAAAGGCCTGGGGACAAGACGCCTTTATTTTACCCAAATCAGCTTCCGCGCTGGCGAGTGTTGTCCATCGGGCCACTCAAGACGGCCTGGCCCAGGCGAATTTGGACTCCCGGCAGGCCATATGGCCCTGCCAGGGAGCCTGATCTCCGGCGGCTTCCCGTGCACGGGCCGGTGACTGGCGTTGGCCGACGTGATCGCCAGACGCCCCCGGTTCCGTCTGGGCCGTTATCCGCCGGGCCGTCGACTCCTCTGGTCTCTCCTGGGATGGATCCCTTTGGGATCGCCTGGCGGGATGTCCTCAAGCTCGGCCCAGATGCCCCCAAAAACCAGCTACCGATTAGATACGAAATTGTCCCAAGATTCATGTCTCGCGAACAGCCCTCTTCACGCTTGCCTTCATGTTGTCCCCGCATGATGGTTGCCCTGCCTGGGTCACCGTCAAAAGCCTCGCCATCCATCCCCTATACCCATCCGCGCCGCCACGCATCAGGGCCCCCCTGCCAGAATCCAGTCGGCCATCCCCGGCTCTCCCAATCTCTCAAAAAAGGGTGTACCGAAAATTCTTACTCTATTTAAGTCACTTTTTTATCTTCTGATAAACTGGCCGCAAGGTGTAACCTAAAATTCCCTTTGCTCCATCTATCTCATAACGTTCTCTGGTTGGCTCTATTACATCTGTCTCCCAAAGGTTGCTCTTCGCTTTTGACATCAATGTGACAATGTTTTGTCCGGTCTCCTGGTTCCATCTCATTCCAGCTTGCTTAAGGCGGTACTGTAATACAGTCCTATTGGCACTTTCAATAGCACCACTGCCTATATACCATCCACGTTCTTCATAGGTTGCGTAATCTATATTTTTTATATTATTCAAAATATATTGCGAAAGATCAAATTTACTTTTAGATAAAACATTTTTATTAAGTAAATTTAACTCCTTTAGAACAATATTATATTTACTTTTTCTTAACATTTTGCATATTATTTGAGCCCAAGGCTTATATTTTGTTTCATCCAGGCTAAAAATATTTTTTGCAAAATTAGTTACATTTTCCGCCAAATGATAGTAATCTAATATTTGTTGAGCATCGGGAAACAATTCTTCTTTCATTAACCTTATCCAAGTTGCGCCATCACTTAGTAGTATAGTTTGCTTATATTGTCCATATCCATTACGTAGAGCGGTAGCTAAAAGATGTTTTTTAAAAATTTCAGCAGGACCAATTAAAGATATATATTCTCTTTTTCCTATTTTACGTTGTAATTTACCATTTCGATCTTTCCACAAATAAAAATTATCTGAACTAAAGACCATACCAAGCTTGTTTTCCATCCATTTGGATTTGTGCTCAGGACTATCAGAATTCTCGGTTGTATCTTGTTTTTCGCCAGCAATGCTATGTTTATGCTCATTTGGTTTTCTTGTATGTATCATGGCTCCATCTGTTTCAATATAAAAATCGTAGTCTTTCTTTTTTTGAGGAAAAATAAGGCGACCTGAATTAAACAACGTCCAGGACTCTTCAGTTCTCGCAATGTCTCTACGAAAAACCAAGGCCCCAATGGTGTTTGCAACAGATCTGATAGTGTCTTCATTAAGATTGATGGCAGTGTTGCGTTTAATTTCTTTAGAAGCTTGATCATAGGAATGAATCGCTTGCACCCAGTGTACAATTTCCAACATGGCAGCCACGCTAATTTTGTATGGTAGCTTATCTATACCGAATGCTTCATCCAATGGAAAAATCATTTTTTTGTCAACTGAGTTTGCTAATTTAATTTTGTCATTTTTTGTGGACGGGATGAGAGCAGTCCGTAAGATAGTAAATTGTCCAAACATAGTCATAATCGACAGGGGAAAACTTTTCCATCTTTTTAATTTTATTCCTTTCTCAAGATATTCTTTTTTTTTTGAGCTAAAAGTATTTTTTCGTTAATGGTCTTTGCTTTTTCCCAAGCCAACTCCTTATTTAATTTTTTTTGTTTATTTTCTAAGTCGATCACTAAATCTTCTATATCTGATAAAGATAAAAAATGATCCGGTTCGGTTGACCCAGCATTGAAAGATTTATTGAACTCAATAAGACTATCCAAGTATTGTGCTAGTAGATCAACGGTAATTCCTCGTGCTTCGCATTGAAAAAGAGTCTGTACACGAGATATTATATTATCTATAGACTTTTCTTCAATCATATCAAGATCAAAATCAGGCCTTTCGTCTACTTCTTCTTTTTTCATGGAGCATCCTCCTGCAAATTATATCGCAGGAGAGCTATACCATAATTTTCAAAAAAAGGGAAAAATTTTCGGTACACCCTTAAGCCAGGGCCAGGACATGCGCGTCAATTTTATTGGCCCGCGCGATTGGAAGCGCGAGCGGAATCACTATGGTTCGCGCAAGGAATTTCGTTCACGCTATTGGTTCCGGCGAAAAGCAAAACTGTTTGGCCGCCGCTGCCCGCCAAGGACAGGATGGCGGGAGTCGGGGCAAGGAAAGGCCTGTGACTCTTGCTCTTGTTCGCCATGCCTGCGTGAACGGCGAAACCCCCGATCGCGCCTGCCATAGCGCCCCGTCTTTCAGCCATATTAATCTCCTGGGCGAAGGCGCCTAAGCGTCTCCAATCGCGCGGGTTCGACTTTTACGCAAAATAGGCCGGCCAAGGCGGCGATTTAGGGCGTAAATCAGCGGACGCCGCCCCCACGCGCGCACCTTCAACGGCGCATTGGCTATCGCGATAGCGTTGGCCGCCATGGCGGCCCCGCTGCCCAGGGCGGCATGAAGGCCATGCCATGCGGCCGGCGGGCCAGCCACAATTCGATGCCATGATAAATTCCCATGCCGCGGCCTCTTGAGCGCCAGAGAGCGGCCAAGCCTGATGGCCGTTTCCAAGACGTCGCTTTAGCGGATTGCAGCTCGCCAGGGTTTTGCCTCCTTGCCGCAATTTGGCAGCCCTGGCTGGCCTACAGGACTTTAAAGAGAGGCCTCCCGGCCAATTCTTTGGCTTTTTCGCGGGAAAACCGAGTTTGCCGGCGGGCGGAAATACCGGCTGCCCTCGCGAGATTGGCGCCATGAGAACGGCAGGAGCCTGGCCCTTGCGGCACGATTGGCACTAATCTTGCGTAGGCCGAGCCCCGCGGAGGCGGGGCGCCTTGTAATTTGGCGGGATTTTATTTATATTGATGCGGCAGGCCGAAACAGCGTGGGCTTAGGCCCGCCAGGCAAGGGAAAGAGGCAGCCGGCGGGAGCATCGGGAGTCCCTTGCCGCCAAAAGGGGACCGGGGAACGCCGGCGCCGCCCCCGCGCGGCCTTGTGATTGGCGCCATGGCCATTTGGCGGGCGGCAGTCCGCCCGCCGCGCGCCCCCACTGGGCTTGCCCGCCCTTGCCATACGTCTCCGCCGCCGTTCGATTTTCAGGCCTAATTGTTAGTTTTCGGGCTTCTTTAGCCGAGCCAAGGGAGATTACCTGGGATGGCCCGCCAAAACACGTACAAGCTCCTTTTGGAAAGAGGGTTCATCTACCAGACGACAGACGAGGGCGCCCTCACCAGCCTGTTCGGCCAAAGCGAGGTCGTCGGCTACGTGGGCTTCGACGCCACCGCCGACTCGCTGCACGTGGGGCACCTGCTGCCCCTGATGGCCCTGTCCTGGATGGACAGGACCGGGCACCGCCCAATCGCCCTTGGCGGCGGCGGCACGTCCATGATCGGCGACCCCAGCGGCCGCTCAGAGGCCCGCAAGCTGATGGACTCGGAGGCAATAGAAAGGAATCTTGCTGGCATTAGGCCACAGATGGCCAAGTTTTTGTCTCTCGACGACGGCCGGGCCCTGCTTCTTGACAACAGCCAGTGGCTGCTGGATCTGAATTACGTGGGCTTCATCAGGGACATCGGCCGCCACTTCTCCGTGAACCGCATGATAGCCGCCGAGTGCTACAAGAGCCGGCTGGAGGGCGGGCTGTCGTTTCTCGAATTCAACTACATGGTCATGCAAGCCTACGACTTCCTGAAACTGTACGAGACAAGGCTGAACGTCCTGCAGCTGGGCGGCCAGGACCAGTGGGGCAATATCGTGGCCGGGGTGGAGCTTATACGCCGGGTCCACGGCGGGGAGGCCTACGGGCTGACCATGCCCCTGCTCCTGG
>JAISEK010000161.1 GCA_031264145.1 Deltaproteobacteria bacterium
TGACGCCGGTCCGGATCCAGTTGGCGGCGACCCCCTGGGCGATCCCCTCCAGGCCCCGGCCGATGGCGCCGGCCCGGATCCAGTTGGCGGCGACCCCTTGGGCGATCCCCGCCAGGCCCTGGCCGATGGCGCCGGCCCGGATCCAGTTGGCGGCGACCCCTTGGGCGATCCCCTCCAGGCCCTGGCCGATGAATCCGACCTGGGGCCGGTGGACGATGCCCCCCAGGCCTGGGAAACGGGCCAGGATACGGACGATCCCTTGGCCGGCCTGGACGACCCTGGCTATGATCCGGTCAACGATCCGGCCCGTGGCCATTCAGTGAGCCAGACGGCCATCCTGGGCCCGGTCGCCCCGGAGGAGGGCAGCGTGGGCTTCGCGGCCGTGGACGAAGAGGCCGATGAAGCCGATGGCGGGGAGGCTTCCTGCGGGACCCAGGAGCCCCAGGACGAGGAAGTGGACCTATCCGCTCCCCTGGAGCCCTCCAGGGAGCCCTGGATTGACACCAACATCCCTCCGGCCCTGCCGCCCCAGATTCTCTACACCCCGCCCCGGCCGGTGCCCAAGGTCGTCTCCCCCGAGGCCTCCACGGCGGTCATAGTGAGCTATCTCGACGACGCCGACGACAACATGGTGGCCTCCCAGGGCCAGTCGGGCGAGCTGGCCGAGGAGGAGGACATGGATATCGACCTCATGGACATGCATTCCCAGGAACCGGCCAGGTTCGCGGCCAGACCAATGGTCCCTGTCCCCAAGACTCCGCTGTGAGGATCTGGGCGGCCATACTGGCCGTCCTGGCCTGCCTGGGGCCATCGGTGGCCCAGGCCCAGGACGGCTCCTGGCGGCCATTGTCCGTGAGCATGGTCAAGGCCGAGCTTGAGCAAAGGCTCAGCCACGGGCCCTCCTACGCCACCATCTGGAACGCCGGCTACGACATCTACCGCCTGCACTATCGCAACCAGGACACGGCCATGACCATCCACCTGGGCTACATGTCCGTGAGGGGCCAGACCGATGAGGAGAACAGGGCCATCAGGCAGGCGGCCATATACTGGCAGAAGGTCCACGACTATGGTATTACTAACGTGCCGGTGGGCAGGGACGACAACCTGAGGGGCAAGATCTTCTACGGGGACGAGTCCTACCTGTCCACCCTGGGCATGCGCCGGCCCAGGGGCGGCCCGGTGCCCCTGCGGAAAGGCGACCGGGCCCCGTCCGGGCGCCGGAGGCGGGCACCCTACAAGGGCAGGCCAGAAAATCCCTACCCGGGCCCCTATTATCCAGGCGTATATCCTCCCTGACGGGCGGGGGACGCAGTGCTTTTTGACGTCATTGTCGTGGGCGGGGGCCACAGCGGCCTGGAGGCCGCCCTGGCCTCGGCCCGTCTGGGCCAAAGGACCCTTCTGGTGACCCTGGATCCCGCCACTGTCGGGGTCCTCTCCTGCAACCCGGCCTTCGGCGGCCCGGCCAAGGGCGGGCTCCTGAGGGAGGTCGACGCCCTTGGCGGCTACGCCTCGCTGGGGGCCGACAGGGCGGCGATACAGTGCCGCATCCTGGGGGAGTCCAAGGGCCCGGCCGCCAGGGCCACCAGGAACCTGGTCGATCGCGCCGCCTACTGTCGCCTGGCCAGGGAATTCGCCGCCCAGGCCGCCAACCTCACGGTCATGCCCGGCGAGGCCAGGGAGGTCGTGGTCCGGGGCGGCCGGGCCGGGGGCCTGGTCCTGGGCGATGGGCGGGAGTTCGTTTCCGGGGCGGTGGTCCTCACGGGCGGCACGTTCTGGAACGGGCGCGTCTTCCACGGCCTCACTGGTGCCCCAGGGGGCCGGGTGGGTGAACCGCCGGCCACGCTGATCAAGGCCAGCCTCCTGGCGATGGGGCACCGCGTGGTCAGGCTATCCACCTCCACTGCCCCAAGGCTCAAGAGGGGCACCGTCCGCCTGGAAGGGCTCCCCGAGCAGCCCGGGGACCCGGACGCCAGGCCCTTCTCCGTCCTGAGCCCCGCCCCACGCAACCTGGCCTCCTGCCACCTCACCTACACCAACGAGCGGACCCACCGGATAGTCCTAGAGAATATCAGGGGCTCGATAATCTACGCCGACGACCCGGCAGCCGCCGGGCCACGCTACTGCCCCTCCCTGGAGGACAAGGTCAGGCGTTTCCCCGAGAGATCCCGGCACTACGTTTTCCTGGAGCCAGACGGGCCGGATCTGGTCTACCCGAGCGGCCTACCGACCGGCCTGCCGCCGGAGGCCCAGCAGAGGCTGATAAACACAATCCCCGGCCTCGAGACGGCTTTGGTGGCCAGGCCGGGCTACGCCATCGAGTACGACATCTCCGACCCCACCGACCTTGACCCTTCCCTGGAGTCCCGCCTGGTCAGGGGGCTTTTTCTGGCCGGCCAGGTCAACGGGACCAGCGGCTACGAGGAGGCCGCGGCCCAGGGGCTCTGGGCCGGCCTGGGGGCGGCCCTGAGGGCCTCCGGCCGGGACCCCATCAGGCTGGGACGGGATCAGGCGCTCCTGGGGGTCATGCTGGACGATCTCTCTGTGGCCGGGGTGAGCGAGCCCTACAGGATGTTCACCAGCCGCGCCGAGTGGCGGCTGAGCCTCCGGGAGGACAACGCCGACTTGAGGCTCTCGGCCCTGGCCGACGGCCTGGGCCTGCTGGACGCGCCCCGGAGGGCCATTCTGAGGGAAAAGGTGGACGGCATGGCCAGATTCGGGAAACTCCTGTCCGAGACCAGGATTGCCCCGGACAAGGCCAGGGGCCTCAGGGAAGCGCATGGCCTGGACGAGAGGGACGTCTCCCTGGCCGCCCCCGTCACGGCCGAGGAGTTCCTGAGGCGCCCAGGGTTAAAGATTGCCCATCTGAGGGGCCTGGTGGAGGGGCTGGGCGATATCCCCCCGGGGGCGGCCCTGTCGCTGGAGACCGAGATCAAGTTTTCAGGGTACCTCAGGCGCCAGGAGGCCGAAATGAGAAGGCACGGCCAACGGGAAAACCAGGAGCTGCCCGTCGACCTTGAGTATGGGCGGGTCCAGGGCCTGACGGCCGAGGCCGTCGAGACCCTGTCTGCCAAAAAGCCCCTGTCGGTGGGCCAGGCGGCCCGACTGAGGGGCATTACCCCGGCCTCCATCTCGGCCCTGCTCATCCATCTGAAAAAGATTGGGAAAAAGGCAGGGCCCGGCCCAGCCGCTCACTTGGAAGGCCCTCCCGGCTGACCAGGGGCCACCCAGCAACCTTCACCAGAGACCCTGCCTCCAAGGCCCTCAGGCCTGGACGCGCAGGGTTTTTTCATGCCCTGGCGAGACGCCGGGGTCCACAAAAGCACCGCGGGCCCCGCTGGAAAAGCCATCTTGGGACGCCCCGGGCCATCGGGGCCATGGGCGCGGGGGGCATCTGCCCCAACGTGGGCCTGGCCCAGAAGACAGCGGGTTTTTGGGCGGCAAGTCGAGGCCGGGCGCCAGGGGCGCCTGCGACGGGCCGTCGAGGATGACGGGCAAGGCGGAAGCCGCGATGGCGAAAATGGCCATGCGGGAAAACAGATCGGCCCGGGGCCAATCGTTCCATGGCCATGGCATCAGCGGAAAAGGAGAGCGGAATCGCGCGCTATCAATAGTGAGGGGGGCTGCCGCTTCTGGCCGTCGTGACGGGATTTTGGCCAGGGAGGGAGGACAAGGGGCCTGTCCGGGTCATGACAGATCGACATAAGTAACAAAATCTCAGGATCGGGTATATAGATGCGAGAAATTGCTTGTTTTTCGGCAGAGAGTCCCAGACGGTCGTCTGGGCTGAGGAAGGCGTTGGCCAAAGCGGGACAAAATGGACGGCCTGGCCGGATGGCCTCCACCGGTTGGCCGGTCCGCTTCTGGATCAATTGATCAAATGAAATATATGGTCAATTATTGAAAAATGTTTGCAAAAAAACAGCCAAGGAGAAGCGGCTCTCAAAATGATGACGGAAGAAGGCCATATTGGGAAACGGGACTCTCTTATTATTGGCAAATCCATGCGAGAAATAGCCTTTGCAATTGATTTGCCATGGGCAGGATCCATCTCAAGGGCCAGACACGGGCGGCTGTCCGGACAGTATTGCGGTGGACGGCCAGGTCTGGAAGGGCGCAGCAGGGTATAAGACCATGGAGAAAGAAGCCATAAAAATGAGTTGACATATGAAAATACATATTTTTGTGGACAATCACATAAAATAGATCATATGATCAAAAAGACAAGTGATCAAAATTATAAAATTAATTGCAAAGAGACCAGGCCAGGGCTAGTCCAGTATCGTTCAGCCTCCCATGGACATTGGAAAAGCATGGGACCATGTTATCCTGTCGGAAATCGCTGGCGGGACACTTTTGGCCAATAATCAAGAAGAGGCCGTGGACTTATCTCTGTCAATATTGATTAATTAATCAAATAGAATATATGAACAAATATATATGACATTTATAGATGCGCGTTTTGATGAAAAGGCCCGCGGTCCTGTCTTGCCAGGAGGCCAACGGCCCAAATGGCGCATAGGGGCATTTCCTCCTGGCCGCCTCGGACAAAGAAAGTGGCCCATGGTGGAGGGCGGCTCCCAGGGGGGCTCGGTCCAGGCATGGACGGGGTCGGCCAAGGGGGCCATCCGGCGGCCCAGGGCGGAAAAGGCAGGCGGCATCGCCTGGGAAGGCCGCTGAACCAGAGATGGTGGCCTGCCAGCCAATCACGGTCCAGGGGAGGCGGCGGGGCCGGCCGATGGAAGGCGACCCGTGCAGGGCGTCGCCAGCGGGGACAGTCCAAAGACGCCCGGCCATGGCCCTCCCCAGGGGCATGGCGGATCAATTGATCAAAGAAGCTTCATGATCAATTGTGGAAAAATGTATGCAAAATCAATACCCTGGGGCTGGGAGCATCGGTAAGGCCGGTCAATGGAGCGTATTGCGGAAAGGCTGGGAATCCAATGGGCAAATCGAGGCGTTGGCATGAGCTTCTGCCATGTTTTGAGGTGGTTGTGGGACCTGATTGTGACCAGGCCCGGGCCTGGCAACGACTCCCAGGACGGGCCTGGGAGCTGGAAGCCATGGGCCGTGGGATGGCCTTTTCCGGATAGTCGGTGAAATAGCCGAGACACTAATATCAGGCAGGCATACTGACTGGCGGCTTTTCAAAGCACCGATCATATGATCAAAATCGCAAGTGATCAAAGCGATTGAAAAACAGTTGCATAACCGGGGCCCGCCTGGCACGCCCGTGCCCTTGGCTCGGGCATGGTACCCCTTGGCCAGGGCCAGCGACTTTGACGGCCAACACCCTTTGGACGCTGGCAAAAACGCCGTCAGGGGGACAATCTTCGTCGGCTCCCCTGCGGAGTTTTTTGCCCAGGAACCAAAGTCCGGCCCTGGAGATCTTTTTGTCACCAGAGATCAATTGATCAAAGATTATTGATGATCAAATATGTATAAATATTTGAAAT
>JAISEK010000172.1 GCA_031264145.1 Deltaproteobacteria bacterium
CTTTGGCCTATCGCCTATTGAACAGATTGCTGATGCCATGGTGCCTGTGAAACTAAGCTTTGTGGCCCGTCCTCAGTCCAATGGTAGGTTTTAATCGGATATGTCCAACTTTTTCTATATTGAGTAAAAATATGTGCGTTGTTAGTGTTAACTTCAGCGACTACTTCAGTTTCCCAGGAAATTGTTGATACCAACGCCAACGACCGTGATGCCCATGCAAAAACCCCTGGAAAGCCTGGAAACGACCAGATTTGAGACCTATTATCAAGGCGTTTTTTGCCAGATCTCGGCCAAGCAGGCATTTTGCATCAGCATCGACCTCAGGGAATCTGGCCATAGCCCCAAAACTGAAAACTAAGAATAACAGGTAACTATGTTGGTCTGACTGACTATGGATAAGTCCATTTTATTCTTTTTCAGCCTATACAGGCAAAATAACTTCTATTAGTTACCTTATATATTTTTATTCATGTTTACGTGATATTAGTTAAAAAATTTAACGATAAACATCACGATTCAATATATATGTATTTTACAATCTAAGACCTATATTTTTCCCTGGCCGGGCCAGATTTGAAAAAATCCCTTGATTTGTGGATAATGGCTGGGAACGCATCCACAGCCTTCGCCTCTGGCCCCGACGATTTCCTGGCCACCACTTTGGCCCTTTCCATAGACACAGGGAAATATTCTCCATGACCGACGTCCGCGTCCTGCCCCTGACCAAGGCCTTGACCATCGCCACTTCCGACTCCGGCGGCGGCGCCGGCATCCAGGCCGATCTTAAGACCTTCGCCGCCCTGGGAGTCTTTGGCCTCTGCGTGGTAAGCGGCGTGTCCGCCCAGAACACCCTGGCCGTGACCGGCCTGGAATGCCTCTCCCCCGAGCTGGTCACCCTGCAGCTCAAGGCCGTTTTTGACGACATCGGCGCCAACGCCATAAAGATCGGCCTCCTGGGAAACGTGGCCAACACCCTGGCCGTGGCCGACTTTCTGGCCGCCCTGGACCCCAGGCCGGCGGTCATCCTCGATCCGGTCATGGTCAGCGCCAGCGGCCATGCCTTCCTGCCCCAGGAGGCCATCTCGGCCTTGCGGGCCCTCTTCCCCCTGACGACCTTGCTGACCCCCAACCTGCGGGAGGCCGAGATCCTTTCCGGCCAGCCCATCTCCACGCCCGACGACTACGCGAAGGCCGGCCAAATCCTCCTCGACCAGGGCCTGGAACTGGTCCTCGTCAAGGGCGGCCACGGCGGCGGCGAGACGTCCAACGATCTCCTGATGGGGCCGGAGGGCCCCCACTGGTTCGACTCAAGGCGGGTCAGGACCAAAAACAACCATGGCACCGGCTGCACCCTGTCCTCGGCCATAGCCGCCTGCCTGGCCCGGGGCGAGGACCTGGAGAACTCGATCAGGCTGGCCAAGATGTACGTGGCCGGGGCCATGGAGAACTCCGTGGATCTGGGCGGCGGTCCCGGACCATTGAACCACTTTTACCCGTTTTACGTCTTCGGTGAAAAACAGTGAGTTCCAAAATTTACCAGAAATTCCTCAACCGCATCCGCACCTCCTCCCCCCTGGTCCTGTGCCTGACCAATTCGGTCACGGTCACCGATTGCGCCAACTCCCTGCTGGCCATCGGGGCCTCCCCGGTCATGAGCGAGGACCCGTCCGACGCCGCCGCCCTGACCTCCCTGGCCGCGGCCCTGGTCATCAACATCGGCACCATCAACGACCGCTCCCAGGCCACCATGGAGGCGGCCGCCCAGGTGGCCGTTAGCAAGGGCCTGCCGGTGGTCCTCGACCCCGTCGGGGCCGGGGCCAGCCCCCGCCGCCTGGAAGCCTCAAGGCTTTTCATCGACGCGGCCACGGTCATCAGGGGCAACGCCTCTGAGATACTGGCCCTGGCCGGCCAGAAAGGCACCCAGAGGGGCGTGGACTCCTCGTCCAAGGCCGAGGAGGAGTTCCTGGCCGAGAAGGCCATGCGGCTGGCCCAGGACAGCCATTCCCTGGTGGCCGTCTCCGGAAAGGCCGACCTGGTGACGGACGGCAAAAAGATGATCAGGATCGAGGGCGGCACCCCCCTGCTGACCAAGCTGACCGGCACCGGCTGCATGCTCAGCGCCCTGATCGGCGCCTATGTCGGCGGCTGGCCCCTCGAGCAGCTCAAGGCCGCCACGGCCGCCCACATCCACCTGGCCAGGGCCGGCGAGAAGGCCCAGGACAGGCTGGAGAGGCCGCTGGCCCTGGGCTCCTTCAAGGTGGCCCTTTTCGACGAGCTGGCCCTGGTGGAGGGCTCCGACCTGGATTGCCCCCGGGGCACCGGCCAGTGGCGCCTGGACGCCTGAGGGACGCCCGAGGGCCAGGTGAGAATAAGTCCCCTTTGGGTGCCGGTCAATATAATTTTTTAGATTTTATTTATATTAAAATATAATATTACCTCCAATACAAATACTATTTACCCAACAAATTGTCTTGTCCCGAACATCTCGACGCGCTTTCGCGGCCACGTGGCAGAGCCCTCAGTCCAGGCCCAGCGTCGCCCAGGTTTGCCCGGGGAGACCCCGATGAAGATGCTTCTCGCGACAGCCGTGGCCGCCTGCGTCCTCCTCCTGTCCGGCCAGGGCCTGCCTGGTGCCCCGCCAGTGGCCGAGCCTGGCAATGCCTTGGCCGGGTCAGGCGACCTGGCCAGGACGGACGGGGCGGTCCCGGCGGCCCAGGATGGGGGGAAACTTCCGGACGATCCCTGGGCCCTTGAGAGGCTGGCCGGGGAAGGGGATCTGGCGGCCCAGGACAGGCTGGCCGAGATGCTCTTCCTGGGCCAAGGCTGCCCCAAGGACCATGGCAGGGCCTTCGAGATCAGCTCCGTCTTGGCCGAAAAGGGCTTCGCCCGCTCCCAGATGGTCCTGGGCGCCCTTTACCTGGATGGCCGGGTGGTCCAAAAGGATCCCGTGGCGGCCAGGGCCCTCCTCGAGAAGGCCGCCCTGAAGGGCTCGGCCAGGGCGCGGTATTTCCTGGGGGCCATGTTCTTCCTGGGCGAGGGCGTCCCCGAGGACAGGGCCGAGGCGGCCAGGTGGTGGGAGTCTTCCGCCAGCCAAGGGGACGTGGAGGCCCAATTCGGCCTCGGGGTGATGCTCGAGCTCGGGCAGGGCCTGCCAGCGGACCAGGAGGCCGCCTTCGGGTGGTTCATGCGGGCGGCCGAGAGGGGCTATTCCCTGGCCCAGTACAAGGTCGGGGACATGCTCTTCATGGGCCAGGGCGTGGACGAGGACAGGGGCCAGGCGGCCAAATGGTGGCGCCTGGCCGCGGACCAGGGGGACGTGAGGGCCCAGTTCAACCTGGGGCTCCTGCTCGCCGTGGGCCTGGACGGGGCCAGGGATCCCGCCGAGGCGGCCGGGTGGTTCCGAAAGGCGGCCGAGCAGGGCCACGCCAAGGCCCAGTTCAGCCTGGGGCGCATGTCCAATATCGGCGAGGGGGTGCCCCAGGACAAGGCCGAGGCCCTCAGGTGGTGGCGGCTGGCCGCCGAGCAGGGCCACGCCGACGCCCAGTTCTGCCTGGGCCGGCTCCTCGAGAGGGGCCAGGGCGTCCCGATCGACATGGCCGGGGCCCTGATGTGGTTCCAGATGGCGGCCATGCAGGGCCACGCCGGGGCCCAGCACCGGCTGGGGGAAATCTACTTCAAGGGCAGCGAGGTCCCCCGGGACGTGACCGAGGCCTCCATGTGGTGGCGCCTGGCCTCGGAACAGGGGAACGCCGATTCCCAGTACAGCCTCGGGGTCCTGTACGTCATAGGCCAGGGGGTGCCCCGCGACACCGGCGAGGGCCTGAGATGGTTCCTCCTGGCCGCCGAGCAGGGCGAGCCCCATGCCCAGTACAGCATCGGCCGCCTGTACGAGTATGGCCAGGGCGTGGCCAAGGACGACGCCGAGGCCATCAGGTGGTTTGAGCTGGCGGCCAGACAGGGCCTCAGGGAAGCCCAGGCCAAGCTGGCCGAGATGAGGGCCAGATAGCCCCCCTGTCCATTTGGGCCCCGACATGCCTCAAGGAGGCACGGCCGTCATGCCCTCATATAGCCAGCCACCTGGCCGCCCCGCCGCCGGCGTCCCCCAGGGCACCGGGCCTCGAGCCAGATGGAGCCCGGCTTGATCGCCCCCACCCCAGAAACCTACCGGAGACTGCCATGACCCTGCCTGGTTTTCAGACTTTCATGCTGCCGCTGCTGCGGCTGGCCTCCAAAGAGGACGTCTCGACCAAAAGCGCCGTCGCCCCGATGGCCGAGGAGCTGCGCCTGACGCCGGATGACCTCGCCGAGACCCTGCCCAGCGGCCAAAGCAAAATACTGAACCGCATCAATTGGGCATTATTCTACATGTTCAAGGCCGGCCTGGTGGAGCGTCCCTCCAGGGGGCACTACCGGGCCACGGCCGAGGGCCAGGAGGCGCTGGCCGGCGGGCCGGGCCACATCGACAGAAAATTCCTCAGGGGCTATGAGCGGTTCAACGCCTTCGATCCTGAGACGAGAACGGAGGCCGGCCCGTCCGGCCTGGCGACCCACGGCCTTTTGGACGATTCCCCGGATGAGTCCGTGACCCCCGACGAGCGCCTGGCCGAGGCCCAGGCCGCGCTTGAGTCGGCCCTGCTCTCGGACATCAGGGAACAGCTCCTGAGAATCTCCCCCACGGCCTTTGAGCGTCTCATCGTCGAGCTGATGAAGGGGCTCAATTACGGGGCCAGGGGCCTGGCCAGGCACGTCGGCGGGCCGGGCGACGGGGGCCTGGACGGCCTGGTCACGGAGGATATCCTGGGACTCGACTCGATTTATATCCAGGCCAAGCGCTACACCGACTCGACGGTCGCCCGGAAGGAAATCCAGGCCTTCGCCGGGGCCATGGACGGCCATAGCGTGACCAAGGGCGTCTTCGTCACCACCAGCACTTTCTCCAAAAACGCCGTAGGATACGCAGACAGGAGCCCAAAGCATCTGAGGCTGATTGACGGCGAAGAGCTGGCCCGCCTCATGCATGAGCATGGCATTGGCGTCCGCGTCCACAAAAAGGTGGAAATAAAGCGCCTTGATCTTGATTTCTTCGATGACCTGGAGGAGTGACGTTCCCCAGGTTTCCCGAAAGCCGCCTCTTGGCCCCCAGTGGCCCACCAGGCCCGCCGGTATCCCAGGACTTTGCCATTTTGGCCGCCGCGGGGTCTTTTGGGGCCGGCGTCCTGGGCCTCCGCCCCGGCGAAAAAGGGGACGGCGCCCGCCGCGAGGTTTTCCGGGGCGGGCGTCACGGGCCCGAATCATAGAGGATCCTCCCCCAAAAATACATGTTGCCGGGCTGGATGATTCTAGGGATGGGGTTTTCCGGCTTTTCCTCCCCCATGAACGGGCGGTAGGCCTCGACGCAAAGCTGGGTGCAGTAGTAGGCGTCGGGGATGTCCAGGCCCACGAGGCCGGTGAAGTTGTACATGTGGCCCAGCCACTCCCTGGCCCTCTCGACCGCCACCCTGGCGTTGTCCCCGTCGGCCCACAGGGGCCGGATGACCAGGACGCGATGGGACTTGGCCAGGAGGTCCTCCAGGCTCGTCCGGTGGACCCCGGATCCGTCGGCCTCGATGACCCCGCCGAACTCCTCGTCGAAGAGCGAGGCGTGCGACAGGGGCTTGCCGGTCACGGAGGCCACCATGTTGTCCGCGGCGTGGACGCCCCTCGAGACTATCCAGTCGCCATGGCGCAGCACGGCCTTCAGCTCCGTCCCGTGAAAACCAGGGTCAAGCGTGTCCGAGGGCGGGATGACCGGCTTGACCGCGCAGCCGGCCAGGGCCAGGGCGACCAGGCAAAACAGCGCGGCCGGGCACGTTCGGCGCGACATGGCGTCCCTCCTTGAAGATCTTCGCCGCCTGGCTCGACGGCGGCGATGACATTGGCGAAGACCAGGCGCATATCCTGCCGGCCCGGCCCCTGGAATGATGATCCGGGACGGCATCGCCGCTGATGAGGCCTGATCGGGCTAGTACCTTATTTTTCTTGGAATGTCGGATAAAAACGGCTCAATTTCCTCAGTATCGACGTAGGCCTGGTCAGATTAATCCGAGGCATCTACAACCCGTCAAATCAAGAAAAACAAGGTACTAGGTCCTGCAAGGGGCCTCAAGGCGCCCTGGGCCTCGGTCGGCACCAGGCCGGTCCATGCCCATGCCACCCCCAGACGGTATCATGCGTCAAATCGTCGCACGGATCAATGACGGCGCCTCGAATCCCGCCTGCGCGGCGGCTTCCCCCATGGGGGGCGGCCGCTAATCTTGGACCTTCTCGATGGCGCTCCACCGCCAAGGCTGACGGGATTACCCGGTGAATAGCGCCGGACAATTCGTCTGGCCAGGTCCGCTGCCTGTACGGACTTCCAGGAAAACCTCGAATCTGCCAGCGACAGCGGCCCGGCCCCCAACCGGCAACTTGGCCAGGCCAAAAAAACGGTTGTCGATGGGTGATAGGCGACAGTTTCCATTCGGATGGCCATGGCCGCCTGGCCATGGGACAGGCCTTTTGGATCGGCCCCTCCCGTCTGAGGGCAATATCGACCTCATGGTCGGCCCCGCCTTCCCAGCCATCCCTGGAGGAGGAGCGTTCAGGACCAGGAAGACCGGATCGGCTGTATTCTGGCTGACGGTTCGGTTCACCCTCCCCTTGGCACTGCCCTGACCTGGCCAGACTCAAATAAGTCCGGAAAAACACTGTTTTCTTAGGAAAAATATGATAAATTATTATAGTTGGCTTGCCGCGGATGGCCGCATTCGCCGGGCATGGCCGTGACAAGGAGACTTCACGTGCAGGAACTCCCATCAGCCGGACAGGCCTTTAATAAAATCAGAAAACTAAACATGCTGTATGTGGACAAGACCGAGTACATAGGCGAAATGATCAAGAGCGAAGGCTGTTTTTTTCTCTCGAGGCCCCGCCGTTTCGGAAAATCCCTCCTTCTGGGCACGATGAGGGAGCTATTCGGGGGCCGCCGGGATCTGTTCGAGGGACTGTGGATTGGCTCCTCCGGTTACGATTTCAAGCCATTCCCCGTGGTCTGCCTGAGCCTGGCCGCCTCAGGCCGAACCACGGAGGGACTCAGAAACACCATCAGCGTCCGATTAATTGAGGCCGCCAGCGACAATGGCCTGGATCTGAACGATGAAGCCAAAAAAAGGGGACTCAGATTTGACGCCCAAGCCCCGGGTGACCTGCTTCTGGTTTTGGTCAACGCGCTCACCGCCAAGACCGGCCTGCAGGCCGTCGTCCTCATCGACGAGTACGATGCCCCCGTCCAGTCGGTCATTTCCGAGCCCGGCCAGGCGGAAAGAATCCGCGACGTACTCCATGATTTTTACTCCGTCTTGAAATTACTGGCCGATCAAGACAAAATCAAGTTCCTCTTCGTGACGGGCATCACCAGGTTCGCCAAGGCTTCCTTCTTTTCCGTCTTCAACAACTGCGAGGACTTGACCCTGAATCCGGAATACGCCGGGATCTGCGGATTTTCCCTGGCCGAGTTCGAGGCCAGCCTGGCCCCTTACCTCCCCGGCATACTGGAATATAACAAGTCAGAAGATCTCTTGCCCGCCTCAACCGACCTAGAGGAATTCAGGAGGATGGTCCTGGATTTTTATGACGGCTATTCCTGGGACGGGAAGACAAGGATTCTGAACCCCTATTCTCTGATACAGTTTCTAAAATCCAAGGAGCTATTGTCTTTCTGGTACGAGAGCGGCACCCCGACATTCCTGTTTGATCTGATCAGGAATAATCCCCACGAGTTTGCCTGGTCAGATTCCTATCACCTTTCGCGCTTCAGCCTCTCGAACGTTGACATAGGGAATATGTCCCTGGTGCCCCTCCTTTTCCAGACCGGATATCTGACGATTGAAAAAAAGATCAGCTCCAACGACTTCATGGTCAGGGAGCCGAACGGCGAGGTAACCGACTCCTTCAATCTCGGTCTCTTGATGGCCATGACCGACAGGACGGCCAAAAACATAGACGACCTGAAGAACGATATCGGCCAGGCCCTGCGGGACGCGGACCCTGGCCTTCTGGCCAGGAGCCTTGAGACCGTTCTGGGCTGGTTCCCGTTCAGGCTCCACATATCGCTGGAATATTACTACCACTCGATTTTCCTCTCCATCCTGAAGATGCTAAGATACAAAGTGAAGGCGGAGGTGAACGAGGCCTTGGGCATCATTGACCTGGTGCTGGAATACTCATCCAGGCGCGTCTACATCATGGAAATCAAGTTCGAGGCCCCCAAAGCTCAGGAAACAGGGGAATCCCCGGGAGACGGGTCTGTGACGGCGGAACCAACGGGGACAGACAAGCCCAAGAGGACCAGGAGGACCGGAAAAAAGCTCCCCGCCATCCTCAGGAGGCTCCTGAAATCGGCCAAGGACCAGATGGCCTCAAACAGATATGACGCCAGATACAGGGACGAGTTCGAGATGGTCCACAGGGTGGCCGTGGCCGTCGCCGGCAGGACGAGCGTGGCCGTGGAGATATATTAGCGGATCCCCATGGTTTCCCGGCCAGCCGCGGTCCTTCCACCCGGGCACCCAATGTCAACAACTTAAACCAATCTCGGCATCCGATCCAGGTAGCAAGCGCAAAAAAAAACAGAAGTCTTGCTCCTCAGTAAACGTGCCATAAACGAATACCACTTTCTCATATCTTAGGATGGGACACCTTAAGTTGTTGACATTGCCAGGGCACCCGGAGACGGCCGGCCCGTTTCCGGCATCAAGCGGGGCCAAGGAGCCGGGTCCTGCCTGCGGTGGCCCCGTGGAGGCGCCAGGTGCTGGCATCAGGCCCCCATTTCCCGCCCGTACTCGAGGCTTGCCCATGAGAATGCCCGTCCCTCCCGTCCTCGTCCTCCTCCTTTTGGCCATTCTGGCCTGGCCATGCGCCCTGGCACGCGCTGACGGGGCCCCCGGGCCGGGACCAGGGGCCGAGACGGCCCGGGGGGACGATTTTGGGGCCCAGCTTGGGCTGGCCAGGTGCCTCTACGCCGGCCAGGAGGACGGCCGGGACCGGCCCAGGGCCTTCGGGCTGGTCAAATCGCTGGCCGAGAAGGGGCACGCGGACTCACAGGTCCAGCTGGGACGGTATTATCTGGACGGCGGGGCCGTCCCCCGGGACCCTGAGGAGGCCAGATCCTGGTTCCGGAAGGCCGCCGACCAGGGCTCGGCCCAGGGCCTGTACATGCTTGGCGTCACTCGGGACATCGGCCAGGGCCTGCCCAGGGCCAAGGACGCCCCAGGGGCCGCCGAAAGGCTGAGGCTGGCCGCCGAGAAGGGCGACCCGGAGGCCCAGACAGGCCTGGGGGCCATCTACTACGCCGGCATAGGGATTGACCGCGACTACGCCGAGTCCGCCAGGTGGTTCCGCCTGGCCGCCGAGCAGGGCGTCCCCGAGGCCCAGTACCGGCTGGGGTACATGTCCCATCTCGGCCGCGGGATGCCCCAGGACCTCGGCCAGGCCCTGGCCTGGTACGGCCGGGCCGCCGAAGGCGGGCACCCTGGGGCCCAGGCCCAGCTTGGCATGGCCTATCTCAACGGCCAGGGAGTGGAGAGGGACCCGGACGCAGCCCTGGGATGGCTCCAGGAGGCGGCCGGCCAGGGCCTGGCCCTGGCCCAGACCCTGCTGGGCGTCATCTACTTCCATGGCTTCCTGGAGATAGCCGAGGACAAGCCCAAGGCCCTGGAATACTGGAGGCTGGCCGCCCAGGGGGGTGACGACCTGGCCCAGTTCCACCTGGCCTCGGCCTACTGCGACGGCGAGGGGACCGGGAGGGACCTGGCCGAGGCCGCCAGGTGGTTCCGCCTGGCGGCCGACCAGGGCCTGTCAACCGCCCAGCTCAACCTGGGCCTGATTCTTCTTGGGGCCGGGGACGGCGGGCGGGAGGAGGCCAAAAGGTATTTGGGGCTGGCGGCCGACCTGGGCCTGGCCGCGGCCCGGGAGGCCCTGGACGGGCTCGAGGCCGGGACAGACGCTCCCCGGCCCTGCGGGCCCTGAGGGCCATGGCCATTCGTTTTTCCTTCCCATACCAATCCGGGGTTGGCACCGTGAAGACGCTGGTTTCGTCCATCTTGGCCCTTTTCCTCCTTTTCCCCGCCCTGGCCCCGGCCGACGTGACTGGCGGGTCCGCCGCCGGCCAGGAGGCCGGGGGCGCGGGGGCCGAGGACGGCCCCGAGGCCCGATTCGGCCTGGCCCGGAGATACTACCTCGGCCAGGGGGTGCCCCTGGACCAGGCCAGGGCCCTCGAGATGACCAGGGCCCTGGCCGAGGAGGGCCACGCGCCCGCCCAGGTCGAGCTGGGCCGCTTCCATATGGCCGGCGAGGCGGTCCCCATGGACCCCGGCCAGGCCCTGGAGTGGTTCGGCAAGGCCGCCGGGCAGGGCCTGGCCGAGGCCCAGTTCCTGCTTGGGACGATGCTCTACCAGGGCCAGGACGTGCCCAGGGACATGGAGGCGGCCCTGGGCTGGTGGAAGCTGGCCGCCGGGCAGGGGCACGCCGACGCGCAGGCCAACCTGGGCGCCGTCCATTACGCCGGCGACGGGGTGGAGAGGGATTACGCCGAGGCCCTCAGGTGGTACCATCAGGCGGCCGAGAACGGGCACCCCGAGGCCCAGGGGGCCCTGGCCGACATGCTCTACAACGGCAAGGGGACGGCGAGGGACCCGGCCCGGGCCCTGGGGTGGTGGAGGATGGCGGCCGACGGCGGCGACGCCAAGGCCCTGACCATCCTGGGCGGCTTTTACTTCAACGGCAACGAGGTGCCCGAGGACAAGGCGGAGGGCCTGAGGCTGTGGACCCTGGCCGCCCAGGCCGGCGACCCGTACGCCCAGCACAACCTCGGGTCAGCCCACTTCAACGGCCAGGGGACGGAAAGGGACGTGGACGCGGCCATCGCCTGGTACCGGATGGCCGCGGACCAGGGCCTGGACATCGCCCAGTACAACCTGGGGCTGATCCACCTGGGCGAGGAGGGAGGGCGCCGTGACCCGGCGGAGGCCAGAAGGCTCCTGGGGCTGGCGGCCGGCCAGGGGGTGAGGCAGGCCCGGGCCCTCCTGGAGAGGATGGACGAGGAGGCCGGTGGGCCTGTGGAGCCATAGGCGAGGGGGGGACGATGGGCATGGGGGGACGGTTCGGGACCGGCCGGGGGACGCCGGCGGCGGGAAGGGAGGAGCTGGCCAGGAGACTCAGGCTCACCCTGGTCATCAGCGGGGAGGAGGCCCGGCCCAGGACCATAGTGGAGCTGGCCGAAAAGGCCTTCGCCGGCGGCGCTACCGCCCTCCAGCTGAGGGAGAAGGGCCTGGCCGGGCGGGAGCATTACGGGCTGGCCAGGGATCTGGCGGCCTTCTGCCGGGAGCGGGGGCGGCTCTTCATCGTCAACGACCGGCTCGACCTGGCCCTGGCCTCCGGGGCCGACGGGCTGCATCTGGGCCAGGGCGACCTTCCGGCCAGGGTGGCCAGGGCCCACTGGCCGGAAGGGAAAATCCTGGGCATTTCCGCCTCCACGGTCGGGGAGGCCAGGGCGGCCAGGGAGGCCGGGGCCGACTACGTGGGCGTGGGGGCCATCTTCAGGACCGGCAGCAAGAGCGAGGCCGGGGAGGTCGAAAGGGACCAGATTGGCCCCATCAACTCGCTGGGCCTGGTGACCGTGGCCATAGGGGGAATCGGCCAGGGCAACGCGGCCCTGGTCTGGTCCATGGGCTTTGACGGCCTGGCCGTCATCTCGGCCCTGGCCAGGGCGGCCGACCCGGAGGGGACGGCCAGGGCCATCATGGCCGCGAGGCCGGCCTGATAGGCCGCCGTCAGCGGCCCCTGTCCGGCAGGGCGGCCTCCCAGGGCCTGGCGTGGGCCCTCTCGTAGGCGGCGATGGCCTCCTCGCTCCGGAGGGTCAGGTCGATGGCGTCCAGGCCGCCCAGGAGCATCTGGCGCCTGTGCTCGTCCAGATCGAAGGGGACGGCCAGACCGTCGGGCCCGGAGACCAGCTTGGCCTCCAGGTCGACCGTGAGCTCCAGGCCGGGCCGGCGACCTATGAGCCCGATCAGGGCCTCCACCCTGGCGGCGGGAAGCTCTATGGGGGCCAGGCCGCAGTTGAAGGCGTTGTTGCGGAAGATGTCCCCGAAACTGGGGGCCAGGACGACCCGGAAGCCGAAGTCCCCCAGGGCCCAGGCCGCATGCTCCCGGCTGGAGCCGCAGCCGAAGTTCTCCCTGGCAACCAGGATCCTGGCCTGGCGGAAGGGCGGCCGGTTGAGAAAGAAGCCGGGGTCCTCCCGCCCGTCCTCCAGGAAGCGGACATCGTGGAACAGGTGGCGGCCGAAGCCGGACCGGCCTATGCCGACCAGGAACTGCTTGGGGATGATGAGATCGGTATCGATGTTGGGCCGATCGTAGGCCGCAGCCACGGCGGTCAGCGACTTGAGGGGCTTCATGCGGGGACGTTCCTTTCGGCCGGGGGATGGCGGGCGGCCCAGGGTCCCGGCCCCGGCCCCCTCCAACGGGCCAGGCGATTAGTATAGTTCTTTTTGAAACAATGTGGTATACTAAAAAATGGATTGAGGGCCTTGGTTGATTTAATCCAGTAAATTCAGATACTAACGAGTTTTTTTGGCTCCCAGGCCCCCAGAGCCACGAATTCCGCTACCCTGGCGCCCCGGTGCCCACGCGTTGCCCCCAGGCCGGGATGCCGGCCGGTCCCCTCCCGGGCCCGGCGGTCGCCCGGCCCTGGCAAAATAGACAATAAATTGACTTGCCGCCTGGGCCCGCGGGCCCCCGAGGGCCCCAGGGCCGGAAAGGACCGTGCCGTTGGCGGCGCAAGAGCCTAAAATGAATCACGGTCGCTTCTGGGATCCCTCCGCGATCCCGACGGTGTGGGGATTGAACCTTTAATGTCTGACCAAACTAGCTCCAGCGCAGGCTGCTTCCTGGGGTTGGACGCGGGCTCCATCAGTGTCAAACTGGCCCTTCTGGATCTTGGGGGGCGGCTTTTGACCTCAAGCTATGTCCGCCACCAGGGCCGCCCCTACCAAACCGCCCTGTCATCCCTGAAAAACCTCTTCGAGACCTGCGATCCCGGGCGGATCATGGGCACCGCCGTGACCGGCGTGGCCGCCGGCCGCCTGGCCGAGCTTCTGGGGGGAAGCCCGGTCGGGGAGATCCGGGCCCTCACCCTGGCCGCCCGCCGCCACCTGCCGGGGGCCTCGGCCCTCATCGACATCGGCGGCGAGGACACCAAGCTCCTGTGGTTCGCCGCCGACCCCCAGGGCGGCCTGATCCTGGCCGACTTCGCCATGAACGCCCTCTGCGCCGCCGGGACCGGCTCGTTCCTGGACCAGCAAGCCCACCGCCTGGACTACGACATCGGGCGGTTCTCCGAGCTGGCCCTCAAAAGCGAGGTCCCTCCCAGGGTGGCCGGCCGCTGCAGCGTCTTCGCCAAGAGCGACATGATCCACCTCCAGCAGTCGGCCACCCCCGACTACGAGATCATCTACGGCCTGTGCCTGGCCATGGCCAGGAACCTCAAGAGCGGCCTGGCCAAGGGGCGGCCCCTGCCCCCGCCGGTCCTCTTTACCGGGGGCGTGGCCGCGAACAGGGGCCTGGCGAGGGCCCTCGGTGAGATACTGGAGCTGGGCCCGGGCGATCTGGCCATCCCGCCCCACCATTTCGTCTTCGGGGCCTCCGGGGCCGCCGAGGCCGCCCTGGAGGTCTTCCTCGGGTCCGGCGGCCGGGACGGCGACGCCCAGACGGGGCTGGACCTCTCGGCCCTCGCCGAGTTCGCCTCCTCCGGCCACCAGGACCCCAGACGCTTCCCGCCCCTGGAGAGGCCCAGGAGATCCCCGGGCACGGCCGAGTTCGACTGGTCCCAGGTCGCCACCGGGCGGCCCCTCGAGGTCTACATCGGGGTGGACGTGGGCTCGGTCTCGACCAACGTGGCCCTGGTCACCCCCGAGGGGCGGCTGGTGGCCAGGCAGTACCTCCCGACGGCCGGGCGGCCCCTGGAGGCCATCGCCCAGGGTTTCGCGGCCATAGCCCCGGACGTCGGGGGCAAGGCCGAGGTCCTGGGGGTCTGCTGCACGGGCTCGGGCCGCTATCTGACCGCCGACTACCTGGGCGCCGACATGACCGTCAACGAGATAACGGCCCAGGCCACGGCGGCGGTGGCCATCGACCCCAAGGTCGACACCATCTTCGAGATCGGCGGTCAGGACTCCAAGTACATCTCCATCCAGGACGGGGTCATCGTCGACTTCATGATGAACAAGGCCTGCGCGGCCGGCACGGGCTCCTTTCTTGAGGAGCAGGCCGACAAGCTGGGCCTCTCCATCAAGGGCGAGTTCGGCGAGATGGCCCTCTCCAGCCCCGGGCCGGTGGCCCTGGGCGAGCGCTGCACCGTCTTCATGGAGTCGGATCTGGTCCACCACCAGCAGAACGGGGTGGACGTGAGGGATCTGACGGCCGGGCTGTGCTACGGCATAGTGGCCAACTACCTGGGCCGGGTGGTGGAGACCAGGGCCGTGGGCCAGAACATTTTCTTCCAGGGCGGCACGAGCTTCAACCAGGGCGTGGCCGCGGCCTTCAAGAACCGCCTGGGCCGCGAGGTGACGGTCCCCGACAACGCCGACGTGACCGGGGCCGTGGGGGCCGCCATGATCGCCCGCGACCGCCGCTCCTGGGAGAAATCCTCCTTCGTCGGCTTCGACCTCTCCAGGCGGGGCTACGGGATCAAGAGCTTCGAGTGCCGCCACTGCCCCAACCGCTGCGAGATCCGCAAGGTCACGGTCGAGGGGGGGCGGCCCTTTTTCTACGGCTCCCGCTGCGACCGCTACGAGGAGGACTCCGGCCGGCGGGGAAAGGAGTCCGGCCTCCCGGACCTCTTCCAGTTCAGGGCCGAGGCCTGCTTCGACCCGCCCGAGCTGGCCATGGCCATGGCCGACCCCCAGAGGCCGCGCCGCGGCCGCATGGGGCTCATGCGCGGCATGTTCTTCGCCGAGATGGGGCCGTTCTGGTCCGTCTTCTGGGCCGCCCTCGGCTATGAGCCGGTCTGGTCGTCCCCGACCAACAAGTCGACCATCCACGCCGGCTGCGAGCGCACCGAGAGCGACTTCTGCTTCCCCATCAAGGCCGCCCACGGCCACATCCTGGAGCTGATGGGCCTGGGCGTCGACCACGTCTTCCTCCCCTCGATGGTCAACCTCCCGGCCTCAAGGGAGGCCGGGGCCCCCGACAACGCCGCCTGCCCCTACGCCCAGACCCTGGCCTACACGGCCCCCTCGGCCCTTGGCCTCGGCGAGCCGGCCCTCCTCACCGGGCCGGTCTTCTTCGGCGAGGGCCCCAGGCCCCTCCTGCGCTCCCTGGCCGGCCTGGCGGCCAAGCTGTCCGTCCCCGAGGCCGAGACCAAGAGGGCCATGGAGATGGCCCTTGGGGCCCAGGAGTCCTTCCAGGCCCGGCTAAGGGAAAGGGGCCTGGAAATCCTGTCCCACCTTGGCCCCAAGGACATGGTCATGGTCGTGGTGGCCAGGCCGTACAACGGCTTCGACCCCGGCCTCAACCTGAGGCTCAACCAGAAGCTCAGGGACCTCGGGATCCTGGGCCTGCCCATGGACTTCCTGCCCCTGGACGTCAAGCACGACGAGCCCCTCTCCCACTACTGGCGCTATGGGCAGAAGATAACCGCGGCGGCCACGTCCATCGCCCGCGACGAGAGGCTGGAGGCCCTGTACATCTCCAACTTCGGCTGCGGGCCCGATTCCTTCATCCTGCACTTCTTCAAGAACATCATGGGCCGGAAGCCCTTTCTGGAAATCGAGATCGACGAGCACTCCTCGGACGTCGGGGCCGTCACCCGCCTGGAGGCCTTCCTGGATTCCCTGGCCGCCAGGAAGGCCCGCGCCGAGTCCACCCCGACCAGGGGGCCGCTCATCCATCCCTCGAGGCCCATCAGGGTCCTCCGGGGTCCCCGGCCAGGCCAGACCATCTACATCCCGCCCATGTGCGACCACAGCCGGGCCATGGCCGCCGTCTTCAGGGCGGCCGGCATCCCGGCCGAGGCCCTGCCGGAGTCGGACCAGGCGACCATCGAGCTGGGCCGTTCCCAGACCTCCGGCAAGGAATGCTACCCCCTGATCCTGTGCGTGGGCGACTTCATGAAGCTCACCCAGAGGCCGGGCTTCGATCCCGACAAGTCCGTCCTGTTCATGCCCTCCTCCAACGGCCCCTGCCGCTTCGGCCAGTACAGCCGCTACATAAGCCTCATAATGAGGCGGCTGGGCCTCGGCGGCCTGGAGGTCCTTTCCATCGACCAGACCGGGGGCATGTACGAGGCCCTCAACCGGGCCGGCTCCACCAAGGGCGGGGCCAAGCTCTCCAGGGCCATCTGGCGGGCCCTGGTCTCCGTCGACATCCTCCAGAAGGCCCTCTTCCACACCAGGCCCAGGGAGACGTCCCCAGGGGCGGCGGACTCGGCCTACCGGGAGGCCCTCTCCGACGTGGTCGGCCTCCTGGAGAACGACGACCTCAGGGCCCTGGCCAAGGCCCAGGACAGGGCCAGGGAGAGGTTCTCGGCCATCAGGTCCAAGGATCTCAACACCATGCCGCGGGTCGGCCTGGTCGGGGAGGTCTACGTCCGCCACAACCGCTTCGCCAACGAGGACATCATCAGGCGACTGGAGACCCTGGGGGCCGAGATTGAGACGCCGCCCCTCACGGAGTGGGTCCTGTACACCGGCCTCGTCAACGCCATGCGGGCCAACCGCCAGGGCCTCTGGCGCAAGAGGGTCGCGGCGGTCATGACCAGCCTGGTGCAGAACATGGAAATCAAAAAGCTCTCCAGGGGCTGGAAGGGCTTTTTCCCCCGCGGGGCCCAGGAGCCGCCCATCGACTCCACCGTGGCCCTGGGCGAGCGTTTCATCGACCGTTCCTTCCAGGGCGAGGCCATCCTGTCCCTCGGCAAGGGGCTGGAATTCTTCGAGCGGGGAGCCAGGGGCCTGGTCAACATCATGCCCTTCACCTGCATGCCCGGCATGGTCGTCGGCGCCCTCACCAGCCACCTGAGGAGCGAGGCCTCCGGCATGCCGGCCATCAGCCTGGCCTATGACGGACAGAGCCAGACCAATACCCAGGCCCGCCTGGAAGCCTTCATGTACCAGGTACACAATTTCAACAATCCGAGGAGCGAGTAGGCGCAAGCAGGTATCCAGGCGGGCATCCGGCCCTCCGGGTACTAGACGGGATGGGCCAGGCCATGGCCCATGGGACGCGGGGCGAACGCCCCTGACCTAAGCTTCTCCGGGCAAATCATGAACAACCAAGGAGCACCAGTGGAGAAAATCATCATCAACGCGGCCGATCCAGAGGAGTGCCGCGTGGCCATGCTCGATGGCGAGGGCCGGCTGCAGGAATACTACACCGAGTCCAACACCAAGCAGATGAGCCTCTCGAACATCTACAAGGGAGTCATCCAGAACATCGAGCCCAGCCTCCAGGCCGTCTTCGTCAACTACGGCAGCGACAGGAACGGCTTTCTGCAGCTTTGCGACATACACCCCGAGTACTTCCTCGACGAGGAGGCCAACGCGCACAACGCCGACGTCCGTCGCTGCCTGAGGAAGGGCCAGCCGCTTCTGGTCCAGGTCCTCAAGGAGCCCACCCTCATAAAGGGCGCGGCCCTGACGACCTACATCTCGCTGGCCGGCCGCTTCGTGGTCCTCACCCCAGGCCGCGACCACGTCGGCGTCAGCCGCAAGATTGAGAACGACCGCGAGCGAGGGAGGCTCAGGATCATCGCCGACGATCTGCCCGTCCCCCGCGGCCTGGGATACATCGTCAGGACCGTGGCCGAGGACCGGACCGCCAAGGAGCTGGCCGACGATCTCTTCCAGGTCCACAACCTGTGGGAGGACATAAGGCACCGGGCCCAGGAGGCATCCGCCCCGAGCCTCATCTACCGGGAGCAGGATCTCTCCATCAAGATCCTCAGGGACCACTACACCAGCGACATAAAGGAAATCCTGGTGGACGATCTGCCGACCTACCAGAAGGTGGTCGAGTACATCAGGAACATCGCCCCCGGCCAGCACAAGATAGTCAAGTTCCACAAGGAAAAGCGTCCCATCTTCGCCAGGCACCAGCTTGAGGAGCAGCTGGCCACCATCTACCAGACCAGCGTCAGGCTGAAGGGCGGCGGGTCCATCGTCATCACACCCACCGAGGCCCTGGTGGCCATCGACGTCAACTCCGGCAAGGGCAACAGGGAGGGCAACCTCGAGGACACGGCCTTCAACACCAACCTGGAGGCGGCCGAGGAGGTGGCCCGCCAGCTGAGGCTCAGGGACCTGGGGGGGCTGGTGGTGGTCGACTTCATCGACATGCGCGACGAGCACCACCGCAAGGAGGTCGAGCGCCGGATCAGGGACGCCTCCAAGATGGACAAGGCCAAGCGGGACTTCGGCTACATCTCCAAGTTCGGGCTCCTGGAGATGACCAGGCAGAAGATGCGGCCCTCCATCGAGACCGGAAGCTACGTGCCCTGCCCCCACTGCCAGGGCCGGGGCCAGGTCAAGACCTCCGAGAGCACCTCGCTGGCCTTCCTAAGGCAGACGACCCACCTGGTCAGCAAGGGCGGCCTGGGGGAGATCAAGGCCAGGCTCTTCCCCGACGCGGCCCACTACGTCCTGAACTACAAGCGCCATGACCTGGCCAACCTCGAGGAGCGCTACGGGACGAAGATCCTCATCTCCGGGGACGACTCCCTCCCGCCCGGCCATTTCGAGCTGGAGGCCTCCCGCAAGGTCACCGAGGCCGAGGTCCTCAAGCCCGGCCAGGTCTCCGGCCTCTACGACGACGAGGACAACGGCTTCGAGGCCGCCGAGGGCGGCGATCCCGACGGGCCGAGGCCCCAGGGCCACGGCCTCTCCGAGGCCGCCGGCCGCCCGGGCCCCGGCGGCCCCCAGGGCGCCAACGACCAGAAAAGGGACAATGGCCGCGGCCGCCGCCCCTACAAGCGCGGGGGGCGCCCGGAGGGGCAGAAGAACCAGGATGGCGCCTTTGCCTGACCATCCCCTCCCCGGGCCCCCTGGCCGGGCGATCCTCCCGTGGGCCATCCTTCTGGCCCTGGTGGCCCTTTCAGGCTGCTCCTCCCCCTCCAGATACGAGGACGGCCTGGTCGGGGCCCAGGCCCCGGTGGGCAACCGGCGCCGGATCCTCCTGACCTTCGAGCGCGAATCCGACTTCTCGGCCCTGGCCCACCGCGAGGTCCTGGTGAGCGTCAAGGAGCCGGCCACCCTGGCCAGCCCGGCCGGCGGCCGGGGCCTGACGGACCAGTCTGGCCAGATCGAGCTCCTGGTCGACCCGGTGGCCGTCTACGACCGGAACGCCCTCAAGAGCGGGGACATAATCGTCGACTACCCAGCCGAGCTGACCGTCTCGATGGCCATCGGGGGGACCGTCTACGAGTGGGACCTGGACGGCCACGACTCCTTCGCCCGCTACGCCGATCCCCTGTACCGGGGCCTGGACCGGGACCCGGATCCGGCGACCCTGAGCCTGACGTTGACCGTCCCCTGAGCCGGCCAGGGCCCGCCCCCCACCCGCGCCGTCCCCCCAGGACGGCCGGTGGGATGCCCAAAACCATCCGGAGCCGATTTCCAGGTACCCATGACCTATCTCCAGACCTACAGCCAGCTCAGGGAGGCCTTTTCCGGGGAGGAGCCGCAAGCCCCCCTGGGGCCCGGCCTGTGGCTCCAAAACCTGACCTTCGTCTCCGGCGGCCTCAGATGCCCCGGCCAGGAGGGGGTCCCGCCGCCGGCTGACCTCCAGGCCCTCCTCCCCGGGGGGACCGACCTCTCGAGCCTCTTCTCCGTCCCGGACGGCGACATCAGGGAGAACAGGGAGTTCCGCTACCACGTGGTCCGCCCGGACGGCCCCCCAGGGCGCGGGGCCATCATCCTGCTCCACGGCTTCAACGAGCGCCACTGGGACAAGTACCTGCCCATGGCCGCCTTCCTGGCCGGCCGGACGGGAAAAAGCGTCATCCTCTTCCCCATCGCCTTCCACATGAACCGGTCCCCGGCCCTCTGGAACGACGCCCGGATCATGCGCAAGGTGAGCCAGTGGCGCAAATCCGTCCACCCAAACGTCCTGGAGTCGACCCTCTCGAACGCCGCCATCAGCATAAGGCTCCACCAGGACCCGGCCCGCTTCTTCTGGTCGGGCCTTGAGTCCTACGAGAACATAGTCTCGCTCTCCAGGACCATCATCGGGGGCAGCCACCCCGCCTTCGACGGCCCGGCGACGGTTGACTTCTTCACCTACTCCATCGGCAGCTTCCTGGGCGAGATTGTCATGCTCGCCGACGAGGACTCCCTTTTCGGCGACTCCCGCCTGGCCATCTTCTGCGGCGGGCCGGTCTTCAACCGCCTGTCGCCCGTCTCCAAGTTCATCCTGGACTCGGAGGCCAGCGTGAGCCTCTACTCGTTCCTGATTGAGCACCTCGACAGCCATCGCCGGAACGACCCCCTCCTCGACGGGCTCCTGGGGAGCCCCGGGGTCGGGGCCAACTTCAGGGCCATGCTGAACTACCGCCTGGACCGGGAGTACAGGGAGGGACGCCTGAGGGACATGGCCGGCCGCATAATGGCCCTGGCCCTGGCCAGGGACGAGGTGGTGCCCCCCTTCGAGATAATCAACACCCTGAACGGCAGCGCCAGGGACATCGGCGTCAGGGTGAGCGTGGCCGACCCCGCCTACCCCTACCGCCACGAGGACCCCTTCCCGACCAGCCAGAGGCACGAGCTGGAGGTCGACGAGTGGTTCGGCCGGATCATGGGCGAGTTCTCGGACTTCCTGGCCTAGCCACTTTCCCCGGTGCCGCGGGGAGGGGCCTCGCCCCCCATGGCCCGAAATCGGCCGCCCACCGGCCGGGCGGGACAAGAATCGCCGGTCCCAACCCAAGGATGGCACATGTTAACCAAAATAGGCCTTTTAGGATATGGCAACGTCGGGGCGGGGGTGGCCAGGCTGGTCAAGACCGAGGCCCAGCTCCTGGACGACAAGCTGGGCTGGCCGCTGAGCCTCGTCAAGGCCGTGGTCAGGAATCTCTCGGCCAACCGGGGCTTCGCCTCGGATCCCGGGGTCCTGACCACCGACCCCCACGAGGTCGTCGGGAACCCCGAGATCCAGGTCGTCTGCGAGCTCATGGGGGGCATCGAGCCGGCCAGGACCCTCATCCTGGAGGCCCTTTCCGCCGGCCAGCACGTGGTCACGGCCAACAAGGCCCTCCTGGCGACCCACGGGATCGAGATCTTCAAGAAGGCGGCCGAGGCCAACCGGGACGTCATGTTCGAGGCGGCCGTGGCCGGGGCCATCCCGGTGATAAGGACCCTCAAGGAGGGCCTGACGGCCAACCGCATCCAGTCCCTCTACGGCATACTCAACGGCACGACCAACCATATCATCAGCCGCATGTCCAAGGACGCCCTCACCTTCCAGGAGGCCCTGGCCGAGTCCCAGGCCGCCGGCTACGCCGAGGCCGACCCCTCCTCGGACATCGATGGACTCGACGCCGCCCACAAGCTGGTCCTTCTCTCGGCCCTGGCCTACGGCGTCCTCCCCAGGCTCGAGGACATCCACGTGGAGGGCATCTCCCTGCTCGAGCCCGTCGACTTCGCCTTCGCCTCCGAGTTCGGCTACGTCATCAAGCTCCTGGCCATATCCTGCCTCCACGACGGCCATGGCCCCCTTGAGGTCCGGCTGCACCCGGCCATGATCCCCTCAGGCCATCTCCTGGCCGGGGTCAACGGGGTCATGAACGCCATCATGATCCGGGGGCACGCCTCCGGGGACATCTTCCTCTCCGGCCCGGGGGCGGGCATGATGCCCACGGCCTCCTCGGTCGTCGGCGACATCATCGAGGTGGCCCGCAGCCACCTGTCCATGGCCAGCACCCTCCGGCCGCCCCTCCTGGGCTGGCGCAACCTCAAGGCCGAGGCGGTCATGCCCATGTCCGAGGCCCTCCTGGGCTACTACCTCCGCTTCGCGGTCCTCGACAAGCCGGGCGTCCTCTCGGCCATCAGCGGCGTCTTCGGCCGCCACAACATAAGCCTGGCCCAGGTCATCCAGAAGGGCCAGGACCCCCGCACCGGCTTGGTCAACCTGGTCATGCTGACCCACCGGGCCCTCGAGCGCGACCTCCAGGCCGCCGTGGCCGAGGCCAGGAAAATGGAGACCGTCGGCGACACAAGGCTCATCCGGGTCGAGGAGTCCCTGTAGCCCGAAAGGGCCTGGGACAGGCCGGCCGAGGGCCCCGCAGGAAGCCGCCCGTCCCTTCCAGGCGGCTTGCCCGCCCTGCATCTCACGGGCCACCGGCCCGACAGGCACCGGGCAGCCGGAGCGGCGGCCATGTCGCCCCTGACGCCGCCGCCGCCCCCGCCGGGAAGGACGCCGGGATCCCCGGGCGTTCCATCATGCCGTTGTTGCCGGCCCAGGCGACTCGCCGCCTGGATGCGCCATCCACGGGCGGCCATCCCGCTTTCCAAGGCGGGCAGGCCGGGGCGCGCCCAGGACGGATGGACCCATCCGGCCCACGCAAGACCCTCACCCCTCATGTCGCGCTGCCCTTCCTGGGGACATAGAGCCCGGACATATCGACGCCCTCCAGCCTGAGAAGCCTTATCTTCGTCGCAAGGCCCCCGGCGTACCCCGTCAGGCTTCCGTCCGCGCCGACGACCCGGTGGCAGGGGATGACGATGGAGATGGGGTTGTGCCCGACGGCGCCGCCGACGGCCCGCGCCGACATCCTCGCCTGGCCCGTCTTCAGGGCCATCTTCCTGGCGACGTCGCCATAGGTGGCGGTCTCGCCGTAGGGGATGGCCCGCAGGATTTCCCACACGCCCTGGCGGAACGCCCCGCCGGCGGGGGCCAGCGGCAACCCGGAGACGGCTGGTTTTTCCCCCGCGAAATACCTGCCAAGCCATTCCCTCGCCGCACGGAACACGGGCGCGTCGTCGCGCCTGGCCAGCGGCCCGCCCAAGGCGTCACCGTGGTATTTTTGGCCCTCTATCCACAGCCCGACTAGGTTTTCCCCGTCGCCGGCGAGCGTCAAGGTCCCCAAGGGCGACCGGCACGTGGTCCTATAATGCATTCTGCCCTCCTCCCAGCGAGTTCCACAGGTTGACGACGGCGTAGCCGCGCCACGGGCGCCACGCCTCCGCGAGTCTCGACGATTCCCCAGGCGTAAGCGGCCAGAGCGCCTTTTTGACGCCGTGGTCCGTCCCAAGGAAGGCATCCGTGAAGCCCATGGCCCGCATGGCGATGTATCCCGCCGTCCAGTCGCCTATGCCGCGGATGGCGGTCAGTTTCTTCATTTCCTCCTCCGGGTCGGCGGGACAGTCAAAGTCGATCCCGCCCCGCTCGAAGGCCCTGGCCAGTTCCAGGATCGTCCTTGACCGGGCCGACGTGACGCCCAGCTCGCCGAACCGGCCCGCGATGTCGTCCCCGATGGCCGCGACGTCGCCCGGGGAAGGGAAGACGCGCCCCAGGCCGTCCAGGCCGGTCCGCAGCGGGCTGCCGAAGGCCTCGGCGATTCTCGCCGCCAGGGTCCCTGCCGCCCTCACGGTGACCTGCTGCCCCAGAACCGCCCGGACGGCCATCTCGAAAGGGTCGAAGCAGCCCGGCAGGCGCATGCCTATGACGCAGAGGCCGGGACGGATGTCGTTCATCTGGGCAAGCGTCTCATGGACGGCATCCGGGTCGCAGCCCAAATCGAACTGGCCCCTCACCCGCGCCAGCACTTGCGGCAGGACGGGCAGAAGGCTCTCGCCCACCGTGACGCCCAACTCGTCTTTCCCCGAGACGCGGCCCACCTTGAGCCAGCCGCGCAGCTCCCTGCCCTCGGCGGTCACGAGACGCGCGGTGCGGGAATACTCGCGGTCCGTCGCCTTCTCCACGCCGGCGATTGCCCGCGCCCCGAGAAACCCCAGGATAGCCCCGAGCCGGTATGGCGGGCGGTAGCCCAGCGACAGGGTGATGGCGCCTTGCCCCCCGCCTTCCCGGCCGCGCCCCCGAAAGTCCGTGGGAGTGAGCCCGTAGCGCTCCCTGAAGAGGGCGTTCAGGCGTCGCAGGCTCCCGAAGCCGGCGGCCATCGCCACCTCGATGACTGGCAGGCCGGTGTCGGTCAAGAGGCTCTTGGCCAAAAGCAGGCGGCAGGTCTGGAGGTAACGGACCGGCGGCACGCGGTACTCCTCCATGAAGACGCGCCGCATGTGGCGCACGGAGCACCCGAGCCGGGCCGCCACCCCGTCCAGCCTGTCGCCCTGGCCGCGGCCTTCCTCCAGCATCCTCGCCGCTCGATGGGCCAGGCTCTCGGCGGGGGTGCCGGCCCTGGGCCTCCCGGGCGCGAGTTCCGGCCTGCACAAGAGGCACGGGCGGTACCCGGCCAGCTCAGCCTCCGCCGCGGTCCCGAAGAACGAGCAGTTGTCAATTCTTGGCCGCCTCGCCCTGCACACGGGGCGGCAGTAGATGCCCGTGGAGGACACCCCGACGAAGAAACGGCCGTCAAAGCGGGAGTCCCTCGCCTTGAACGCCGCGTACAGCGCATTTTTGTCGTCAAGCATGGCCGACACCCTAAACGCCCGCCCAGGCCAACGGTACGGCATCCATGGGCGAAAGTCTGGCCGTTTTCGGACAGGCAACTCAAATAGCGCGAACCGGGCGGCCCCCCTCCCCTTGGAGGCGGCGGGATGCCGGCGGTTCCCGGCCCACAGCCGCTCGGCCGGGCGCACGGGACCATGGGGAGCCGCGACAGCGCAGCGGCGATCGGCCGGGATGCGCGGTCCGCGGCCACGATCCCGGGCAAGCTGGTGGGATGGCCCGTCTTCAGAAACAAGTCGCCCGGGAGCGGCTCACGGACGCGCCCAGGTGGCAGGACGGGACGGCCGAAGATCTCGGCCTGGGCCGCCCGTAAGGGCCGAGGCCCCGGCTTCGGCCGCCAAGGGACTGACGGTCCCCACATAGGACCGGCCCCAGAGGGGGACGACATGATTCTACGCGCCGGGGAACAGGGAGTCAAGGACGGCCATGCGCCCGGCATCACGGGAAAAGGAGGCCATGAAAAAGGAAGGCCCCATGGGAACGGCATTCCCATGGGGCCTTCCTTTGGCCTTGGCGAGGCCAGAGGAACTAGGAGGCCCCATAGACGCAGCCGCACCATCTCTGCCGGTACAGGCCAAGCCTCCTGGACATTTCCAGGCCTTCCTGCCAGCCATTGCGGAAATCCTCATAGAAAAACGCGACCCCGTGTTCCCGGGCGGCCTTCAGGCCAGCCTCCCTGATCAGCTCGTGGCGTTGCCTCCGGCTGTACAGGAGGGTCGTCGTGAAGGCCCCGAGCCCGCGCTCGGCGGCGGTCCTGGCGGCCATGTCCAGCCTGAGGCCGTAGCAGGCCAAGCAGCGGGCCGGTTCCGCCGGATCCAGGGCGGCGGCGGCCAAAAACCGGCCTGGGTTGTAGGGCGGCGAGAAGTCGACCTCCAGGGGCCTGGCCAGAGCCGGGACCATTGAAGGCATCATGAAGGCCAAAAAGGCCAGGGCGTCCCTGCGGCGCCTAAACTCCTCCAGGGGCTGGATGTTGGGGTTGTAGAACCAGGGCAGCACCCTGAGGCCGGGATCCCTCCCCAGGATCAGCTTCAGGGGATAGACGGCGCAAGGGGCGCAGCAGACATGGACCAAAAGGCCGCCCTGTGATTCCCGTATGGCGTTCTTGTATTCCAAGGTTCGCCCCCTCTGGCCAGGCGTTAACGGTCAAGGACTTGTCAGGCCTGGGCTCTGGCCTTGGCCGCAAGCGAGGGGCGTTCCCCGGCCCAGGCCAATGGGGCTCGCTTTCCGCAAAGACATAAAGCCCATCGTATCGCCGTCAAGCCTGGACATCGCTGGATACAGCCCAGCGGAGGCAGGCCAGAGCCCCCCGGTGGGGCCACGGCCCGGCCGCGCGCCTGGGGAAAGAATCCTGACCCACGGGGGTGCTAGTGGAAAGCCAGCTTGTAGGTGAACTTCACCTGGCAGCCCTGCCCGGGGCCGGTGACGACATCGACCTGGCCCAGGTGCCGGGTGACCAGGGCCATGACCGTGGTCAGCGAGAGGCCGACCCCGACCTGGCCCTTGGTGGAGAAGAGCGGCTCGAAGGCATGGCGCCTGACCCGCTCGTCCATCCCCCGGCCATTGTCCCTGACGGAGAAATCGAGGTACTCGCCACGACGGCCCGCCGTGACGATGATCCTGGGATCGGGGCTCTGGGCCACCGCCTCCAGGGCGTTCTTCAGGAGGGCCTCAAGGATGGAGAGGAGGTCCTGGCGGACCACCTTCTGCGGCTCCAGGCTGCGCGCCTCGTTTATGAAGGAAAGGCCGTCCAGGATCCCCGGGGACACGGAGAACTCGCCGGCCGGGCCGTTCCTGAGCCTGTCCCGGACCGACTGCCAGGCCTCATCGACCACGGAGGAGACCAGGACGCTCTTTTCGGCCTCCTGGCTGCCCCCCCCGGTCATGCGGCCCAGATTCTCCAGAAGCCTCATGGCCTCGGCCAGGCTGCCCAGGCCGTCATCCAGGTATTCCCCGCGCTTTTCCTGGCTTTGGCCGGGATTGCCGAAGTCTATCAGGCCCAGGGATCCGGCCACGGCCGAGAGGATGTTCTTGAAATTGTGGTCCAGCCAGCCCGCCAGCTCGGCCTGGGCCTCAAGGCGGGTCCTCAGCTGCTCGGAGGCCTCCTTGGCCTTCCTGGCCGAAAAGCGGCTCATCAGATCATCCACCAGAAAAGGCAGATCCGAGAAAAACGTCCGGCCCTTGACCACGTAGTCGAAGGCCCCCATGGTCATGGCCCGGCGGGACAGGGCCTCGTTGCCCAGACCCGTGGTCATCACCACCATGGCCCCAGGGGACAGCCGCAGGAGCGCCTCGAGGAGACTGATGCCGTCCCCGCCGGTAAGGAAATAGTTGATCATGACCAGATCGGGCCGCCTCTCCTGGAACATGGCCAGGGCCTCGGTCTGGACTGAGGTCACCAGCGTCTCGTGGCCGGCCTTTTCCAGGGTGGCCGCCACGTAGTCGCCGGTGACCTTGTTGCGCTCGACTATCAATATCAAGGCCACGTCAAATCCTCGTCGGGTTTTTGGGACCCGCCCCCTTCCTTCCCAGCCGGTCCCCCCGCCCCGGCTTGGCCTGTCCCGTCCTGGGCTCGCGCCTGGCGCTCCTGACGGTCAGGACGATCAACAGGCCCAACCCGACGCAGATGGCGGCGTCCGCCACGTTGAAGGCTGGCCAGTGCCTGTCCCCAAGGTGGAAGTCCAGGAAATCGACCACCGCCCCGTAGCGCAGACGGTCGTGGACGTTGCCCAGGGCCCCGCCCACGACGAGCCCCAGCGAGACCAGGGTGCCCCTGTCCCTGGGCCCGGCCAGGCGGTAGAACCAGAAAAGCGGGATCATCGACAAGAGGGCCAAGCCGGCCATCTTGAGGCCTTGGGCCTGGCCGTCGCCGGAAAAGAGGCTGAAGGCCGCGCCCGGGTTGTGGGTCAGGACGAGATTGAGGAAACCCGTGACGGGACGGGAGATGGCGGCGTCAAGATGCGCCTTCGCGAAGGCTTTCGTCAAAAGGTCGAGGGCCAGGCAGGCCGCGGCCGGGCACAGGACCAGGACCGACTTGGCTTTGGGGGGGAAAAATGACAAAAAGGGACTCCGGATGGGCCGCCCCTCCCTGGGCAGCCTTTGATGGCCATAAGGCGGGGAAGAGGCTCCCTGGGCTTCTCGGCCTTTTCACCAGACCGCCATGGGGCCTGGAGGGACGACGATATCCGATGGGGACTGGCCGATCCGGCCAATGGCTAACTGATGGAAGTGATGTCGCACAAGCTGGCTAGCTTGGGCTCGAGCGTTTCAAGGATGGGCAAGAAATCGGTCTTCCGCAGGCCCAGCATCTCCCAGGCGGCCATCGAAATCGGGGGGACCAGCATGTCGCCGGCGTTGCCGAAGCCCTTGGCCCGGATGATGATGTCGGCGATGTGGACGATGGCCGTGCACTCCGGCTTCAAGACGGCCTTCTCGGGGCGATGGTGGAGGCGCATGGGCTCGGCCAGGCTCTCCGGGAGGTTCCAGTGCTCGGCCAGCCATTGGCCGAGCTCGCTGTGGTCGAAATCAAGAAGCTGGTTCTCGGCCTCGTAGAAGAGGACGTCGCCCGAGGAAACCTTGGCCATGATGAGGCGCATCTCCTCGGGGAGGTTAAGGGCCAGCACGACCTTGCCCAAGTCGTGCAGGAGGCCGGCCACCAGGATTTCCTCGGCATCGTCCCGGCCCAGCAGCGTGGCCACCGCCCCTGAGGCGGCAGCGCAGCCGATGGAGTGCTCCCAGAGCCCAGCCATGCTTTTCTGGATCATGTCGAAAACGCTCGACGTCAGGACCAGGCCCTTGACCACCTCGAAGCCCAGGATGACCAGGGCCTGGGAGATGGAGCTGATCTTCCTGGACATGCCGAAAAAGGCGCTGTTGGCCATGCGCAGGACCTTGGCCGACAAAACCTGGTCCTGCGAGATCAGGCGGCCGACCTCCGCGGCGCTGGTCTCCGGGTTTTCCACCATGCGGGAAATTTTAGCCACGATGCCGGGCACGGTCGGAAGGTTCTTGATCTTCCTGACCTCCCGTTTGACCTGGAGCCGGTCCTGGACTTGCTGCTGCTGTTGGTTGGCCATGGCGGTGATGTCAGGCCTCCGTGCCCGCTGCCCCTGGCACCTCTTCGTGGGCCTCGACGACGGCAGGCGGTTTTTCCATGAGGGCCAACGTCTCGTCCCTTTCCCTTTGGGCCATATAGAGCATGGTCTTCTTCAGGGCCATCAGCACGGGCGACTCGGCGACCCGGACGAACCTGGCCTCAAGGTCGTCCACCTTTTTCTGGAAATCATCCATGACCTCCTGGGTGGTCCTGGACTCGTCCTCCTCGATGACCACCGTGTCAATGTTGAGGCGGACCAGCATGCGCAGCAAGCCCTCGGTGATCTCGGCTCCTTGCCCGGCCAGGAGCACACCGTCGTGGCGGGTGAGCTTCTCGGCCAGGACCTGGCCTGGAACAGCCTTGTCAATGGGGATGCGTTTCACTATTCTCCTCTTTTGGGGAGCTGGGACATCATAGTCCCTTACTTAAGCTAGACATTAACTGGACTAATAAATATAAAGCATTAAAATGCATATAAAAGACCAGAAAATCATTAACTAAGCCTTAAACGCCATGCATTAAACAAAAGCAATCTGTTCCACGAGTATTCAAGCCTCGCTATAGACCAATATATATTTATATAAAATTTGATGATGCTGCAAAAACCCTGAAAAAAAACAAAATTTGACCTCTATTATCAAGGCTCTTGTCCAGCAAAACTCAAAAAAACGGGTTTTTACATGACCACCAAATTCGTTTCTCCGAACCGACGTATCCTCTCAACAATGGGCTTGGCCTTGGCTCCAAGCCTGGAATATGTTCCTCCCAATTTTGGACGAAGGGACTAAATTCCCGATTTTTGGGGCAAGTTGGCCGAAACTTAAGCTTCTTGGCCCTGTTTTTGAAGGTCTGGATTTTTCCAGGGCAAAATTGTAGAATTGGCAGGGTCAGGGACTTTAGTGGGATTACGCCGGGGACCGTCCCGGCTGGCATTATACCACGTTTGGCCATTTAAAGGGCCCCTCTCTCCCTGGGGACGGGCCAGGCTCCTGGTCCGGATCCGTGCCACAAGTCTGGAGAGATCCGTCAGACGATGCAAATAACTGAAAAACTTCTTTGATTCTACCCCAGGCATGGCCCAAAGTCCAGATTCTATTTCCCCCAGGCCTTTGGCGGGCAAGGGATCCTCGGCCATTCCTGGGCTCGTCCGATCCAACCCGGACGATCAGGTTCTTTTCGATAGAAAGCGAGCTAGAATGGAACTCACCTGTGAGGACTGCGGAGCCCCAATCCCCAGCGATTCTTGCGACAAGTGCAACAATCAGGCCCCCCTGTGGGCCAAATTCTGCCCACATTGCGGAAACGATCTGGCCACCAGGCGGTCAGTCGCCAAGAGCAAGTCAGCCCGCCAGCTTTGCTCCGACGAGAGCTGCATCGGCATCATCGGCCCCGACGGCGTCTGCACCGAGTGCGGCCGGCGCCCCTAGCGCCCCGCATCGTCCGGCATGAAGCCCCTGCCCGGCCCCATCCCCTTCGGGGCCATGGCGGCCTGGGCCAGGGCTCCGCCGCCGCCGCGGGCGCCGCGGCCGGCTTTTGACGCCTGCCCCCAATGTTGGGTGAACGCCGGCCATTGGCTTCCCTGCCCCTGCTGGGGTGCCGGGAGAGAAACCAAACGCCGATGGTTGCCTTTGGGCTGACCGGCTTGTCCTGGCCTATTTCTGCGCCTGGGTGGCCAGACTACTGACTGCTCGTTCACTGTACGCCAACCAGGAGTTTTCCGCGTTCCCAGAAGACACCCGCGCCCAGTGACGCCCGATTCCCAGGGCTATCGCCCATCGCCTTTTTTCCTGGAGACCCTATGCCCCTCTTGCTCATCGTCGGCGGATTCCTAATCCTGGGCGGTCTGGCCCTGCTCATAGTCTGGCTGAATGAATTCCTTCTGGTGTTCAAGGCTTTCCTTCCCTTGCTGGTCATATCCCTGGGCGGCCTTCTGGCCTATTTCGGCTGGGAGGAGCGCAAAGACTCCCAGAGAGCCTTCCTCGACTTCTCCTCCCCGGACGAAGCCAGCCGGTATCAGGCCGAGGCCTTGGCCTACCAGGAGAAAATCGACAGCCTGGGTGGCCGGGGGTCCCAGGAGTCGCCTGACGGGGTCACTGATGGCCAGGCCCCCCCTGCCGGGCCACCGGACGAGGCCGAGGACGGAGAACGCGCCAACCTGGACAAGACGGCCGGGTGAGACGGCCACCACCCGCTGCTCTTTCGGGCCGTCCCGCCCTTTCCGCTTGGGCCGCTTTGGCGTTGGTCTTTCTCGCTGGCCAGGGGCCGGTCCGCCCCTGGCGGCAGGCCCAGTCGGGGCCCTGACCAGGGGGTCCGGGTTCCCCCGCTTCTTTTGGGTTTTCGCTACGTTTTAATTTATTGTTTCTATTTTATGATTATATTGGCTTAATTTTATCTCTATAGACTTTATTTTGGCTGCCGGCCCGAAACGGACCTCGCTGGGATCCATGGGCCCAGCCGACATTTCGCTCATAAGTGGCCAAATGACTGGATTATTCCTGCATGATCCCGTGGAAAGAGGCATATTCGATCTTCTGGTCCAGAGATGCGCGGCCATGGCCCCGTCACCAGGCCGGCACGCCACCGGCATAAACCGTCTCCACCTGGTCCGCTTTGACGCCAGCCATGACTACGTGAGCTTCATCCTGCAGCCATCGATCTGTTTTTACATCCAGGGCATCTGCGAAAACGACTTCGCCAGCGTGCACTGCATCATCTATTCCCGTTCCTACTCCATCATCGGGGCCCAGCTGCCCATCCAGACCCGCATCATCGTCCAGCCCGGCCGCTCGTTCCTGGCCCTTGTCCTCAACTTCGACCTTGAGATCGTGAAGGCCCTCTGCGCCATGGCGCCCAGGCCGCCCATCAACCTGAGGATCGACAAGTCCGGGTTGTCTTTCGGTTCCATCAGCGTCGAGTTGTCCCTGCTCCTCCTCGACCTCCTGGACTGCCAATACGAATGCGATACCGATCTGGGCCTAATCCCGCCGGCGATCCTCAACCTCTACCGCTTTTTCCTGGCCCTCCCGCAGGGAGAGCTCCTCTGGAGGCTGGCCGCCACGGGAATGATGAACGTGACCCAATCAATAACCTGGCTCAACGACCGCTACAGAGAGGACGTCTCCGTCTCAAACCTGGCCGCCGTGGCCGACATGCCCCTGACCTCCTACCACAGGCACTTCAAGGCCCTGACGTCCCTGAGTCCCCTGCAGTACATAAAGCTGGTTAGACTCTTTGAGGCCAGAAGGCTCATGTTGTTTTACGGCAAGACGGCCACCCAGTCCTGCCTGGAAGTGGGCTATGAGAGCGCCTCCCAGTTCAACCGGGAGTACAAGCGGTTTTTCTGCCAGCCCCCGCACAAGGACGTGCGCTACACCCTGCGGTACAACGCGCCTATCTACCAGCCCCTGCGGCTAAACCACCCCTACCTGTCGAACCGGCGCTAGACCATTCCGGGGGCCTTGGCGGCCTCTCCCCAGGTGGTCGCGACGCCCCCCGCCAGGCCGGGGCCGGAAATGCTTCCCCGGCCGTGGGGGCTTTCCCCCAGGCCGACGCTGGCCTGGCCGTCTCGGCCAGGCGGCAAGCCCCTGGCCAGAAGATCGCGGGCATGCGGCATTGGCATGCCCCGTACTGGACAAACCCCTACGACGGTCCTTCCCCCCGGCGGACAGGCAAAGGCAGGTGAACTGATGAAATCATTGTTCGAGGGCACGATCCTGGGCTCCATGGCCATGGGGAACCGCTTCGTCAGGGCGGCCGTTGGCGAGAAGACGGACGATGGGGCGGTCAACGCCCAAATGCTCGGGCTATACCGGGAATTGTCCAGGGGAGGGGCCGGGACCCTCATAACCGGGCTCACGCTGGTCAGCCAGACCGAGCGGACCTACCCCATCCTGGCCCTCAGCGAGGACTCCCTGCTGGACGGCCACCGGGAACTGACGGCCCTGGTCCACGGGGAGGGCGCCAACATCATCTCGCAGCTGGTCCACGTGGGCTCGTTCGCCCTACACGGCCGGCGGGCGGAGAGGCTTCTGGCTCCCAGCGCGGTCACTCACCTGAAATCAGGCCAGACACCCAAGGAGGCCAGCGAGGACGAACTGGGGACCATACGGCGGGAATTCGCCCAGGCCGCCCTCCGGGCCAAGGAGGCTGGCTACGACGGCGTGGAGATCCATGGGGCCCACTGGTTCTTCCTGAGCCAGTTCATGTCCCCCCACTACAACCGCCGGACGGACCGATACGGCGGCCCGGTCGAGAACAGGGCCCGGATGCTCCTTGAGACCTACGGGGCCATCAGGGAGGCCGTTGGGCCAGGCTTCCAGGTCTGGGCCAAAATCAACGTGACCGACGGCTTTGAGGGCGGCGTCACCCTCGATGATTGCCTTTACCTTGGCCGGGAACTCTCAAGGCTGGGCCTGGACGCCATAGAGATAAGCGGCGACTGGATGGCGCACGGGGAGGACGGCGGCCCCTTCTTCAAGACGGAGGCCACGGCCATGGCGGCGGCCTCCAGGGCGGCCATAATCTTGACGGGCGGAAACCGCGACCCGCGGACCATGTCCGTGATTCTGAACGAGACCGGCATAGCCTACTTTGGCCTGGCCAGGCCCCTTATCAGGGATCCTGGCCTCATTAACTCCCTCAAAGGGAAAATGGACCTCTAGAGGCGGGTGATGAGGGGGGACTGGCGAATCCCGCCGCCGGCAGCCATCCAGACAGGCCCAGCCGATGGCAGGAATGGCCCGGCACCGGACATCCAGGCCGCGACCATCTCGGCTTTGTCCAGCGTCCAGCAGCAGGTCATGGCCCGTCCCATGAGGCCCGAGGTCTCCCCTGCCGTGACGCCGGGGCGTCCCAGATGTCAAGGGGGAGGCCCAAGAACCGATCTGCCGGCGACAGTCTTCGATGATGCCTTTGCCTGCCTTTCAGGAACTATAAAACACCAAAGAACATGCAAAGATATATTTAATGATGATATCTTTCAAAATCAACAATCTTTGGCAGATGCGAAACACAGATGGCTGAAACCTTGACCAAGGGGAAGCCGGTCAAATTGATTGGCCATGATGATGGCGCATAACCAGGGCGGCTGCCAAAAATCGACCGACACCTGGAAAAAAATGGCCATGCCTTACCCAGGGCCTTGAGCCGGCCCTTCGCCAACAGGCCAGACCATCTACTCGTATTGCCTCTTGAGGCATATCCAGGCAAAATAGGCGGAAACGAAGGGAGCGTAAAACCTGGGACTCAGGAATGTCATCATTACTCCGAAGCCCCCGCCCATGTCACTCGCCCTGTAGGACATTCTGGCTAACATATAAACGTACAGCAAAGAAAGTGCTATATTAAGTAAAACTATTAAAATAGGTATTTTCTTTAATATATATTCTATTGTTTCATTTTCAGTTAACTGGGTATAGCGATCAGCGGAGTAAAAATTTTTTTCTAACAGTTTTGAGCGATCACAGGAGTAGCCTTATTTTAAACGGTTTCATAAAATCTCCATTTTTTTGCTATTCCAGCATTGG
>JAISEK010000039.1 GCA_031264145.1 Deltaproteobacteria bacterium
GCGGGGGGGGGGGTGTTGCCGCCCCCGGGGCGCCCCGCCCCCCCCCCGCCCCCCACGCCGGTCTCTAGAACCTTGAAACATTTATTCATTGATTTCGGGAGAGAGACCGATGACCATGGACTCCTTGGACAAGGTAAAGCCTGTATTAAGAGCCTCACGCCAGGAAATAACCGTGTTGCCTATTCCCTTGTCTTTCGCCACCGAGACATCGGTGATGCTGCCGCCCAGGGAAGTCCTGGCGGTGACTGAACTGTCGGTTATGTAGAAGATCGCCTCCGTCGCCAGATCATCGCCGACCAGAGTTCCCCCGATGACCTGATTTTCAGGGTCTATCGGGGCTGAACCGGGATTATCCGGCGCGGCGGAGAAGGCCGAGTAGAGAGACGGATGCGGAAGACCCGTGTAGGTATCCAGCAGGTACATGTAGCTTTTCCCAAGATCCCCGCAGAAGCTGGTCACGCTGTTAGGCTCGAAGGTGGTAAAGGCCAGCAGGGAGGTCCCGTTGCCAAGTCCGGTTATCTTGGGCTGGGTTATGGATATCTCGAAATTGTCGGCGGAGCCAGGTTGGATGATCTTGCCGACATCCAGCTGGCGTTTGTAGCCGATGAACTTGTTGCCCAGGACCGCGTCTGACAGCAGGTTATAGTTTATGGTCCCGCCTATGCCCAGTGAGAGCCCGGCCTGGGTCTTCACTCCCGTGACGATGCCGCTTTTATAGACCGAGGCCCCGGTGAGATCGGCGAGCTTGCTGATTTGCGGGGTCCTGTCGGTATAGGTCATGTTACCGTCGCTGTCCAGCTCTTCCTTGACCCCGTAGAGATACTGCAGGTGGTTTTCGCGGCAGGCCGGGGTGGTGACGGCGGCGCAGGGGGTCAGATCCTGGATGCCCCAGAGCCGTCCGGTGGCGAATATGACCCAGAGGTTCCCCCTGGAGTCATAGGTGGAGTTGACCGCGCCGGTGACCGGACGATCTGTTGATATGAAACGTTTCAGGGTCCAGGAACTCGGGCGCAACGGCTGGGAAGTGAGGGGATCGGTCATCACCAGCCTGTAGACGGCCCCGCTGTCGATGCAGGTCGACTCGACACGGCTGATCGTGAGGCCATAGTAGACGACGTTGTCATTCCAGGTGCCGGTCCGGCTGTTGCGCTGGGGCAGAGGGATAAAATTATCGGTAAAGAAACTATTCGCCTCGGGGACGACCAAGTCATCGCCCGTGTTAAACTCGGCGCCTGTGGCGGCGTCAAGGACTATCAGCCTGGCCTGCTGGTCGCTGTAGCCGTCATAGGGCGAATGCTGTCCATACACGACCTGGCCGTTGCCCGAGAAGGAATCGGTTTTGGGGCCGCTGGGAATGACCACGTACCATTCGCCTTCGGAGGTCACCACGGAAGGGGTGCCGACGCTCAAGCCGATTTCCTCGGAACTGTAACGCCACAGGAACTTGGGCTCGGCCTCGGGATCGGTCACGTCGAGACAGAACAGCTCCGAGTAGTACCTCTGGGTCTCGGCAGAATCAGGATTGGGGATTGGTCTTCCTCCCAGCCGCAGACCCCCGATGAGAATGGTACGCCACTCGCCATCAATCTTTACGTCGGCGAGAAGCGGCTTCATGTCCACGTAGTAGGAATGGACGTAGTCGGGATCGGGCAGCCACTGCAGATGGGGGAGAACCGAAGTCGGGATGTAGGCCCAGACCTCCGCCCCCAAGTCGTGGTTGACGGCATCACCCTGGGCATAACCCACCATGCCCTCGGTGAGGGAACCGTAGAAGCCCAAATTGATGGCGTGGAATATGCCGTCGTTGCTCCCGACGTACACCATCTGTCTTCTGCCGCCCTGGGTGGATCTGAAGGTTCCGTAGGTGTAGTCGCCGTAGATGGTGTCATAATTGAAGGCCGGCGGTCCCACGATAATCGGTTTTGAGTTGATGATGTCGGCAAGCCGCCAGACGACTGGGGAAGAGCTGGAACCCCAGGGGTTGGCGATTGTCCTGGAACGCCAGCCTGGGACTTCGGCGCCCTGAACGTACTCGACCAGCTTCTTGGTGTACGCGGCCTTGGTGTTGGGGGTAGCCGGCACCGTAGGCAGGTGATCGCGGTAGTTGTCGTGGAGCATCTGCTTTTGCAGTACCGCCAGGGAACTGTCGGAGGTGTTAAAGAGAGGCAGCCTTCCATTCGAGTCGGGCTCGCCAAAGTAAATCCGCCTCCTGCCCTCGGTTTTTGTGGCCGGGGAGCCGTAGCTGCGGCTTCCCGAGAGGAGTCTGGTTCCGCCCGGGTCAAGCTCGGCCAGCCAGCGGCCGGTGTCCCAGACGCTTTTGATCCTGTGGATGTTGGCCGGGCTGTCAAGGACCTCGGGATTGTTGTCGCCAAACGGATCGGTACAGCGGCTGACCGTGGAGGAGGTGTAGCAGTCGGGAAGGATGGCCGGCGGATTGTTGGGATTGTTAAAGGTCAGTATGTTGTCCCCCTCGCCGTCAAGGGTCGACAGCTTGAGCTTGTGATCCCCGTTGGAGTCTTCGCGAAGGTTCCCGTACTTATCGACGAATAACCCGTAGACGGTCCCGACCCAGCGGACTTTCTGCGAGTCGTCGTCAGGGTTGGTGTACTCGGGGTAGTAGGCCGTCTGGACGGAAATGCCTCCGCCCAAGACTGAATTAACGGAGGCCGAGGTAGCCGTGCCGGTCGAGATTGACCGGGCTATCGACCTGAAGGCTTCGGTCAATTTGTCCGGGAGCTCGGCGATATTGGTGGCCTGGAAATAGTTTTTGGGCTCGCCGGCTTCATTCTCCCATTCGCCCGGATCAGGGACGCCGTTATTGTTGCTGTCCTTGAACCCGCCGTATTTCGCGGCCATCCACATGGGATTTTGGAGAACCTCGTTATTTGAGCCAGAGGCCGAAAAACTGAAGGTCCTTATCTGCGTGCTGGTATTGGGGTTTGTTTTGCACGGGGAAGGGCCATTCGTATAGGCGCAACCTGGGGGGGTCAGGAAATTGGAGGCCGGCGGGGCGCCAAGATTGAGATCCAGATAGGTCCCGTCATGGGTGGTCCCGCTGATGGTGTAGCCAAGGCCGTGGCTTCCTCCGGATGCGGTACGGTGGAGTTTGGAGAAAACGGCGACGCCGGAGACCGTTATGTCGTTCAGGTCGACCATGTCATCCATGGTCAGGACGTTAGTTGGGTTTTGGATGAAATAATAATTAGCTCCTTTGTTCCTTAACTCACCGGACACGTAGTTGGCGTTGCCGGCGAGGGTGTTCAGGTTTGACGCCGAGCGAAATTTTGCGTTGGTACTGCTGTCTGTCAGGAGGACGACCTTGTATTCCACCACCATGTCCATTTCCCAGTCATCGCCCATGCCGAAGTCGGAGAAATTGACCTGTATGGTGAAGCTTATGGGCAGTCCGTTTTTGTCCGTTTCCATGTCGGTCAGGAAATAGTTCAGGAAGCTCAAAATTTTGTCGCAGGCGTTGTAGAGACCGCTTGAACACCGGTTGGTGGTGTTAAGCGGGAGCACCGACACCTGGCGGCCGTCCTTGAGATCGAGCTTAAGCTCGGGAAAGGCGGCGCTCATGGTCACGGAGTAGATGTCGACGGGCATCTTGTTGGCCGTGCGGCTCATGTTATGGGTATGGGCGTAGTAGGCCGCCGCAGCCACGGCATAGGTCCCCTTGTAGGATGGCCCCATCGGGCAAAGGCCCTTGACGTTGTCCAGGCTGGTGATGGTCTTGGGCGAACAGTCGTCGGTGTCTGACTTGGCCACGAAATATTTCTTCGAGCCCCCGATGCCCTCCGTCTTCGTGATGGCGTTCAGATAGGGGGCGACGCTGAACTGCTTCGGCAGATCCGCGTTGACCACTCCCGGCATCAGATCGTAGGAGTTCAAGTCGTTGCTGCCGGAGATGTCATCCCCGTCGAAGCTGGTATCGATGTCGCTTATGAGCATGACGACGGGCTTGGAGCATTCGGACGGGTCCGGCCTGGCGTTCCAGTTTGTCAAGGAATTTGCTGTCAAGAGCTTGTTGATGGGGCTCATCAGGTAAGGGGACTCCGCATAGGTGGCCCCTGAACGGTCGCCGTTCTCGCCCGAGGAGAAGGCGCTGGTGGGCGCTTTTTTCCCGACCAGGTAACGGATCGACTCAAAGAGCATCTCGCCCATCGGGTTGCCCCAGGAATTGAGGTCGTGATAAAGGATGGCGCCATTGCCCCCCTCGTAGTTGTAGACCCATCGGCCGGAAATCTGCAGCTTGTCAAAGGCCCACATCAGGCCATTGCTTTTGAACTGGCCGGTCGCCGGGTTGATGGAATTGGTCAGGGAGGCCACGTGGTTCCGGATTATCCCGCCCTTGGCCCGCAAGCTGTCGTTGAAACCCCCGGTCATCAGGCCAAACCGCATCTTGCCGTTCCCGCCGTATTCCTGGAGAAGGCCGGTGGGCTTGTAGGCCTGGTTGGGGGCGTCGCCGTAGAGGGTACATTGCTCGCCTGGGGCCACGGCTTTGTCGCTGGCTTCATCCTTGGAGCAGACCTTTACGGTGACTCGCCAGGACTTGACGTTGCCGTCGGTCAGGCATCCTTCTGGGGCGTTGGGGACGGGCCGGGACTGCATGATCCAGTCCCAGTAATGGCCGGCCAGACCGCGGCCTGTGCAGGAAGGGGAGTTGCTGGCGTTGGGGTAGAACTGGAGAACCGGAAAGATGTCGCCATCGGCCGCGCTGGCCGATCCCCTCGGATCCCACGGGCCGTACTTGCTGCGATCGCGCGTCCTGGCGAAATAATGGGCACTGTTGTTGTTCGGCTTGGCGAAGGGCGTGAATTTCGTGATGTCGAAGTAGACGTTGAAGGGGGTGCGGTTCCAGGCGTTGTCGGCCATGACCTCGGTCCCCCAGATGGAGGCGTCATGGGGCACGAAGGAGGGCTCCAGGAAGGTATCCGTGGCCGTGTCCACGACCCTCGAGCCTCCGTACAGGATCTTCCTGACGACGTCCATGCGGCTGGAGACTATGAAATTCAGCCAGTTGCCGCTGAAGGTCTTTTTATTGCTGGATTTCACGTTCCGGCAGATGCCATGTTTGGATCTGTACGACGGGATGTAGGCCTTCAGGCCGGAAGGGCGGCTGCTGTCTATGGTCGCCTGGGAATCATCGGGGACGGTGGGGCCGGCCCTGTGGAAATACCTGTTGTTCTCCGTCGAGCGGTGGTTCGAGCCGCCCTCCGGCCCGGTGTGGACATAACAGGAGTCAGGATCAAAGTAGCCGATATAGGTGGCGTTGGGGTTAAAGCCGGTATCGAGGCGCCCATCGCCGTCAATGTCGACGATCAACCCGGCATAGCCCTGGTAGAACATCTTGAGGTCTTTGGAGACGTCCAGCAGAACCTCCGGGACGGTCACGCCCGTGGCGGTAAAGGGCTGAGTCTCGTAGTTTTCCCTGAGGGGCGGGTCTTCCCCGAAGAGCGGGGAAGCGGCCTGAAGGAAAACGGCTAGGGCCATAATTGCCAGAATCTTTCTTCTAGTCATGACGGACCTCGAAAATATAAAATTTAAAAATAGTGCGATTATAATAATTCACGATAAATGGAAGTTATTATCGAATGAGGATCATCGAAATCAGCATTGATGCTCATAGGAGTGGCGTTGATGGTTATGACCAGATTGACCTGGACTCCTGTGCCGCTTGAGAAGTCATACTTGCCGCCCACCCCAAGGGAATACCCTTCCGCGATTGGTTCCTTGATCTCCATGTTGACGATTGCCATGGCGACCACCTTTCCGCCAACCTTGAAGACGATATGCGGCGGATGGAGAGGATCGTAGCTGAGGGCCTCCAGGTAACGCTGTAGAAAGTCGAAATCAGCGGATTCCTTTTGCAGGTTGGCCAGGCTAAAGCGGTCATTGTCGATTTCCACGGTCAGCGGGAATTGGGGGCCAGGCGAGGAGGTCAGTATTGCGGCCGGGTCGCCGAGTTCTGGATGAAGGATGATCCGTGAAAGCAACGTGGCGATCCGCTCCGAGGAATCCGCCGTGTTGAAGGCCTCGCGGCCGATTCTGTTGTTTCCTGAAATGGAGAGCTCGACCAGGCTGTTGGAGATCAAGACGAAACCCATCATGGCGATAAGCACTAGAATAGCCAGGGCATAAACTAAAATCGTACCATCGGACATCTTTGCTTGTTGTTTTTCATTTGAAGAAATCATAGCGCACCTAAATCTATAAATTAGAAATTATTAATAGAAAATATATATTATTATATTTATCAAAAAGAAAAAGTTGTAATGGCACCGCTATAAGTTATCTTATGCGGACCAGTCCTATCGAACCAGCTGACTTCTATTTCAAGTTGATGACTAAAAGATGTAGGTGTTTTGGGAAAGATCTTGACTAATCTGGAAAAGATGAAGTTATCGCAGCCAGGTGGGGTGCAGACCTGGCCCAGACGGTTGATATTGCTGGTTTTAACCACGGGATTGTTATTCGCCTCGAAGGTCAGCTCGGCGAAGGTGAGGGACTTCAGCCGTTCCATCTCGGATTCAGCCAGAAATGTGGCCACGGTATTGTTGTCAGCGAAATTAAAGGTCTTAAGCGAGACGATGAGCGATCTGGAGGCAGCTAGACAACCGAAAGCCAAGATAAAAACTGTTATGAAGACTTCAACCAATGTAAAGCCATCAAGTAGATGATTTTTTATGCCTTTACTTGTAGATAAATGTTGCATGGCCAGCCTCTAATGCTATATTATAACTTATTATGCAAATAAATCAATTATATTAATGGTTAAATGATCAAACATAATGCTAACCGCATATATATCAGTTAAGGTGGCTATAGAATTAGCCTTCGCCAGCTATAACTTAAACGTTTGGCCGGATACTAGTTTGTTCGAGGAAGATTCGTCCAGCGTCGTTGCTCACCGAGATCTGCCAGCCAGGGGTCAACTGGCCGGTATCGGCGCCGGCAATGTGGAAAAAGAGGGCAAACGGCCTCGGATCGGAGTAGACGCGGCTGTCAGGCATAAATATGGTCCAGTATTTGCCGGCATATGAGGCGCTGCCGTCATACGTGGATGGTGTCGGCGTCTTCGCGGCCATCACGTCGGGATGTAGCTCATGGTCACCGTTCGGGACAGAGCGCCAGTCCGTTACCTCTGCCCCCGTGTAGGAGGCTATCTGGGTATTGACCAAACAGGCGTCGTTCACGGCCTTGGCGCAATCCAGGACGACCCTGACCGGCTTCTGGCTGGTAGCTGCCAGCAGTCTGGCCTTTTGCAGCAGACCGTCATAGACTTTCGCCTCGGCCCTGACCCTATATCTGGGAATATAGCGGCTCAGGCCGGCATAGGTAATCCCGGCCAGTATCGCGATGACGGCCATGCCGACTATCAGCTCAAGCAAAGAAAAGCCGGCCGATCCTTTCCCGACACAAGTCTTGGCAGAAATCGTCATTGTTGATAGTTCCTTAGAAAAATCAGTTCGGACAAGGTGTTGCGTCTGTTTCCGTCAGGAGTCGTCCCGGCGGAACGGTTATATAAGGCAGGACGGACGGCCCGCAGCTCTGGATCGTCATATCTCGATCGGGAGGTCAGGGCCAGGGCGACGGCCTTTACGGATTCGGTCCGAAGCCTGTCCGAGCTCATCAGCGGCTCTTCAGTCACGCGCTCCAGATCGACCACATCATGATCAAAGAAATAAAAAAGCTGCATGTCCTCAATGTTGTTGGCCACAACTGCTGACTTGGTGGGTACATTGTCATAGGCGGTCCGTCCATGATCGTGGTAAATGGCCATAAGCCGGCTATTTGCTTCATCTATATAGTATGTTATCAGAGCAATATCTCTGAAATTATAGACAGTGGAACCAGGAACCGTAAAGCTTGAGGGTATCCCGGAAGAAGGGGTGAAACGGCCGTCGGTGACAAATTCAATGATCCCTGATGCCTCCGTAAAATCCTTGACTTCCAGGATGATCGAGTCGGAGTTGTTGACTATGGCGATTATGTCGCCTTTGGCCATGGTGCCGGGAATTATCTCATCCCTTAGAGTCATCACGTTGTAGGCATAATCCGCGACTACCCCTATGGGGGAAGCGAACTCGAGCTCGGACTTGAAGATTGTGACGCTGTCGGGACGGTCAGGCCCGCCATCAATCCCGTAGATGACCCTGAATCCGGGGTCGGAGCTGTCAGGATTCTTGAACCAGCCGGAGGTGGCGTTGACATAGGGCACGCCGCTGCCGTTCACGGCCATCTGGGCTGGGACATAGGCCTGGATGAGCTGCGTGCTGTTGCCTAGGATATAGAAGCCGTTACCGGCGGAGCGCAGGTCACGGCCGAGAATGTACAAGGCCGCCCTGAGGTTCTGCTGCTGCTGGATGTATGACTCTTCCCTGAGGTAATTGGCTGAGTTGAGCCGATAGATGGAGAAGCAGATGCCGGCGACAATCATGGACAGGACCGTGACGATAAGCAACTCTACCAGGGTCAGCCCCTCTCTGAACGAGCTGGAAGACCTGATCAAGGGCAGTCTGGCCGGCTGTAGTCTAATTTTTAGGGGTGTATTAATATTAATTTTCACTATATTCCCTTAAAAATTCCTTTAAAATGTAATCTCATTTAGGAAAGGCCATTCAACAGGAATTCCAAGCCTTGCTCGCCGGTCACTGGCGTCTCCGATCTCTGCGTGGCGGAACCTTGATGAATTTTTAATTCCTAAGAGACGAAAATAATTACATAATAATCAGTTAATAATCAAGATTGCCTTGAATCAGTCCGAGAAAAAGTCTTTTAATAATATATTAAATAAATTATCAATAATTAAACATAAGACTGAAAAAAATTATATAGATTTAAGTTGCAAAAAAATTTTTTCAGAGTTTGATTGTTCAAAAAATTATATTTTTTCTGTCATCAGGATATATATTATTTATTTCTCTATAAAATAAATAATATATAAACAATTCATTATTTTTAAATATAGTTAAAATATAAATCTAAGAAAAAACGGCAACTTCATACTCACAAGGTGCCATATCGTCAAATAGGAAAAAACAACATTTACTTGGCTTTGCCGTGGCCAGAATGCTTTTGAGCCATCACCGAGGCACTGTCCCGCTATCCCGATATTGACATCTTTACCGGCTTACAAGGACGCCGCCCCCCAACCCATTGGGAGGCGGCGGCAAAAACCTGTCCCCTCGAAACCAGGAATCTCTGTGGAAAAAATTTCTATCCAGAAGGCGTTAAAAGTATAAAAATATTTTTTAGGCTAAAATATAGATATCTCTAATTTAGATATGCATTATAAAGCAAAAATTTCTTTAATAATAAATCAAGAACTCCATTTTTAATGGATCCATGACAGCAAACGTAGACTAACAATGCAAGATCAAGGCCAAACCTGGCCAGGCCGATTATACGGGATAACCACGACGACGCCGGTCCTGGCGGTTTCCTTCCTGGAAGCCATGGGGCAAAAAAAAGAGCAGCGGCTCCAAGCGAAAGGCCATTTTCCGATAACCGCGGTTGGGCCTAAGGGTAGTTTTTGGGGCGCTTTGGGTCAGGGGGCAGCCCCCGGTCTGGCTCAGTTAGTATAATGCAATAATTATGCCATATCTATGCCGGTAAGGCCCATGGGGCCGCTGCATGGGTGGGGGGAATGCCCTGCCGAATTCTGGAATGGGGAACGACATGACGCAGCGCCGCATGACCCCAGAAGGCCATCGGCAGGCCGCAGCGGACGGGGGACGGTAGAACGGCCCCGGGATGGCATGCCCTTCTGCGGCCCCTTAGCCTGGGGCATCCTCAATCGCCAGGTCAGGAAACATAGGAGGCTGGCCCCGGCCACCCCAGGCGAGACGGCCTGGCCGGCCTACTATTGGCCCCCAAGCCCATTGGCCGGGCCAGACAAGCCCGCCGTCTCGGCCCCGTCCTTGGCCTCCCCTCCGCCCTGGGCGCGCATGGGCCGCTGGCCGGCCAGCCTCGTCGTCCTGGGCCAGGCCCTGGGGCGGTGATTCGCCGCCCCGGGGCCCCCAAGGCCATGCCGGGGCACCGGCCATCTTGGCCTGGGGGAGTGGCCCAAGCTACCGTGAGATTTTCCCTTTATTCTCAGGTGCTCGAACTCTTTGGGGACTTTTGAGTAGGATTTGTGGCTGGGAAGTGGCCAGTTGCCGTGGAAATGGAAATATCAAGCCTATACGATAAGTTGCGGGGAGAAATAACTGATATAAAAGTCAATTTTGCAATGCAAAAATAAAATAGGTAAAATATATGCGGTGATAGGTTGGCCAAAGCCAAAACATTTGGCTGTCTGGCTTGCCCAGTTCTGGTGAGTGCGATGGATTTTAAGGCATTGAGAGTTAAGCGGTCGGCCATGGCTCTGGGCCTCCTGGGCCTGGCCGTCGTGCTGGCCGTCCTGGGCCGGGCCAGCCTGAGGCCGGCGGGCTCGCTGTGGGACGACGGGAGGCCGGAGGTCGAGGAGTTCATCGGCGACTTCCGGAAGATCCCCGGGGTCACTGACGCCGAGATAGCGGCCATAGAGGGCCTCGGAAAGAGGAGCATATCCTTCGGGACCCAGTACAGCGGGGAGGCCTTCGCGGCCAAGGACGGCCAAAAGGGGGGCTTCCTCATAAATCTGGCCGCGGCCTTGTCGGGCATGCTGGGCCTGGACATCAGGCATGAGTTCATGCCCCGTGGAGAGCTGGAGGAGGCCCTGGCCGACGGGCGCCTGGATTTGGCCTGCGAGGTGAGGCTCGACCAGGGGGGCGTCCTGACGCACACCGAGAGCCCCATCTTCAAGCGCCAGATCATGGTCTTTCGCCGCAAGGGTGATGGGCCGGTCAACTCCTACTTCCCGCTGCAGGACAGCGGGCTGCGGTATGGGTTCCTCCACGACTCGGCGGTGCGGGGGCTCGTGGTCGGCTCGACCGTCCAGAAAGTGGAGTCCGTCGTCTTCCGGGACAACGAGTCGGCCGTGGAGGCCCTGGAGGAGGGGAGGATCGACGCCTTTTTCGACGAGGCTCCGGCGATCGTCTTCTTCAAGCCCCACAACGGGATCGAGGGCCAAAGCTACTTTCCGCCGATAAACACCTCCCAGTTCCTGGCCACCGCCGACCCGAGCCTGGCCCCGGTCATAAGCGTGGTCCAGAAGTTCCTGAACGCCGGCGGCACCGAGTACCTGTTCGGGCTCTATGACCGCAGCCGGGTCGAGAACCGGAGGACATTCTTCGAGGACGACCTGGACCAGGAACAGAGGATATTCCTGGACCATCTTAGGCTTTCCAAGAAACCCATCAAGGCGTCCATCAAGTCGGCCAACTACCCGGAAAGCTTCTACAACCACCGCAGCGAACGCTTCGAGGGCGTGGCCCTGGACGTCATGGACAGGCTGGAGTCAATCCTGGGGGTCGGGTTCGAGATAATAAGCCAGCCCGGCGACGACGAGGAGAAGGCGCGTGACCTCCTGAGGACCGACCAGGCCGACGTCCTGGCCAGCGTCAACTACTTCGAGGAGGACTCCAGCGACGTGATAATGGGCAGCAAGGCCCTGAGCTACGACCGCTACGCCCTGATTTCCCTGCAGGAGGAGCCGGACCTGCAGCTGAGCCAGATAGCCTACGTGAGGGTGGGCCTCGTCAGCGGTCTCCAGTACTCGAGGGTTTACTGGATGTGGTTTCCAGAGGCCAGGAACGTGACCACCTTCGGGACCATGGAGGAGGCCCTGCAGGCCCTCAGGAAGGACAAGGTCGACTACGTCATGGCCTCCCGCAACTTCCTCCTGAACCTGACGAACTTCCAGGAGGAGCCCGGCTTCAAGCTGGCCCTGGTCTTCGAGGAGGATGTCCCCTCTGGCTTCTGCTACGTCTCGGGCGACTACATGCTCCGCTCGCTCCTGGACGAGGCCATGACCTACATAGACCTGAAGCAGATCCAGGCCCAGTGGAACAGCCGCATGTTCGACTACCACTCGAAGTTCGTCAAGGACATAATGCCACTGCTGTGCCTGTTCTCCTTCCTCCTGCTGGTCGGGATACTGGCCCTGATGCGCATGAACGTCAATAACAGGCGTCTCAACAGGAACCTGGGTCAGCTGGTGGACGAGAGGACCAGGGAACTTCTGGCCACCCAGGTGGAGCTGGTCAGCGAGAAGCAGTTTTTGAGCAAGATCCTTGACTCATGCCCGGTCAGCCTAATAATAACGAGGGACGACGAAATCATCTTCATCAATCCCTTCGCCAGGAGCTTTTTCGGGAAAAGCGTGGGCGATGGCTGGTCTGACTGCTTCCTGGACAAGGAGGCCGACAGGGAATACCTGGACGTCATCTCCAGGGGCGGGGAGGTCAACTGGAAGCCGGTAAGCCTAATCAAGGCCAACGGGGAAATCTGCGAGGCCCTCCTGAACTGCTTTTTGGGCGACTACCTCGGCCACAGGTCCTACATGAACTGGCTGACGGACGTGACCGAGCTCAGGAGGAACGCGACCGAGCTGGCCCTGGCCAGGGAACTGGCCGAGAAGAACTCCAAGGCCAAGAGCGAGCTGCTGGCCAACATGAGCCACGAGATAAGGACGCCCATGAACGCCATCCTGGGCCTGACCCAGCTGACGCTGCAGACGGCCGTGAGCGATGTCCAGAGGGACTACCTGGAAAAGACAATCGACGCGACTACCTCGCTTCTGGGCATAATCAACGACATCCTCGACTTCTCCAAGATAGAGGCCGGGAAAATCTCGATGGAGGCCATCCCCTTCCGGCTGGACAGGATGCTGGACAAGACCATCAACCTCTTCGTGTTCAAGGCCAGGGAGAAGGGGATCGAGCTGATCGTCTACGTTGATCCGAAGACGCCGGCCTTCATAATTGGCGATCCTCTGAGGCTAGGCCAGGTCATAAACAACCTTCTTGGGAACGCCATGAAGTTCACCGAGAAGGGGAGCGTCAGGCTAGAGATTGGGACCCAGGCCAAGAACAAGGACAAGATCACCCTGAGGTTTAGGGTCATCGACACTGGCATCGGCCTCAGCGAGGAGCAGAGGGGCAAGCTGTTCAGCGCCTTCAGCCAGGCCGACTCCTCCTTCACCAGGCGCTACGGCGGCACGGGCCTGGGGCTCTCCATAAGCAAGGGCCTGGTGGAGCTGATGAACGGGCAGATCTGGGTCATGGGGGAGCTGGGCAGGGGCTGCGAGTTTGGCTTCACGGCCGTCTTCGGCTGGGACGGCGACGAGGTCTGCGGGCAGGAGGTGGCCGCCTTGAGGGAGACCAGGGCCCTGGCCGTGGACGACTACCGGCCGGCCCTGGACGTCCTTTCCAGGTACCTCGGGGAACTTGGGCTCAGGGTCCGGGAGGCCTGGAGCGGGGAGGAGGCCCTGGGGCTCCTGGCCGGCGAGGACAGGGAGGAATTCGATCTGGCCATCATCGACTCGGGCGGCCCGGGCCTTGACGGGCTGGCCGTGGCCCGGGCCGTCGCCGGTGAGGGGTTCATCGGGAAAAGGCCCAAGGTCATCCTGGCCGTCAACGGGGATGGCGGCGAGTTCCAGGACGGGGCCAGGCTGGCAGGCGTGGACAAGGTCCTGCCCAAGCCCCTGACCCAGAGGTCCCTGGCCGAGGCCCTGGCCGAGGTCCTGGGACTCCAGGGCGCTCGCGGCGCGACCAGGGCCAGGGAAAAGAGGGGCCAGGAGGAAATGGCCCAGGTCGCCCACCTCAAGGGGGCCAGGATCCTTTTGGCCGAGGACAACGAGATCAACCAGCTGGTGGCCACCAGGCTCCTCAAGAACGCCGGCCTCGAGGTCGACGTGGCCCAGAACGGGCAGCAGGCGCTGACGATGGTCCAGGATGGCGGCTACGACCTGGTCCTCATGGACATCCAGATGCCGGAGATGGACGGCATCACGGCCGCCAAGGCCATCAGGGAGCTGCCCGGCCTCGAGGGCCTCCCGATCGTCGCCATGACCGCCCACGCCATGATCGGGGACAGGGAGGAGAGCCTGGCCGCCGGCATGAACGACCACATCACCAAGCCCATCGACCTGAGGGAGCTCTTCAAGGCCCTGGGCCGCTGGATCCGCGCGCCAGGGGCCGGGATGGCCGGCTAGTCCCCGTCAGGGTAGAGTGGGCCGCGGTTGATGGCCTTGGCCCCGATGTCCTTGCGGTAGTGGGCCCCCTTGAAGCTTATGGCCTCGACGCCCCTGTAGGCCCTATCGATGGCCATGGGCAGATCGTCCCCCAGGGCCGTGACCCCCAGGACCCGCCCGCCGCTGGAAAAGGCGGTCTCCACCCAGGCCTGGCCGTCGGCCGAGGTGGCCCTGCGGGGCTCCCTGCTGACGGCGGCCTCGAAGACGGTGACCCCGGGGAGGGCCGCGGCCTCCCCCAGGCCAGAGATGGCCTCGCCAGCGGAGAAGGGCCCCGGGTAGCCGGCCGAGCTCATGACCACGCAGACCGAGGGGCGTTCGTCCCAATCGAGCGAGACCTCGTGCAGGGTGCCGTTGGCCGCGGCTAGGAGGGTGCCGGCCAGATCGCCCTTGAGGCGGGGCATAAGGGCCTGGGTCTCCGGATCGCCGAAGCGGGCGTTGAACTCCAGGAGCTTGGGCCCGCTCAGGGAGACCATGAGGCCGGCGTAGAGAAGGCCGCAGAAGGGGGTGCCCTCGGCGGCCAGGCCAGCCACGGCCGGGCGCATGATGGTCTCCATGATGATGCTCTCCAGCCGCGGGCTGACCAGCGGGGCGGGAGAATAGGCCCCCATGCCCCCGGTGTTGGGCCCCCGGTCCCCGTCGAAGATGGCCTTGTGGTCCTGGGCCGACGGGAGCGGCAGGACGGTCTGGCCATCGGTCAGGACGAAGAAGCTGACCTCCTCGCCGGCCAGGTATTCCTCGACTATGATCCGGCTGGCCGCCTCCAGGGTGGCCAGGGAGGTCAGGGCCTCCTGGGCCCTGGCCAGATTGCCGCAGACGTGGACGCCCTTGCCGGCGGCCAGGCCGTCGGCCTTGATGACGATGGGGTACGAGACGTCCCTGATGTAGGACCTGGCCTCGGCCGGATCGAAAAACACGGCGTAGCTGGCCGTGGGCAGGTTGTGGCGGATCATGAAGTCCTTGGCGAAGACCTTGGAGCCCTCTATCCTGGCCGCCTCGGCCGAGGGGCCGAAGACGGCCAGCCCCTGGGCCCTCAGGGCGTCGGCCAGGCCCAGCACCAGGGGCAGCTCCGGCCCTATGACCGTGAGGTCCGGCTGCATGTCCCTGGCCAGGGCCGTGAGGCCAGCGACGTCGTCGGCGGCCACTGGCTTGACCTCGCCCAGTTCGGCCAGGGCCGAGCTGCCGGGGGCGGACATCAGGGAGACCTTGGGGTTCTTGCGGAGCTGCCAGGCCAGGGCGTGCTCGCGCCCCCCGGAGCCGATCAGGAGAATTCTCATAAAAAAGCACCATATTTGGGAGCCATAGGGCTGTGTCTTAATGCCGTTGGAAAGGCGGGCCTTATGCCCCAAGGACCAGTTCCCTGGCCATCTCCAGGGCCCTTCCGATGCCCTGGACGTCGGGGCCGCCGGCCTGGGCCAGCTCGGCCTTGCCGCCCCCGCGGCCGCCTATGGCCGGGGCGATTTTTGAGATCAGATCCCCGGCCTTGAAGGCCTTGAGCTGGTCAGGCCCGACGGTGGCCAAAAGGAGGGCCTTGCGGTCGGGTCCCTCGGCGGCCAGGACCATGACGCCGCCGGGCCCCAGGATGTCGCGGACGGCGTCGCCTATCTCCCTGAGCTCCTTTGGCCCGTCGGCCTGGACCTGGGCCGCCAGGAAGGAGATTTGGCCGGACCGCTGGGCCTTGGCGGCCAACTCGGATGGGTTGGGTCCCGAGGCCGGCCTGGCCGGGGCCCTTTCCAGCTCCCTGGTCCTGGCCTGGAGCCTCCTGACCCGGTCTAGGAGCTCGGTGGGGCTGGACCTCGCCAGCTGGCAAAGATCGCGCACGAGGCCGCGCCGATCCTGGATCTCCTGGATGGCCCAGGGTCCCGTCAGGCACTCGAGCCTCCGGACACCGGCGGAGACGGCCGACTCGGAGACGATGATGAAGGTGCCCAGCCGGCCGGTGCTCCTGGCGTGGGTCCCGCCGCATAGTTCCCTGGAGGCGCCCATGGAGACCACCCGGACCTCCTCGCCGTACCTTTCCTCGAAAAGGGCCATGGCCCCGGAGCGGACGGCCTCGTCCATGCCCATCAGGCTGGTCTCGACGGGGCTGTCGAGGCGGATCTCGGCGTTCACCAGGCACTCGATCTCGTCGAGCTGGCCTGGGCCTACGGCCTGGTCGTGGGTAAAGTCGAAGCGCAGCCGGTCGCTGGCCACCAGGGAGCCGGCCTGGCGGACGTGCTCCCCCAGGGTCTGACGGAGGGCCCGGTGGAGGAGGTGGGTGGCCGTGTGGTTGGCCGCCGTGGCCATCCTCCTCTCGGCGTCAACCCTGAGGCTGGCCTCCTGGCCCAGCCCGATCCGGCCCCGGTCCACCGTCCCCTGGTGGAGGAAGAGGCCCGAGCCTGGGGCCTTGACGACATCGGATACGGCCACCGAGCCCTCTGGGAACTCGATACGGCCGCCGTCGCCCTCCTGGCCGCCGCTGGTGGCGTAGAAGGGGGTCCTGGGGAAGACCAGGATGACCTCCTGCCCCTCCGAGGCCTCGCCGGCCTCCTCCCCGCCACAGAAAAGGAGGGCCGCGCTGGCCCCCTCCAGGGACAGGCCGTCGTGGCCGGAGAACTCCTGGGACATTCCCTGGGCGGTCAGGCGGTTTATGGAGTCAAGGACCCGGTCGCCCCTGATGGCCCCGCTCTTCCAGGCCGCCCGGCCCTTGGCCTTCTGCTCCTCCATGGCCGCCTGGAAGCCCGGCTCGTCGACGGCCAGGCCGTTTTCGCGGGCCACGTCGGCCACCAGGTCGATCGGGAAGCCGTAGGTGTCGTAGAGCTTGAAGGCCAGGGCCCCGGAAAGTATCTGGCCCTGCCTAGCCCTGATGTCGGCTATGGCCTCGTTCAGGAGCCCCAGGCCGGCGCCCAGCGTCTCGCCGAAGCGCTCCTCCTCGCCCGAGACCACCCTGGATATGTACGCGGCGTTGTCCACGAGCTCGGGGAAGGCCTCACCCAGGCCGTCGATGACCGCCCGGACCATCTCGGCCAGAAAGGGGGCCGCGAGGCCAAGCTTGCGCCCATGGCGGACCGCCCGCCTCAGGATGCGCCTCAGGACGTAGCCACGGCCCAGGTTGTCCGGCCTTACCCCGTCGCCGATGAGGAAGGTGACCGCCCTGGCGTGGTCGGCGATGACCCTGAGCGACACGTTGGTCTGGAAGGCCGCGTCCTCGGGCCCCAGGCTGGACCCATACACGTAGGGGTGCCCGGAGAGCCCGGAGATTTTGTCCAGAAGCGGCCTGAAGATGTCGGTCTCGAAGTTGGAGCGGACCCCGGAAAGGACGGCGGCCAGGCGCTCCAGGCCCAGGCCCGTGTCGATGGAGGGCTTGGGCAGGGGCTTGGTCCGGCCGTCCTTGTCGCGCTCGAACTGCATGAAGACCAGGTTCCATATTTCCAGGTAGCGGTCGCAGTCGCAGCCGGGGCCGCAGTCGGGCCGGCCGCAGCCAAGCTCGGGGCCCTGGTCGATCAGGATCTCGCTGCAGGGTCCGCAGGGCCCGGAGTCGCCCATGGCCCAGAAGTTGTCCTTCTCGCCCAGCCTTATGATGCGGTCCCCGGGGAGCCCCGATATTTTGGCCCAGAGCACGGCGGCCTCGTCGTCGTCCTTGTAGACCGTGGCGAAGAGCCTGTCCCTTGGCAGGCCGTACTCCCTGGTCAAGAGTTCCCAGGCCATCTCGATGGCCAGCTCCTTGAAGTAGTCGCCGAAGGAGAAGTTGCCCAGCATCTCGAAGAAGGTGTGGTGGCGGGCCGTGTAGCCGACGTTCTCCAGGTCGTTGTGCTTGCCGCCGGCCCGGACGCACTTCTGGAAGGTCACGGCCCGGTAGTAGTCGCGCTTCTCCTCGCCGGTGAAGATGCGCTTGAACTGGACCATGCCGGCGTTGGTGAATAGGAGGCTGGGGTCGTCGTGGGGCACCAGGGAGCTGGAGGGCACACGGCGGTGGCCCCGGTCGGCGAAGAAGTCGGTGAATGTCCTGCGAATGCTCTGGGAGTCCATCATCTTCCGGCCAGTGGGCCTCGGGCCTCAGCCCGAGGGGGAAAGGCCCTCTCCTCTTTCGGGGGAAGGGGGCCGGGTGAAATGAACCTTGCGGTCCCGATCGAAGCCGCTCTCGGTGATGTCGCCGTACGGCGTCGTGCCACGGCCAGTTTCGCGCTTGCCCCGTCGCCGGTCCGCAACATCAAGGGGGCAGTGCCCAAGGAGGCATCCTGCCGCCGGTCCCTTGGCCAAGGGCAACGTAGCGGGTGGGGTACCGCCTTTCATGGCCAGGCCTGGTTTTTGCTGGCCCCGCCCCCAGGAAGGGGCAGCAGACGGGATCGTTCCGGTCTGGCGATCGGTTCCGGGGTTGGGCCCCGGCCGCCGGCCCAGGGCCGGGGACCATGAGACGGGGGATGATAGCCGAGGACATTATAGCCGAAAAAAAGGACCAGGGAAGGAGGAATCGCCGCCCCCTCACGACGGACGGCTGGGCGGGCGGGACAAAAAAGGAGCGGCCGGCTAGGCCGCTCCAGACAGGGATATGGTGCGGAAACCAGGGGGTGGCGTCCCGCCAGGCCTACTCGGCCGGGGCCTGGGATGCGGGCGTGGGCGGGATCTCGTCCGCGGAATCGTCCTTTATGGCGCTGATGGCCTCGGAGACCCTGTCGGCCAGGAGCCCATAGGCCCCCTTGAGCTTGGCCTCGATGCTGTCGGCCACCTCGGGGTTGTCCATCAGGAAGCGGCGGGAGTTCTCCTTGCCGTTGCCGAGCCTCTCGCCCTCGTACGAGAACCAGGCCCCGCTCTTCTCCACGACGTCCATGACCACGCCCAGGTCGATCAGCTCGCCCTCGCGGGAGATGCCCCGGCCGTAGAGGATCTCGAAGGTGGCCTCCTTGAAGGGCGGGGCGATCTTGTTCTTGACGACCTTGACCCTCACCTGGGAGCCGACGCGGGCGTCGTCGGCTCCCTTGACGAAGCCGTAGCGGCGGATCTCCAGCCTCTGGGTGGCGTAGAACTTCAGGGCCTGGCCGCCGGTGGTCACCTCTGGGGAGCCGTAGGCCATGGGCCCGATCTTCATGCGGACCTGGTTGATGAAGATGACCGAGGTCATGGAGCGGTGGATGGCCCCGGTGAGCTTCCTGAGGGCCTGGCTCATGAGGCGGGCGTGCAGGCCCACGTGGGCGTCGCCCATGTCCCCCAGGATCTCGGCCTCGGGCACCAGGGCGGCCACGGAGTCGATGACTATCAGGTCCACGGCCCCGCTACGCACCAGGATCTCGGCGATGTCCAGGGCCTGCTCGCCATGGTCGGGCTGGCTGATCAGTAGCTCGTCGGTCTTGACCCCCAGGCGGCGCGCGTAGGACACGTCCAGGGCGTGCTCGGCGTCGATGTAGGCGGCCACGCCGGCCTGGCCCTGGGCGTTCTTCTGCTTCTGGGTCTCGGCCACGATGTGGAGGGCCAGCGTGGTCTTGCCGCTGGACTCCGGGCCGTAGATCTCGACAATCCGGCCGCGGGGGATGCCGCCCACGCCCAGGGCGGCGTCCAGGCTGATGGAGCCGGAGGGGATGACCGGGACGGCCTCGTGCTCCTCCCCGCCGAGCTTCATGATCGAGCCCTTGCCGAAACTCTTCTCGATCTGGCCCAGGGCGGTCTCCAGGGCCTTGAGCCTGGCCTCCTCTGGGGTAAGGGGCTTTTCCTTTTCCTTCTTCGTCGTCGTGGTTTTGGCGTCCTTGTCTTTCTCTGTGGCTTTGGCCATTTAGTTCCTCGTTGCTGGTTGGTTGCCTGGCCGGGATGGTCTTCCCGGCCCTCCGGTCTGGGGCCAGGTCCTTTCCAGGGTTCCCTGGCCGCTGGCGGCGAAGGCTCGCTATGGAGTTTCTTCCCGGCCCACCGCATCCGCCGCCAAAAGCAGTCCCGGCCCAGGCCATGGTTGGCCTGGGGGTGTTTGGCGTCCAAAGATTTTGGGTGGACCCAGGGGGTAAGTTACCATCCCTTGTGTTTTAAGACAAGACCTTTCGCAATGGCATACCAAAAAACCACTCCGACCGTCCAGGCGGGCGTACCCCTGCCCAAGCGAGAGGTCTCGTCTTCATGCAAGCAAGATTTTTATCGCCCTATTTTCTATTGATCAAAAGCGATATATTTATTTTTTTAACTTAAGTCAACTAATAGACCAAAATATACTATAAAATTATCCAATAGATTTGTGTTACTAAAATGCGAATATTAAGGTCAGTAGCTGGGGTCATGGCCTTGAGGCCGGCTCCAGCATGGACTTCCCCCCCCGAAGCCACATTGGCAGCCCTGTCGCCGATAACCGGATCATGGACTCAATCACTCCACCGTCAGTCTTAACCGATGGCCAAAGCGCCCGCCGAAGGATCAGAATGAATCTATTGATTTTTCATTTGTAGCAGCGCATACTATCGATTAGCGGGACACCTTCTGGAAGGAGATGCGAGAATGTCATTCGATACAGCAAAAATTATTTCAAAGGTGGCAGGTAATTTTGCCGATTGACATCCGTCAGAAATTGAAATTGAAGGTAGGCTACCGCATGGCCTTGGTCCTATGCAAACGGCCGCATCATTTTGATGAACCCAGTCATTTGATGATGCCGCAAAACCTATGGAAAACCCTAAAGTGGCCAGTCATGGCATCCATAACCGGTGCTTTGATTTATCGGAACTCAAGGGACATGGTTTTTGCATGACCATCAGGTTTGGGCGGTCTTTCAGGGTGTTGATGCGCTGTTGGATTTTTTCTGGCTATGATTTATTTAACGTATAAGCCTGGCCCAAGACGTCCGGGCCAATTTTTGTCGGAGGTAAGGCAATGGATTTTGACGGATTAGGGTTGGTTGCCTGCGACGTTCTCCGAACAGAGTTCGAGACGGCCCTGGCCGGTCGGCCGGTCAAGGCAAAGTTTCTGGAGTACTCCCTGCACAGTACCCCCAGCCTCATGGGCGGACGCATCCTAGAGGCCATGGCCGAGCTCAGGGACCAGGGAGCCGAGCGGGTGGTCCTGGGCTACGGTCTCTGCTCAAACGGCGTGGTCGGGGTCGGCGGCGAGGGCGGCCTGGTCATGCCCCGCTGCCATGACTGCATCGCCATGCTCCTGGGCTCGCCCAAGCGCTATTTCGAGATGTTCAGGAAATTTCCTGGGACCTACTTCCTGACCGAGGGCTGGGTCCGCAACCATGGGGATCCCCTCTCGTCGGTGGAGATCAAGTACACGCCCAGGATGGGCGAGAAGAAGGCCATGAGGGGCATGTCCCTGGAGTTGGCCAACTACAAGTCCTTCTGTTTCGTCGACAACGGGGTCGGGGACCGCGAGGCGGTCAAGGCCAGGACCAAGGAGAACTGTCTGGCTTTTGGCAAGGAGTATCTGGAACTCGAAAGCGATGTCGGCTACTTCACGGCCCTCCTGGAGGGTCCCCATCCAGGAGACGATTTCCTGGTCCTGCCGGCCGGGCAGAGCATCAGGAACGATTACTTTTACCAGATCATATAGGAACGCCCGCTGGCCAAGGGCCGCCACCCTGTGGCGGCCCTTGGCGTTTTTCGGGATATGCCATTATTTGGCCAAAATAACCAGTCTTCCCGCCGGCATGGCCGGACAGACCGCCGATGACGGGAGCGGCCATGGGGATTGGGGCAGCCACGTGGCCCGTTGTCGGCAATTTAAAAGGGGTACCCAATTGGGGCACCCCTCAGAAACGTCTTGTAAATCAAAGTTGTCTTAGCGGGCCTGCAAAGTCACACGGCAGCGACTAGGCGAAAATGTAGATTTTATTACGCCGTCAAAAATATTGCTAGGATATGCGCACTGCTGCCGGAGGCTACATCCCAAGCCGCAGGCGGTAGGGGAAGTAGTCGCCACGCCTGATGCGGTGGGTCTTCATGACCAGGGCCTCGTTGGTGCCGGTGTGGAAGATGAGCCGTCGCCCCTTGACGCCGCCCACGTCCTCGGAGACGACCCTTATGCCGCTCTTTTTGAGGATTTTCCTGGCCATCTTGACGTTCTTGACCCCGGTGCTGCCCCATTTGCCGTCCTGGACCTCGCCCCCGCCGAAGATCTGGGCCTCCAGGTCCTCTGGCCGGCTGCCCAGGCGCCGAAGCTTGTTTATGAGGGCCGGGATGGCCACGTCGCCGTAGTCGTTGGAGGCCGAGCCGAAGAATCCGCTCTTGGGATACAGGAAGTGGTTCATGCCGCCGATCTTGAGCCGGCGATCATGTAGGCACACGGCCACGCAGGTGCCCAGCACGGCGGAGACCATGGCCTGCTCGGCGCAGGAGAAGATCTGGCCAGGGATCAGGTGGTAGCGGTAGACCTCGACGGCGCGGTTTGTAGTCATAAATCCAACCCAGTGAGAGTCCCGGCCATGGCCGAGAGCTGGACTGTTGTCTGGTTTCGCGGGGCCAAAGGGCCCATGGCAGGCCCAACTGCTTGGATTCCCTGGGGTTTTTTCGGGGCCTCAGGGCCGGTGGGGCCATCGTGGCAATATCTTGTGCCCACCAAATCCAATATAGCAAATCCGGGATGGTATTGCAAGTATAATTTAAGCTTATTTTATAGATTAACTTCTCAATTTTTTTCTTCTTGCCTTTGAAGCCAAAAATTATGATCGCTTGGACTAGCCATTCCATTTTTGGCCGCAATCTTAGATCAATTGTAGAGCCAGCTAGATATTGATTCTTGGTTTGATATCTATTCCTGATATTTTGCGAGGAATAGACTCGTAATTCTCAGGTCTTATGATGCAAATCTAGTTCATGACTAGCGGCCCGGGACGCTAGCTTGAATAAGAAGACGCTAAATCCTTGCCCGAATTAAAGCTATATATCGATTTCTGGCCATAAACTTGCGTCTATAGACCGAAAAGCCATCGGGGGGCCGGCCAAGGGGCTTCTCTTTGGCGCCCACGGCCAACACGGTCTCGGCAAGCCGTTAGGGAGCCCTAGCCTGGCACTGCGGAACTTAATCTCCTGGGGAGTCAAGTCTTCCAGACAGGGGCAGGGGGGGGCGGTGGGTGGGGTGGGTATATGGTAATGGGTATTGGCGTGGTGAAAAAAAATAGTCAATATGCTATAATCTGCACATGGGTTTAGTTTGCGCTATATGTCGCAATTTTCTACTAAAGCTTGCCGAAAATCACTAGAATCTATAGCTTTACTGGACAGGGCCTGGTTCTGCGGGAATCGGCCTTTGGCCTATGCCCGTTCGAGGCTAACGGTCGGTAGGCCATGGGTCGTCCGATATTTTTCTCCCTGGTCCTCACGGGGCGGCTCGGTCCGGGACCATCCCGGCCAGCTGCCTTGTGGGAGGGGATTCCATCGGGAGCACGGTTTCCCGGACCGCAGCGAAAGGAACGGCTTGCCAGTGGCAGGCCACGAGGGGTATGGTTTTGAGAGAAAACCACGTCAACCAGGGTGGCCAGGCAGTGGCCGGCGGGCTGGAGACGGCCGCGCAGGCAGGGCCAGAGGGCACCGGGTCAAGCGGCCTGGATCCGCCCGGCACAGGGGACTCGTCGATTGGGGCCAAGGTCCAGGCCCTGGCCGAGGCCAGGCAAGCCCTGGGCGTCCCTCCCGATCGCTCCGAGCTGGAGATCAAGGGCAACTACTTCGCCCTCCTCCTGGAGCACAGCCCCAACATCCTGATCATGCTGGACGGGCAGGGCCGCTTCGTCTACGCCACCGAGTCCTTCCTCAAGCAGGCCCGCATCGGAGGATTTGAGAGGCTGGCCGGCCTCTCCTTCAAGGAGGTCTTTCCGGGCCCGGATCTCGAGGTCCTCAAGGAACTGCTGGACATCGCCCTGGAGGAGGGCGGCTCTATGTGCGCTGCCGTCAACACCGGCTGGGACAGCGTTTTTTGCCAGCGGCCCTGTCCGGAGATGAGCTACGAGATCCACATGAACCCTCTCCTGGACAAGGTGACCGGGGAGATCTCAGGGGTGATGATCATCTGCTCGGACGTGACCGAGGTCCTGAGATCCAAGGAGCAGGCCGAGCGGGCCAACCGGACCAAGAGCTCGTTTCTGGCCAACATGAGCCACGAGATAAGGACGCCCATGAACGCCATCATCGGCATGGCCGAGCTGGCGCTGAGGGAGGAAATCTCGCCGGCGGCGACCGAGATGATCCAGAGCATCAAGAGCGCCGGCAAAAACCTCCTGTCGATAATAAACGACATCCTGGACTTCACCAAGATAGAGTCCGGCAAGCTTGAGATCGTCGAGGCCGACTACCTTTTCAGCTCCCTCATCCAGGACGTGGTCGGCATCATCAGGACCAGGATCACCGAAAAGCCCATAGATCTCTTCGTCTACGTCGATCCCCTGATGCCCAACCGCATCAGGGGCGACGAGGTCCGCATCCGCCAGATCCTCCTGAACCTACTGTCAAACGCCGTCAAGTATACCAAGGAGGGCCACGTCAGGCTCTCCGTGACCCACTGCCAGGAGAGCGGCAGGGACGTATTTTCCTTCGAGGTGGCCGACACGGGCATCGGCATCAGGCCGGAAAACATGAAGGACCTCTTCTCGGACTTCTCCCAGTTCGACAAGGCGGCCAACAAGGGCATCGAGGGGACCGGCCTGGGCCTGGCCATCACCCGCAACCTGGCCCGGCTCATGAAGGGCGAGGTCAAGGCCACGAGTGCCTACGGAAAGGGCAGCGTCTTCACGGCCGTTATCCCCCAGACGGTGACCGACCGGACACCCTACATAAGCGTCAAGGATCCCGAGGGCAAGAGGCTCCTGGTCTACGAGCCCAGGGAGGCCTTCGCCGAGAGCCTCATGGCCTCCCTGCGCGGCCTTGGCCTGGGCCGGGTCAACCTGGTGAGCGACCCGGTCTCCTTCAACCAGGAACTGGGCAGTGCCGAATACAACTACATCTTCGCACCCAGCTCCTTCTACTCCCAGGCGCAGCACGTCCTGGCCGCCCAGACTGGCGGTCAGGACGGTGGCAAGAAGGCCAAGCTGGTGTTGATGGCCGAGAGGGGGGACATCCTGGGCCAGGAGAGCCAGAGCACGGTCTTCATGCCCATCTTTGGCCTGACGCTGGCCTCAATACTGAATGACCAGGAGGTTGCCGCCAGCCTTGCGGGCGGCCGGGTGGCGGCCCAGACCCGCTTCACGGCCCCCGGGGCCAGGATCCTGGTGGTCGATGACATCATCACCAACCTTAAGGTGGCCGCCGGCCTGATGATGCCCTACGGGGTGACGGTGGATATCTGCGAGACTGGTCAGGAGGCCCTCAAGCTGGTCGCGAAGAACCACTACGACGTCATCTTCATGGACCACATGATGCCAGGCATGGACGGGCTTGAGGCAACGGCGGCCATCAGGAATTTGCCGGAGGGGGGCGACCTGCCCATAGTGGCCCTGACGGCCAACGCCATCTCGGGGGTGAGGGAGATGTTTTTGGCCAACGGCCTCAACGACTTCCTCTCCAAGCCCATTGATCCCCTGAAGCTGGAGTCCATGCTCTTCAAGTGGATCCCCAAGGAAAAGCATGTCCGGCAGTTCCAGCAGGTCAAGGCTCAGGACGTTCTGAAGGTGCCTCCCCAGGAGTCGCGGGACGGCCTGATGGCCATCGAGGTGGAGGGCCCGGCCGGTGCTGATAATGCCGCCCGGCCAGACCTTGGGCCTGGATACGAGGAGGATGAGGATGACCAGGCGGTGGCCATTCTTGCCTGCGAGGTTCCGGGGGTCAACCTGGCCGAGGGGCTGGAAAGGCTGGCCGGCGACGTCGGGCTCTACGTCGAGGTCATCGAGGCCTTCGTCCGTTTCACCCCCAAGGTACTGGACCAGGTCAGGGGCGGGCCCACGTCCGAAAATCTTCGGGACTACGCCGTGGCCGTCCATGGGATAAAGGGCAGTTGCTTCAACATCGGGGCCCAGGACGTGGGCGTCCTGGCCGAGGCCCAGGAGCAGGCGGCCAAGGCCGGGAGGCTGGACGAGGCCCTGGCCGGCCATCGGAACTTCGTGGAGTCTGCCGACGGGCTTATGAGTTCGTTTAGGGGACTATTGATGAAGATGGCCGTCAACGGGGAGGGCGAGGCCGCCCTGGCCAGGTCGGCGGCTCCCCCTGCCGATGTGCTCAAGGACATTTACCGGGCCTCGGCCAACTTCGACATACAGGCCATGGACGATCTGGTTGGGAAGCTTGAGGCCCAGGAGTACGACCAGGGCGGGGAGCTGGTGGCCTGGCTCAGGGAACAGATAGACAACCTCGAGTACGACAGCATCACCCAAAGGCTTGCCGTGGAGTTGGGCATGTGACCGGGGATGTGCCTTCCCAGGGTCTAGGGTAAGCTCGTGACGCTTCCTGTCTCCGGGCCAAGGGGGTCCCTAGCGGCTCCTGCCGGAGCGGCGGCCTGCCCGGTCGTAGTAGCTGGCGTTGCCCAGGGAGTCGGCCCTGCTCCTGCCGGTGCGGCGGCCTGTCCGGTCATAGTAGCTGGCGTTGCCCGTTGTCTCGCTGCGGGTGTCCTCTGGCGAAGGTCGCGCCTTGTGGCCGCGGAGGCTTTGGTTGTCCGCCGTGCCCTTGCTGGCGTCTCCGGTGGAGTTGCGACAGGTTGTCCGGTCGTGGGTTTTTTTCTCGCAGCTGAGGTCATCGGCCAGGGCCGAGACGCCCAGGCCGAGGCAGACGGCCAGGGCCATGACGGCAATGATGGTCATCTTGTTCATTTTTTATCTTAATTTCGTCTGTAAGGCCTTTTTTGGTTTTTTACCTTGAATTAATTTTATTTTGTTTTTATATACGTATTTTATTTTTCATATTGGTGAATATATTTCTAACTTTTAGATATTAATCTGAATTGCTGTCACAATGAATTCATGGATCACATGTCCCTTTGGCCATAAAATATCTCTAGAGCCGGCCAAAAGCAAGACGCCTACCCGAGATCCCCTGGCCCTGGGCGTCTCCGGGCCGGTTCTTCCGGGCGGTCCCGGCCTGGACGGAGGGCTCTGTGGTCGCCTTCTGGGCTGGGGCGAATGAAAGTGCCCCAATCCAGCCCCAAGGGCCAGGCCGGCCAGGGGATACCCCTTCCCAAGGTCCTGGTGGTCGACGACAACCTGGCCAACCTCTCGTACATAGGTTCCCAGCTGTCCAGCCAGTACGGCGTCCTCATGGCCAAGTCCGGCCAGCAGGCCCTGGCCATCGCCTCCCGCAACCAGCCCGACTTGATTCTTCTGGACATCGACATGCCTGGGATGGACGGCTTCGAGACCATGGCCAGGCTCCAGGACAGCGACTCCCTGCGTCGGATCCCAGTCATATACCTGACGGCCAACCATGACCTTGAGATAGAGCTCAAGGGCCTGGACTCCGGGGCCAAGGACTTCGTCACCAAGCCCTTCCAGCGCGACATAATCATCCACCGTATAAACCTGCAGCTTAGGATGGCCAAGTACCAGCACCTGCTGGAGGAGACGGTCAAGGAGCTGGAGGACAGCATGGTCGCCTCCTTCTCCGGCCTCATCGAGTGCCGGGACGGCAACACCGGTGGCCATGTCCTTAGGACCAAGAGGTACGTCTCCATCCTGGGCGGGCTGGCCATCGACAAGGGCCTCTTCCCCGACTCCCTGAACACCAGGGAGCTGGGTCTCATGGCCCGGGCCGCCCCGCTCCACGACATCGGCAAGATCGGCATCTCGGATGACATCCTCCTAAAGGAGGGGCGGTTCCATGACGACGAGTTCGAGATGATGAAGAGGCACACGACAATCGGGGCCGAGATCATCGACCATATGTACCGCAAGGCTCCCACCCAGCACTACCTGGCCTACGGCAAGAAGATTGCCCTGAGCCACCACGAGATGTACAACGGGCAGGGCTACCCCGAGGGCCTGGCCGGGGAGGACATCCCCCTGTGCAGCCGCATCCTGGCCGTGGCCGACGTCTACGACGCCCTGGTCGAGGAGCGCATCTACCGGCCGGCCTTGAGCCACAAGTCCGCGGTGCGCATAATCAGGGACGGCCGGGGCACGATCTTCGACCCCGTCCTGGTCGACGTGTTCCTGGACAACGATTCTCTTTTCGCCTCCAAGGACAGGGGCGGCAGGAAGGTCCTCCAAGCCTTCCAATAGGGGTTCCGGGGCCGGCTGGCCGGGCCCATGTGTGGGGCGGGCATGAGCAGAATTCTGATAGTCGATGACAACCTGGCCACCCTCAGGTCCATCGGGGCCCAGCTGGGCGACCGCTTCGAGGTTAGGCTGGCCAAGAGTTCCCGGCAGGCCCTGGCCATGGCCGAGAGCCAAAGGCCAGACTTGGTCCTCCTGGAGATTGAGCTCCAGGACCTGGACGGCTTCCAGACCATGAACCTTATGCGCAAGAGGCCGGCCCTGGCCAGGGTTCCGGTCATCTTCCTGTCGGCCTCCCGCGATCCGGAGATGGAGTCCAGGGCCCTGGCGCAGGGGGCGGTCGATTTCATCTCCAAGCCAGTGGAGAGGCGGCTCCTAAGGAACCGCCTGGACCTGCACCTGAGGCTTTCGGCCTACCAGGCCGGGCTGGAGCACACCATCCGGGACCTTGAGGACGTCATCGTCACCTCCTTCTCGGAGCTGGTCGAATGCCGCGACGAGCATACCGGCGGCCATGTCCAAAGGACCAAGACCTACACCAAGGTCCTGGGCCAGGCCATCCTGGACCGGGACGTATATCCAGGCCAGCTGGATCCCCGGCGGCTGGATCTCCTTTCCCGGGCCGCCCCCCTCCACGACATCGGGAAGATCGGCATAAGCGATCTCCTTTTGATGAAGAGGGGCAAGCTGACGGCCGAGGAATACGAGACGGTCAAGCTCCACACCACCATCGGGGCCGACGTCCTGAGATCCATCTACGAGAGCACCCCGACGCAGACCTACCTCAGGTTCGCAATAGCCATAGCCGAGGGCCACCACGAGCGCTTCGACGGACAGGGATACCCCCACGGCCAGGCCGGCCTGGAGATCGATCTGTCCAACCGGATCATGAGCGTGGTCAACGTCTACGATTCCCTGGTCACCGACCGCAGCTACCGGCCGGCCTTCAGCCACGAAAAGGCCATCGAGCTGGTCCTGGCGGGCAGGGGGACCGAGTTCGATCCAGCCATCATCGACGTCTTCAAGGAGGTCTGCCACCAGTTCGGGGCGGTCAAGGACCTGACATTCCGCTAGTGAGGGCCCAGGGGCCCGAAGGGTTTCTTTACAACAACTGTCTAGGAAATTATAATAAGCCTGTCAAGTTCGGAGGCCGCGCCGCCGGCAGCCCAGGCCTCCCCTCCTTCGCCCAAGATGGCCCCGCCAGACCCGGAAGATTCATTTTCTATAGCCTGGCTTGGAAAGGCCTGGTCCCTTCGTGGGGCCTGGAACGCCTTATGGAGAAATTTATGGCTGATGAGAATCTGACGGAGGGCGCTGGCCAGCCGGCCCAGCTGCCCGAGGGCATTTACCTGGAAACCAAGAAGAACATTATCGGCACCGGCAGCACGGCCAAGGTGGCGGAGTATCGTAATTTTTGGGCCACGCTGAGAGTAAGCGAGCTGGTCATGGAGATGGTCCTTCTCGACGACGCTTTCGGGTTGACAGGCATCAAGGAGAAGTTTCCCACCGAGGTCGTCTCCGGCCCCAACTGGCTGTACGTCGAGCAGGGGGAGAAGAAGTACCGCCAGCTCAAGCAGAAGCTGGAACGGATGCAGGCCCCGCCGGCCGCCTCCAAGTCAGGGGCGGGCAAGCCGTCCGCCTCTTCCCAGGGGTCCAAGAAGACCGGCTGGTGGACCAAGTAGCCGGAAGGCCAATGATGCCGCAGCACAGACACGAATTCGTGGAGACCTGGACCGGCCCCCTGGCCCAGGGCTTCGACCGAGAGACCGACCTGGCCACTCTGGCCGTGTACCTCCAGAAGCTTTCCGACGACGACCTCCTGGAGATCCTTCTCCCCAGGCTCAGCGGCGGGGAACTGGAAGAGTTCTTCAGGCTGGTCTCGGTCACCCTAAAGCGCCACCTGAGCGATGTCGAGTATCACGATCTATTTCTTAAGGAGTCGCCGTCCCAGTCCCGCGACTGATCCGGCCACTCCGTGATATTCTCCTGGCCGCCGATGGCCTTTTTTCGGTCCGGGGTCAGGCCCATGGCGGTGGTTATGGCCAGAATCTCCCTTGGCGTCCTCCTTTTCTCCCTCCTCTCCTGTCTTGCCATCTTCGCCCCTGGCTGCCGGGCCGACTTCCCGCCCCCCGAGGTCACCGAGCCCGGCATCGTCGTCCTGCCGGAGCCGCTGGACCGCGGGGCCCCGGGCAGGGTCCTGGTATCCGGCCTTGACCCAGGGTCCACCGTCTCCGGGTCCTTCGACGGGAAGCCCATCTTCTTTTTCGCGCACAAGGGGAACCTGGTCGGCCTCTTCGGGGCCGACATCATGATCGAGCCGGGCGGCCATCCCCTGTCGGTCCAATGGGGACCGGACCCAGGCCAGCGCCGGACCATCACGGTCACGGTCAAGGACAAGTCCTACGGCGTCAGGGACATAAAGGTCCCCCAGAGCCAGGTGGATCTCTCGCCCTCCGACCTGGCCAGGACACAAAGGGAACGGGAGCAGACGACCAGGGCCCTGGGCACCCAAAGCCCGCTGAGGCTCTGGAGCGGCGAGTTCATCGAGCCCGTCCCCGGCCGCATAAACAGCTCCTTTGGCCGGCAGACCAGGCTAAACGGCGTCCTCAACGCCCGGCCCCACGCCGGGGCTGACTACCTAGTGGCCGAGGGCACCCCGGTCAAGGCCCCTGCCGACGGCAAGGTCATCCTTGCCGGCGACCACTTCTTTGCCGGCAACTCCGTCTACGTTGACCACGGCCAGGGCCTTATCAGCATGTTCTTCCACCTTTCGAGGATTGACGCCCTCGAGGGCCAGGAGATAAAGAAGGGCGATGTCCTGGGCTTGGTCGGCAAGACCGGAAGGGTCACCGGTGCCCACCTCCACTACGGGCTCTACATAAACGGGGCCCGGATCGATCCCCCTGTCTTCAGGCAGATGACCGCCTCCCTGTACGCCGACTGACGGATACCGACACCCCCCCTCCCGGCCGCCCCGGGCCACGTTCATTCATTCCACGCTGGTGCGGCCAGCCCGCTTGCAGAACGGTTTTGTGGCATCTGAGATTGTAGGGAAGTGGTAGAGTATAGGCTAGGGGAGGCAGATTTTAGTTGCCTCCCTTGGTAGTACTTTTACTGTATTCTTCCTTCTCCAGCTTCTGCGCCGTATAGTTCCAAGCCACAGTTTTGCCCCTATCAGAAATTTCATGGTTCCGTGTACAGATCGATGATGCGCTCGCTGTAGACGCTGCGATCCATGACCATTTTGATCTTTTTGTACCCTAAATGTCATTCAAGAACGAAATTCGAGATTTCGCCGATGACTCGATTTTTCATGACCTGCTCCTCAGTAGTACATCTTGATGTATTTGTACGCCTTGTTGAAGAGTTCCTGATCTTTGATTTTGTATTTGACCCATACGACGCTGCGTAGAGCTTGCGTGACTTCCTGGCGTCCGGTTGTCGTGTCCTGCCAGCCGTCGAAGCGCACTATTTTCACGATACCGTCGATGTCATTCACGATCCGCTCCACGATGACCGGCGTGTTGGGATTCTTCACGCTTTTGAACAGTTCGGTCAATGCGGCCTTCCCTTTGTCTATTTCTGGATCAGGCACGTTTTCTTTTTCCGCTTGTGCGGCCTCCTTCGCGAGTTCGAGCAGCGTTTTCAGAAATTCTATGCTGGTTATCAATCCTTGGGCGTGTTTTTCCCGCAAATCTTCAAGGTGTTCTCCCAGTTTGATGAATCGAGGGTCCTGATTGTGCTTGAGGATACGGGCGATCAAGTTGATTTCAAGCGTCTTCGCGGCGGTATCCTTGGCGTGTTTGTTTTCAAAGTAGGTGTCGATTATGTCCGCGTCCAGCCGAAGGATTTCCGTGTCGGCCGGGAGAGGATCGGCGGTGATGTTCTGATGCACAAGCTCAATGGTTTTAGCCCCCAACGCCGCCCAAATTAAAGCACCGCGGTTGTCGGTGGGCTTCACGGATTCATAGACTTTCGTCAGCCAGAGGTAGTCTGACTTATACGGAGCGAGGAACACGTCAGGAGAAAGGGCCTCCCACGCCCGGTTCAAAACTTTGTAATCCGCGCCGAAAGCGTCTTTTGTCTCGTTGGTCGGAAGGCATTCCTGCGCGGCCATCAGTCCTTCCCAGCCCTCCACCGTCCGGTCCACGCCATTGAAATAGGACAGGCACTTATTCAAAAGCTTGGGGAGTTCCTTCTTGACCTCCGCGATATTCGTGATGACCTGCTGGACGTTTTTCTCGTCGAAGTCCAGAGCGCGGGCCACGTCGTCGAATATGCCGATGTAGTCCACGATGAGCCCGTGAGATTTCGTTTGTCCGTAGAGGCGGTTTGTGCGACAAATAGCTTGCAGCAAGGTGTGGTCTCTCATGGGCTTGTCCAAGTACATCGCTTGAAGGATCGGCGCGTCGAAGCCGGTAAGCAATTTCGATGTCACAATGACCAATTTGAGCGGGCTGTCCTGCTCACGGAAATAATCGAGAAGCCTTCCTTCCTCATCGCGATCGCGCCGGTACGCCTTATATTTGCCCTCTTTGTCGTTGTTGGTATCCATCACAATAGTGGACGCTTCTTCCCCAAGCAAAGCGTCCAACTCTTTTTTATACATCAGACAGCATTCGCGGTCGTAGCAAACGACCTGTCCCTTGAAGCCGTTTGGCTCGATTTTCTCCTTGTAATGTTTAGCGATGTGCTCACAGACTGTTTTGACGCGCTTCGGAGCTTTCATGATGGATTCCATTTTCACGCGCCGAACGAGTTCCGTTTTTTCGTCTTCATCCAAGCTGTCCGTCATTTCCTTAAAGGCTTCGTCAACGATTTCCTGATTGACGTGCAATTCCACCGGCACGGCCTCGAAGTGCAAAGGCAGCGTCGCGTTGTCGCGGATGGAATCGGAAAAAGAATAGCGGCTCATGTACCCGGTTCTGTCTTCCAATGCGCCGAATGTGAAGAACGTGTTTTTATCCGTGCGATTGATCGGCGTTCCTGTCAGTCCGAAAAAGAAGGCGTTCGGCAGGGCCGCCCGCATTTTTTCGCCGAGGTTGCCTTCCTGGGTCCTGTGCGCTTCGTCCACCATGAGTATGATGTTGTCGCGGGCGTTGAGCACCCCGTCCACTTCTCCAAACTTGTAGATGGTCGTAATCAGAATTTTCCTCATGTCGCCCTTGAAGAAAGCGATCAAGGCTTCTTTGCTCGTGGCACTTTCCAAGTTTGGGATGTCTGATGCGTTGAAAGTGGCGGTGATTTGCGTTTCCAAGTCGATGCGGTCGTCCACTATCACCACCGTCGGGTTCTTGAGTTCAGGGGCCATCCTAAGTTTTTGAGCCGCAAACACCATGAGAAGCGATTTTCCGCTGCCTTGAAAATGCCAGATCAAGCCTTTCTTGGGATAACCCGTTATCACGCGCTCGACAATGAGATTTGCGCCCTCGAATTGTTGATAGCGGCAAATGACTTTGTATTTACGATATTTTTTATCTGTCGCAAAGATCGTGAAGAACTGAAAAATGTCCATGATGATTTCTGGCTTCATCATTGCGGCGACGCTTCGGTTCACATCGACGAGCGTGCCTTCATTTTTGTTCTCCGGCGTATGCCAAGGACCCCAAAGGTTGATGGGCATCCTCACCGCTCCATAGCGGAACATTTTGCCTTCAGTAGCGAAATTGAATACGTTCGAGACGAACATTTGAGGGACGCTTTTTTCGTAAGCAGCGATGTCCCCGGCTCCATCCATCCAAGTGATCGCGTTCCGCACAGGGGTTTTCAGTTCTCCAACGGAAATCGGGAAGCCGTTGACGAGCAAAACGATGTCGAACCGTTTGCCGCCGTCGTCTCTGGGGAAGACCCATTGATTGGTGACGACGTATTCGTTCATCGTCAAGTTGTCTTTCGTTCCTGTTCCAAAAAAGCGGATGGGGATCATGCGCCCGTCCCGCCCGAAGGGATAGGAATTGTTCTCGAAGATCAGTTTTTTGAAGACTTCGTTTTGATGTACGAGGTTTTCCGGGCGGACAGAAAAAATCACCGTGCGCAGTTTGTAAATCACCTCATCGGCGCGGCCGGGGTCCTCCGCGATTTCCGGGTTCAGGCGGATGAGCGCGGCCCGTATCATAGGCTCGACCATGACGTCTGAATGGGAACGCGGAAGCTCCTCGGCTGGAATGTACTTCCAGCCGTTTTTGCTGATGGTTTCAATCAGCATTTTCTCCACGGTGTTGTCTTCGTTGAACATCTCCGTCGCCTCCAATGGCACAGCGCAAGTTTTCATTTAGTATAGCGGATTCTTTGACGAGAGTCTCAGCCACAAACTTTGATTTGTCGGCCTGTTCAACAAACGCCGCGAAGCGGGTTTGTAGGTCCAGAGGAGAGACAATAACTTCCAGATTGGCGATCATTCCGGTATTCAGATTCATCATCGTAACGCCAACGGCCTTGTTTTCTAATATTGTTCGCATTGCATCCGAAGATATGATTCTATGAGAAATCCTAAAACCGTTTTTCTGGTAAAACTTTAGTATCCAAGGGCTGTCGCCTGTCTCCACAAGCATGGTTGCATACTTGCCTTTGTAATACGAAAAGATGTGACTCAAAAGTTTGTTTCCATACCCTTTGCCATGCCATTTTTCATAAGTGGCAATATTTTTTAGCTCACAAATGTCGTCGCTTTCTCGCGTAACTACGCAAACACTTTTCAAGTCACCGTCGTATAAGGCAAAAAGCTCGCCTCGTTCTAAATATTTGTCTATCATTGATTCTTGTTCATCAGCCAACAAGAGCAAATCCAGAAATTGTTTCTTGTTTTCGTCAATCCTTTTTATCTCCAAGATATACCACCCAATAAGCCACAAAAAAAATAAACTCCGACCCCGAAGTGGTCAGGCCTCGCTACCGAGTCGTTCTTTCAGGATGGATTTGTAGGCTGCTTCCAATTCATCGAGCGTTCGTTGGAGTGCAAACTTTGATTTATCGGCGGCTTCATATATCGCGGCAAGACGTTTTTGTGCCTTTTGCGTTGGCATCGGAATAGGTATTTGCCGCAAATCTCCGATGTTAATTCCTTTGACCGCAACTCCTCTTATCAACTCCTGTATCTTGTGCTGTAACAGTGGAGTTTCAAGGATTCCACGGACAAACACTTTGACGACATCAGGCTTGATTGATAGCCTCGCCGTGTCTTGCGTTATATTAGCTCCTTCGAGTGAATCAGGAACCTCCGCTAACCGCCCAACAGTGCCTCTTATTGATATGAGCAAATCGCCCGGTAGAAGCCTTGAACGTTTGTAATTAGCGTCTATCTCTGGCGATGTCAGTAGCAAAGCAGACTGGTCAATGTAGCCGTTAGGAAAGTCTTTGACCTTAACAACTGGTACTCCATCTTCGCATCCCGTCCCTGGCTTCAATATCCCATAAGTAATTGGCCTGTCCTGAGTGATAAGGTCGTTAAGAGGAATGCAATCTCCACTATCGAAACACTTTTCAGCCTCCCCCACAAATTGCGATTTGATCAGTGCGTCTGTCATTGAGAGCAGTTTTTTATAGGCGCGGCGTGTGGTCTCTGCCGCCCAAAGGAGGT
>JAISEK010000048.1 GCA_031264145.1 Deltaproteobacteria bacterium
TTGTTTTAAATAAATAATTTAAACTATAATCGTCAAGGATTATGACAAAAATATAAAACCACTCCATGGAGTTTTTGATACTGTCGTTTAAGATATGACTTAAAGGAACTCGCATTATTTTTCATCGCATACATCACTCTTCTAAACGCCTCGCCAGTTTGGTTTCGCAGCAATACCACGGATATTAGCAATTTGATGCATCCAAGAGTGAATATCGGAATATTTTCATCATAGTCTTGATTGTTTTTTGGATAGATATATTGTCAATCTTTTGATAGCATGTATGTCAAAATTTACGGAAAAGTTTTTTCTCATGTGCTTCAAAAACAGATGAAACAACATGACTAACAGGACATGCCTTTGCCAACCAACATATGATCTTCCTTCAAAATGCGTCATGCCAAGATCAGATTTAAATTCTTCAAATGATTGTTCAATCGTCCATCTTTTTCTTGCCAGCTCCCTAAATGTCTCGACCGGGGTACCCTCGGAGGCATCGCCAATCGAATACCTGATCTGCCCATTCTCGAATTTTCTCGCATACAGCCATATCCAATTCCTTGGCCGATCGTCCCATATCCCCAAACACTGACAAGTTTTTACTCCCCAATTATATTCCCCCTTGGACCCCAAACCATATGACGACTTCACCCAAGGCGTCGGGCCATTGTCCATTATCTGGGACGCGGGGAGCGGCCAGTTGTCCGGGCGCGGCACGACAGGCGCCCTCCCTTAGCCTCTCCAGTGTGGAACCGAGAAGGAAGGGGCGGACGCGTGGATCTTGTCGTTTGAATGGATGTCGGCGAAATGAGGCAACCGCAGGGAGTCCCCAAAAGCCCTGTCATGGCCAAATCCGGCGTCCATGCGGACAAATCCAGGCCTGACCTCCAACTTTTCGCCCGTGGCGACCGCCATTTTGCCTGCGATCGTGTTTTTCGTCTCAAATCGCGGGTCTTTCGGGAGCCCGCGTTCTTCCCTGAGCTGCCTGTTCGCCCCGTCGAACCAATGTCCCGGGACATACGGCTAATCTGGCAAGGCGTACTCCTCGCCGCCCACGAGGCCGCGCATGACCGCCGCCTGGTTCTGGTCTACCTTTCCATTTCTGCCCCCGTGTTGTCGGCCAGGGCCTGGGAATGGTTTCCCTTTTTCGGGAAATTGGTGGCACCAAGCGTGAGGGCCAGGCCCTTGCCGCGGACAAAAGATGCGGCTTTGTCTTGATACGTGTTCTTGACCATATCCGTGGACCATGGGGAGCTCCTAATGAATTGCCGGACGCCCTGCGGATGTATATGCCATTAATCATTTGATGTTATGAATGCGAGCGGCTCCATGGATTTTCGGGCGACTCGCCCGTCAGCCCGGCGCCATATCTGCGAAAGTGGGACGATTGGGCGACATGCGAGAAATTATGGCCATACTCGCCCATGTAAGGCTCATACCCGTCGCCAAGGAGACCAGCGTTTTCCAGGGCCAAACCCCGCCATCTTGATGATATTTGTATGGAAATCGGCCTTCATTTTTTAACCCTCCATAATGAACGGTTACGGGGAGCCGTCGCAAATGAGGGAAAAAATATTCAATTATTTATTTGGCATCTTTACTTGAATTAATTTCTTGCCAGCAAAATACGGCGCATCTAACCGGCGCATGGACGGTTTGCTGCGATGCGACATGCAGGGTTTACGGCCATTATGCTATGGCTCCCTTGGAGAGAAAAGTATCATCTTTAGTTTCAGTTGTCCGGTGTTTTTTCGGCCCTGACAATTTTTTTACGTCTAAAATTTCCTTTGTGATATTGGATATTAGCTTATTTGATATTATGGCATATTTATTGCAAAATTTTCTATTCTCTGCAGTGTCAAAAGCCACCAGATTTAGCTAGTTGTAGTCTATTGTTGGTTTTTCATTGAACGCAATTCCAAATTGACTGCTTGCATCGCCTCTGGGATGGCTGCCAGGGCCCCCAGGCCACCCCCCAGGTGGACAGTCACTTTCCAGTTGAGGCCAGAAAATGGCCGGCCGGGCCGCAGAAATCGGCCATTCAGCCCAGCCCGGCGGCTATCCAGCCATCGCCCTGGGCCAGTGGTCCCCGCGGCCGTGGGCAATGATGGCGAGCCCGGCCCCCACACAGGCCAAGGACGGCATCGGAGGCCAGGGGCCGCACATGCTGTCCATCAGGCGCCTCCAGGAGTGAGGCCAGGACCCCAGGAAGCAGGGCCGCCAGGGTGCCTAGCGGGGATGGGGGCGATGATGCCCAGGGCCAGGGCCGGATGCCGCCGGACGGGCTCGCTGGCCAGCGGGTGCCAGGCTGGTGGCCATGGGAATGCCCAGGCAGACCGCGGCCACGCGCGGCCCCCTTAAGGCGACCGAAACGATGCCGGCGGGGGCGATTCCCGCCAGTCCCATGCCCCCAGCGCGTTTTTCGTCCCCGGCGCGGTCACTCCTCCCCTGGGCCGCCGGCGGAAATGGCGAAATGGAGGACATCATCGTGCACGCCCTCGGGGACGGACATCTCGCAGACGGCCCGGAGATAGTCCAGGACCTCGAAGACCTGGCCATCGAGCATGGTGGCGTCGCTGTCCTGGCGGGGATTCAGGCCCGTCTCCTCGGCCAGATGGAGGGCCCGGGTGGCCACCTGGTGGCGATCCTGGCTCAACATGGGGCAAAGCGACAGTCTGCCCCGGACCAGGAAGTCCTGTCCGCAGGCCCGGGGAGGGAGGCGGCCAGGGGGCGCTTTCCGGCGGGCCTCCTCGGCCAACTGGACGGCCTGGGCTATGATCTGGTGGTAATTGGGGCACCCCAGGGTGTAAAGGGCCAGTCTGGCCTTGACCTCGAAGCAGGGGACGGCATGGAGGGGCGCGTCGGCCTGGGCGCCCTTGCCGCCCAGGCGCCAGCGGCAGTCGTAGTCGAGCGGGTGGCCATGGCTGACCCTGGCCTCCAGGCAAAGGCGGAGTTCCTCCAGATAGGCCCTGGAGAAGGCGAGGCCCAGGCACTCGAAGACCTGCCCCAGGTCCCCACGGTAGACCGAGCAGAAGGCGCCCGTGTTGCTCCAGACGCCGGGAGCGTCGGTGGAGGCCAGGCTGTCAATGATGATCGGGTGGTAGCCGCGGTCGGGGGACCAGATGGAAAAACCGGCCTCGTCAAGGTCACCGCCAGGCCGGGGAGCGGACCGGAAAAAACCCAGATGGCCGCTGTTTGGGCCAGCTTTAGGCATGAAAAAACTCCTTTTGATGGTGTCAAAAGAAGTGTGCCAAGACAAGGGGGCCAATGGCGGCCCGAGTCTCGTGTGGCTTGCACGCTTCCTACGACGGTACTAACCGTATCAGGTTCATGAGTCTTTCTCAGCCGCAAATCCCTTTGCGGCACCCCAGCGTCAAGAAGGCAGTGGCTTTGGGCCATTATCTGTTTTGCTTGTAAAATAGCATGGTTGGAATCCCTTGTCAACAATAGATGGGCATGAGGGCATGATGGCGTGAGGCCGGACGGCGGGGCGGGACAGCCTGGACCGGGTGGTCCCTCGTCCTGGCGTCAGGCGGCCTGGCCGAGCGGCCCCCGGAGGTCTCCCGGAGGCCTCCCGGCGGCTGCCAGCGGCGCCTCGGCCCTCCTGGCGTCCGGTGCGGTCAGGCCAATCAGGGCTCGCGCCGGCAAGACAGGGCGCCTCTTCTGTCGCCTGATGGGCGGCCCTGGGCGGCCCTGGGCCCTGGGCGGCCCCGCCGACATCGGAGGCCTTCCTGGCGTTTTCCTGTTCCTTGGGGCAAAGGCGGCCAGATCATTTATTTTTAATTTTTGAGATTATATCGCTCAAAGAAGTTGCGTATAAAACTAAAACTATATTATCGTGACGCATGAAGCCAATTGCTTGGATAAATCGTCTGATTCATGGAAATTGGCCTGGAGGGCACTGATGCCGTCCGCGCCGGCTGTCCGGCCCATTCCCGCCTGCCTCGCTCCCGGCCTGGGGCGGACGCCCGTATATCGGCCCCCGGGGGGACGCCGACGCCGGGGCCGGCGTCCCGGATTGTCGGCCCTGTTCCCACGGGGCTGGACATGGCCTGGAAACCATGCCAGAATCTCATGTCGCCAGGACCAAGGAGAGCGCATGGAACCAACGCCCCAGACCACGGAACCAAGGATTGCCCTGCCGGCGGCACCCCCGGGCGACGGCCCGGCCGGTCGCCGGGCCGGGCGGCTTAGGGACAGGGCCGCCGGGAGGATAGCCGCCGAGGCGCGGGCTGAGCTGGACTGGCTGTCCGGCAGGCCCGACCGCGATCCCTCGCTCGACTACTTCGTCGAGCTGATGGCCAGGGACTCGTCGCCGGCCGCCCTGTCGGCCAGGCTGGGCCGGAAGGTGGTGGCCCTGATGTGCCTGCAGGTCCCCCTGGAGCTCTTCCTTGCCCTGGACCTCCACCCCCTGCGCCTGTACGGCGGCTCGGTGGCCGCCGCCGCCAGCGCCCCGCCTGGCCTGCCGGCCCTGATGTGCCCGCTCCTCCGCTCCCTGATGGGCGGGATGGTGGGGGAGCCGTCCCTGGCCGGCCTGGACTGGGTCATCCCCACCACCTGCGACTGGATCAGCGGCTTCGAGGGCCTGGCCTCCCTGTATTTCGGGGACCTGGCCAGGGTGAGGGCCGTGGAGCTCCCCAGGCGCAAGGAAAACCCCCAGTCGGCCGAGCGCTGGCTCTCCGAGGTGGCCGGGCTCTGGGGATACCTAAAGAGGATTTCCGGCCGCAAGGCCGGGCGCCGGGATCTGGCCAGGGCCATCGGGGACCTGGGGCGGGCCAGGGCGGCCCTGGGCCGGCTGGCCAGGCTGCGCCGGGAGGGCCGGGTCCCTGGGGTCTGGTTTTTCCTGATCACCGGCTCTTTTTTCCTGGACGGGGTTTCCGCCTGGGGCCAGGCCGCGTCGAGGGCGGCCGATTTCTTCGCCGGCCGCCCGCCCCAGACGGGACCCGGGGTCTTCCTCTCCGGCTCGCCCATAGTGTTCCCCAACTTCAAGATCCTCCACCTTCTGGACGACCTGGGCTATGCCGTCCTGGGCGACGACATGTGCTCGGGCGAGAGGCTCATTGGGAGGCACGTGGCCCTCAAGGACCGTTCCGAGGAGGGCCTCCTGGCGGCCCTGGCCGAGAGCGGCCACGAGGGCTGCCTCTGCCCGGTCTTTGTGGAGAACAGGCGCCGTCTGGGCCCGATCCTGGAGGCGGCCTCGGAGGCCGACGTCAGGGGGGTCGTGTTCCACCTCCTGAAGGGCTGCCACCCCTACGAGATGGACTCCCTGGCCCTGGAGAGGGACCTGGCGGCTAACGGCCTCCGGTTCCTGCGCCTGGAGACCGACTACACGGCCGAGGACAGGGGCAGCCTGTCCACCCGCCTGGAGGCCTTCCGGCCGACCCTCTGAGGTCCCGCGCTGGGCAGGCCTGACTGGCCAGGGCCAGGGCCGCGCCCGTGGCCGCGTCTTGCCGTTCCTCGCGTCCCAGGATTTCTGCGTGGCCAGGCTTTCCCGGCCCATGGCGGTGGATGGACTCCGGCCTTGGGGCCTGGGGCAGGCCTGCGGCCACGTTCCGGCTGGCGCCGCGCGATTCTTGGGGGGCATTCGCCGTCGATGGGAGGATGACATGGACTTGAGGGTGGGGCTGGACTTGGGAAGCACGGCCATAAAGGCGGTCTTCGCCGAGTCCGGGGAGATGATCTGGCGCGGCAGGGCGGCCACGGCCCCGCGGCAGGAGGCCATCGGCCTGGACCTGATTGGGAGCGGCCTCAGGGAACTGGGCCTCGGCCAGGGCCAGAAGTATGGCCTGGCCTCGACCGGCTACGGCAAGAACCTGTTCCAGGCGGCTGACCTGAGGCTCGACGAGCTGAGCGCCAACGCCAGGGGGCTATTCAGGCTGAGCCGGGGCCAGGCCAGAGCGGCCATCAACATCGGCGGGCAGGACCTGAAGGCCATGAGGCTCTCGGAGGAGGGCCGGGTGGCCGACTTCCGGATGAACGACAAGTGCGCCGCCGGCACGGGCCGGTTCTTCGAGCTGGCCGCCAGGATCCTGGACACTCCCCTGGAAAGTTTCCAGGAGCTGTCCCGGGTGGACGGCCCGGAGGTCGAGCTGAGCAGCACCTGCGTGGTCTTCGCCGAGACGGAGATCGTGTCCCTGCTGGCCAGGGGGGTCGGCCTGGGACCCATCATCAGGGCACTCCACGCCTCCGTGGCCAAAAGGGCCGCCGGGCTCCTTGGCCGGGTGGAGGAGGCCGTCTGGCTGGACGGGGGCCCGGCCCTGAACAGGGGCCTGGCCGAGGCCCTGGAGGACGAGCTTCTGGTCGAGGTCAGGGTCGTCGCCGAGCCCCAGTACACCGTGGCCTACGGTGCGGCCCTGGCCCTGGGCGGCTGATTCATGCTCTCCGGGAAGTTGGCTGGGGGGCAGGCGATGTCCCGATAGCCGGCCCTGGAAATGTCCCCCGCAAGTGTCCGCTGGGATGGGCTTTGGATACATATTCTTGAAATCCATCTTCGCTGTTCACGCCTTCAGGAATTTCCAGGGGGGGGCACCGGTATCGAGATTAATTTATCATTACAGTGATTGAACAGCAGATAATGGTAATGTTCAATTGCGTCTAATGGTTGGCCAAGTCGCATTTTTGGCGCAGTACATTTTTGACAGCAAAAAGAACGAAGAGTCTCCCCTGGCCGCGGCCTGGATCCGGCCGGGGCGTCCCTGGTTCCCAGTGCCCGTGACCAAGAACATGTCTAAGGACAACCTCTCCAGCCGACTGGGGTTCTTCCATCCGGCCCTAGGGGTGGGGCAGAGGCCGGTTTTCTGGCGGCCAGGCCCGGATATCGTTAGTGCCCCGTCTTCTCGAAGCGGCTGGCAAAACGGCTTCATTCCACGGGCGAGAGGCATCTCCTGCCGTCATGCCAAACCACGCGCCGTTCTGGAGGGACGGGCACCATCAATCAATGGTGACTGTCGCCTACCCCCGTGTCCTTGATGATAGTCCTGGGTTCATTGCCAATACGGGCATAATTTGCGATAATTGCCATAAGGCAAGGAGGAGAGTTTTTCACGCTCTGACCAGGAGGGTGTCATCTTACGACAAGAGAATGAAGAATTGCCAAAGGCATCATCACAGGCACCGGTGTGCTCCAGCCGACTAGGGGACCATTCGGCGTCGAGAACCTGGCATGATGTAATTCCAGATGGCGGAAGCGGTGAGTTTTCAGTCCCCCAATATGGGTTTGAGCCATCAAGGACGGAAGTGGGTTCCAAAAGCCCATGTCCTTTAGCCATGGCGGTAGGGATGTCCGGCATCCTCCCTGTCTTGACGCCAAACACATCCGACCGCGGAATCTAGTGCGTCCTGATAGCGTAATAACGTGGATCAGCAATGGAGGGCCGCCCCAAAGGGCGTTTTTGCCGCAAACCAAGGGAGAATTAATGAAACCATCGTCTCCAAGAATATTTAACATTGCTGGTCCATGTAATCCATGCGATCACTATATGTTACCTGCCATTGAACGAATTCCTTCAAACATTGATGTTTTATTATCCCATAACAGCTATTTCGTTTTATATACGCCCCATCAGTCTGGTAAAACTACTTCCATAAAGGCACTAGTTAAAAAAATTAATAATGAAAACAAGTATTATGCTCTTTATTGTAGCTTTAAATCATTAGATAGATTTTTAAATATAGAAACTGCTATTCCAATGATTGCCGAAATTATAGTGTCTTCATTGCTGGATTCACCCGTTAAAGAATTTTCGGAAGCCGGCAAACGCATTCCTACATTTGATTCAAAATTTCATAGAGGCTTGAGCATTGTTGGGGGAAAGATATCGGACGATTATTTCATTACTTTGCCCAACGCCATATCCCTGCCCCTACAGACTCTCTGCAAAATACTGGACAGACCTCTTGTCGTTTTTATCGATGAAATCGATACCCTATCCGGCGATGTCCTGGTCTCTTGTCTGGGCCAGCTGAAGATTGGATATGCCCAAAGATCCAAGATTCCGTTTCCCGGCTCAATCGCCCTTGTCGGCCTGTGCGACATCCGCGACTACAGGGCCAGGGTCCGCCATGACCCCGAGTCCCTGGGCACATCCAATTCTTTACAATATCATCTCGAAGGCCTTTACCCTGGCCAATTTTTCCAGGGAGGACGTGAGGACCCTTTATGGCCAGCACACGGGGGAGACTGGCCAGGCATTCGAGGACGGGGCTGTCGAGCAGGCAATGTTCTGGACCGATGGCCAGCCCTGGCTGGTCAACGCCCTGGCCCATGACGTCATAGTCCGGCAAATGGGAAGGGATTTCACGCGGCCCATCACGGGTGGCCATGTTGACCTGGCGGCCGACAGGCTGAAGATCGACATGAACGCGCATGTCGGCTCCCTGGTGCCCCGTCTCCAGGAGCCCAGGGTCAAGAGGGTCATGGTCCCCATCCTGACCGGCGGTGTTCCAGACGATGATGATGCTTCTTTTGAGGACAAGAATTATTGCCTTGACATAGGCCTGATCAAGAGACAGCCTGATGGGAGCCACGCCCCGGCCAACCGCATCTATGGCGACGTCATGGTCCGTTATGTTGGCCATGGAATTCCAGGATAGTCTGCCAATGGAACTGGAGGGGCGTCATGTGGGGCCCAAGGGCCCGGATATAAGCGGTCTTCTCAGGGACTACCAAGTTTTCTGGAGCGGCAACAGCGACAAGATGTCCAACAGGTTCGCCTACCAGGAATGTGACGCCCAGTTCTCCCTCTTCGGGTACATGCGGGAAGCGTTCAACGGGACAGTGCGGCTGGTCAAGGAGTTCGCCTCCGGCACGGGTTTCGTGGA
>JAISEK010000132.1 GCA_031264145.1 Deltaproteobacteria bacterium
TTTTTTCCACATGGTCGAGTTCCCAACTACGCAGCTAGGTTTCGAGCAGGCCTTCAGCACCGAAGAAGCTTGCATTGACTACCTAATCCAGCTGAGGTGGCCTGAGGGTGTCAAGTGCCCCCATTGCCAAAGCGAAAAACTATGGCGGTCAGGTCATCTCCTCCAGTGTTCCGTTTGTGGCCGCCAAACAAGGGTCATGGCGGGAACCATCTTCCAGGATACGCATCTTCCTCTTATGATATGGTACAGAGCCATTTGGATGATCATGAATCAGAAATATGGCGCCAACGCAATGGACCTCATGCGACTACTTGGCATAAGTCATAAAACAGCCTGGAACCTATTGCACAAGCTAAGAAGGGCTATGGTCAGGCCAGATCGCGACAAGCTATATGGCGTTGTCGAGGTAGACGAGACATATATCGGCGGTTCTGAAGAAGGCGTCCATGGTCGACAGATTGTCCACAAGGATATTGCTGCTATTGCCGTCGAAGTGAGAGGGCAGAAGCTTGGTCGTATTAGGATGAGGCTTGTGGAAACAGCTGGACCTGACGCACTTATTCCTTTCATTAAAAATAATATTGAGTCTGGAAGCCAGGTTATAACTGATGGATGGGCCAGCTACTCAAATCCTCAGTCGTTAGGATTAGATCATATAATAAAGACAAGTTCATCAAATAAAAAGGCATTACCAAATGTTCATCTAATTATTTCCTTATTTAAACGCTGGATACTGGGTACATTTCAGGGTAGTATAAGTAAGAAACAATTTGATTACTACTTAGACGAGTTCGTGTTTCGTTTTAACCATCGTACATCAAGCACCAGAGTCAAGTTATTTCAACGCCTAATGGAGCAAGCTGTTATAACATCACCGGTAACAAGATTTAATATTAAAGATATATAGCTCGTTTTTGATTTATACTTAATAAATAAAATGTCTACTAACTTTTTTGAAGCAGCTATATTTTCATACGCAATAATTATGCCAATATAGATAATGCAAATATTATGCCAATATTAAATAAATCAAAATCCATGCCAAAGCTAATTTTTCTATAGGTCGGGAAAGTACCGCAAATAGTGTTTACATGCATGATGTTCAAAATAATGTTTCAAAAACTTTTTACATGCGTGAAGGCCATACCCAGATTAAAAATAATAATTTAAAAATCAGAAAAAATAATAAAAATCATTTGAATATGAGAGAAAAGCTAATCAACAAATTGCTTCAAGCAATTCTTGAAGCTAGAAGGCACGAGACGACCCGAAGGAGCAGCATTTCCTTTGCGACGCGAAACGGCTCCCTGAAGCCTCCGGCCAGGAGCTGAGGAAAAGCCAGATCCCGTGGGGCCTTCGCCGCAGGGCGGCCGGGACCAGCCGGGACACTTGTCCCCTCAGGCCCCAGAGTACCAGATCCTGGCCTCGAGCTCGCCGGCAAAGCCGGCCTTCCTGATGGCAAGGGCGTAGATCTCCAGCTGCTTCTCGTAGACCAGGCTGTGGCCGGCCTTGGCCAGCTTGTAGTCGATGACGCGGCCGTGGCCATTCTCGTTGACGTAGAAGAGGTCCACCACCCCGCTGAGCTGGATGGGGCCGAAGTTGTGCTCGTCCTTCTCCAGCCGCAGCCAAAAAGGCCACTCTCGGCGGAAGAGCCGGCCCTCGTCCATGGTCCTCCTGAGTTCCTGGCCGTACTCGCAGCTTTGGAAGCGCAAGGCCTTGCTGGCCAGAAAATTGGCCTCATCGTCGGACAGGGCCAGGCCCAGCCAAACTGCCTTTTCCCTGGCCAGGGAACGGTAGGCGGCCTCGTCGAGGTCGAAGCCGGAGGTCTCCAGGATCGAGTGGAAGAGTATGCCCAGGTCAACGGGGCTGGTGGGGCCTTCCCTGGGGCCCACGGTCGCATGGATCGGGGAATCCTCCAGCTGCTGGTTGGACCTGGCCTGGCGGGTGGCCTCCTCGAGGCTGGCGGCCCCCAGCTTGAAGGCGGCGAATATGCGGCTGTACTCGGTGACCCGCAGCTGGATGAAGTCGTCCACGGGGGCCGGAAGGATCATGGACGGGATGAAGCCGGCCTCGTCGGGGGCAGGGGTGGGCGCGGCGGTGGCCTGGTCAGTGGCCGCGGGAGTCTCCTGGCTGGCCTCGGGAGGCTCCAACTCGGGGCTTATCACCCCGACGTGGCGCTCGAGGTCCTTGCAGGTGCCCAGGATGCCTAGCCAGGAGTCGGTGCCCGGCTTGGCCATCCGTCCCACGAAGGCCAGATGGTCGCGGGCCCTGGTGGCGGCCACGTACAGGAGCCGCTTGTTCTCGGCCCGGGCGAAATCGTCGTCGTCGCGCTTGAACTGCTCGAACTCAGGGGGCTCGAGCCTGGTCCCCAGGGCCTCGGAGCGGAACTTGACCACCACCTGGCCGGCGTCGGAAATCTTCAGGCCGGCGTTGTCCCTGGGGAGGCCCGTCTCGGCCTCGGGGATGACGACGATGGGGAACTCCAGGCCCTTGGCCCGGTGGACGGTCATGATGTTGATGGAGCCCTCGTCGGGGAGGCCGGCCATGGACTCGTCCCCTGAGTCCCCCTTGTTGAGGCCGCTGGATAGGAGGCCCTCTATCACGTCCGCGGCGCCCTCCGGCCGGAAGTGGTCGCTCATGGGCACCGTCTTGATGTAGTCGATGAAATACTGGATGTTCCGTACCCGGTCAGGCGACCCGCCCTCGCCGGCCACCAGAAGGGGCAGAAGGTTCCGCTCCTCGACCAGCGCCTCGATGATCTCGCCGGGGGGGCGGCGCAGGGCGTAGGGCCTGAGGTTGATGAAGAGACGCCTGAGGCGGATGAGGGTCCCCAGCTCGAAGGGGTTGACGCCGGTGGGCCAGGGCCGGCCCTCGTCCTGGAAGTACCACGACAGGGCCCGCCGGATGGGCTTGGGGGCCTCCGGCCAGGCCAGGCGGGTCAGGGTCTCCTCGGAGACTGGCCCCAGGGGGGACCTGATGGCGGCGGCCAGGTTAAGGTCTGGCGAGCGCCCGCAGAGGTAGAGATAGGCGGCGGCCAGGCCGGTGATTTCCGGGATGTCGAACAGGTCCTGGCCCTTGAGCGTGTGGCAGGGCCACCCGGCCTCGGTCAGGGCCGCCTGGAAAAGCCCGGAGTTCTTGCGCCGCCTCATGAGGATGGCCACGTCGCCGGGGACGGGCAGCCTGGGCGGCGGCTCGGGCCCCCCGCCCCTGGCCTTGTCGGCCACCAGGACTCCGGCCTGGCCGCCAAAGAGATCCCTGAGGTAGGAGACGACCAGCTGGGCCTGGATCTGGGGGGCCAGCATCCTGGCCGAGGGTCGCGGGTCCTCGCCGGTCAGGCAGACGACCGGCTTGCCCTGGTAGAGGTCCGGGCGCGCCGACAGCTGCCGGTCGTAGTTCTCGGGCAGCACATCGAGGAAGAAGTCGTTGAAAAAGTCGATCAGCCGGGCCTGGGAACGGTAATTGGTGTCCAGGGGCAGGACCTCGCCCCCGCCCTTGGCCAGGACCGAGGCCAGGTCGGCCATTATGGAGGGCTCGGAGCCCCTGAAGCGGTAGATGGACTGCTTCGGGTCGCCGACCACCCTCAGCTTGGACGGGAGGCCGGGCCAGTCCAGGTCCCGGAAGTTGAAGCCCTGGCCGGCGGACGGGATGAGCTGGGCCAGGAGATCGGCCTGCAGGCGGTTGGTGTCCTGGAACTCATCCACTATTATGAGGCGCCATCTGGCCGACTCCTCGGCCCTTACCCTGGGGTTGCCCCTCAGGAGGGCGCGGGCCTGGGAGAGGATGTCGTCGAAGCTTATCTGCCGGCGGGCAAGGCGCCTGGCCCTCATCAGATCCGGGGCCTGGTTGGCCAGCCTCACCAGGGCCCCGGTGAACGGCACGGCCTCGACGGAGGCCTGGAACGACCTGAGGCGATCGACCTGCTTGCCTATGTCGTGCTTGTGGTTGTGGGTGCCCTTCTTGCGCCAGCTCGAGAGCATGCCGTTGAGGGGTACCAGCTCCGACAGGAGCCTGGGCAGGAAAGCGACCAGCAGCTCCTCGGACAGTATGGGGAGATCCTGATCGGGAGGCCCGGATCCCTCATCCCTGAGCCGGCCCATCAGGCCGGCCAGGCGCCTGACACCCTCGGCCGGCCGGGGGTACTTTTCCTCGTCGAACTCCTGGCCCTCGACGTATTTCTTGGCCTCCGCCACGGCCAGGGCCAATTCCTCCAGGACTGAGCCGACCTTAAAGGACGGTGGCTGCACGCCGCTGGCCAGGCCCTGGAGGCCCCAGGAGGTCTGCCTGGTGACGCAGCTCAGAAGCCAGCGGGAGATGGAGGGGCCGTTTTCGGCCTTAAGGGGCATGAGCCTCAGGAGATAGGAGAGATCGGGGTCATTGTTGTTCAGGAGGTCCTTGATGACCTCGTCCAGGTCCAGTTCCGGGGAGTCGGCCGCGTCGACCTCCAGATCCATGGGGAGTCCCAGGAGGTGGGAGTAGGACTTTATGAGGCCAAAGGAGTAGCCGTGTATCGTCCCTATCTCGGCCTGACCCAGTCGGCGGAACTCGCGCTCCCATTGGGCGGCCAGCTTGTCGTGGCCGGCCTGCTTGGCCGCCTTGAGGCGATCCCTGATGGCCCTGGCCACCCTCTCGCTCATCTCAGCGGCCGCCTTCTCGCTGAAGGTCAGGGCCAGGACCTGGGTAATGGAGTTGTTCTCCAGGTCATCCTCGATGAACCTGATGATGTACTCCACCATGGTCCCGGTCTTGCCGCTCCCGGCCCCGGCTATGACGCAGAAGTTCCTGCGGCTGTCCAGGACGGCCGTCTGGGAGGTATTGAACTCGGCGCTCATGGCCGGCCACCCATGGTCCGGACCAGACGCGGCCATGCGGCCTCAGGACTGGCTGTCATTGGCTTCCTCGGAACCGGCCGAAGACCGCGGACGGCATAGGCGGGTGTATTGGCAGTACTGGCAATGGCTCTCGTCTGAGGGCCCCCCGAGCTCGCCCTTCATGAGCTCCTCCCACAGCTGGGAGAACTCTGCGGGCTCGCCCATCTCGATCCCCAGCTGGTCCTCGCCCTCCCTGGGATCGACGAACTCTATGACAGCCTGGGGCTCCGCCTTGAAGTGCTGGCCGGCCGCCAGGGCATAGAGGATCATGGGGTAGTGCCAACTGGGCCTGAGCCCCTCCTTGGGCCTCTGCCCGCCGCTTTCGTACATGAGGCCGCGGTTGGTCTTGTAGTCCCTGACCACCACGTGGCCTCCCTCCCAGTCGATGCGGTCTACCCGGCCGGTCAAGAAGAAGGCACCGGAGGGCGAGTCGACCATGTAGGGCGGGGCGTCATGGCCCTGGCTGTTGCCGAAGGACCACTCCAGGGCGGCCACATTGACCTTGGCCAGGTCCTTGTGGCGCTCGACCCAGGCCATCAGCGAGGCCTCAAGCTTCTTGGAGATGGCGGAGTAGACTGGCCGGCGGCCAACCGGGCGGGAGCAGAAATGCCGGTGGACTCGCTCCCAGTATATGTACTTGAGCCGGCTGGCGCCGAAGTCCCTGGTCTCGTGGGAGACCAGCGGTCCCAGGAACTTCTCCAGGGTCTGGTGGATGACCTCGCCCTGGGCCCGGCCGGACCAGGTCTCCATGGTCCCCGGCCAGGCCGCGACGGAGAGGATCTCCTGGTACCAGAACCGGCGTGGGCACTCGGAGAAGCCCACCAGCGGCCTGACCGTGGCCAGGGGCCGCCCCAGGTACTGCGGGAGGGTGCCAAGCCAGGCCTCCAGCAGCTGTGGCGAGAGCCGCTCCTGGAGGAGGTTGAGGCTCTTGCGCCTGGTGGGGATGGAGGCCCACAGGCCCTCGGCCTCCTCCATGGGACGCCGGGACAGCCTCTTGAATATCTCCGGGGCTGACTGGGCCGGGTGGTTCACGGCCAGGTTCAGCCACAGCTCCCCGGCGTCGCAAACCCGATCGGCCGGGGGCGGGAGCGGCCAGCCGGGCCTCTCGGCCTTGAGGACCCCATCCGGCCAGAGATCGATGAGGCTCTCGACGATGGCCGACGGCAGTGCCGGGCGCTGGTCCTCGGTCGAGGTCTGGTAGGAGATGACCACCCTCTTGGCCTGGGACAGGGCCTGGGCCACGATGTCTTCCTCACGCTGGTAGTTCTCGGCGGCGTTGGACCAGAGCCTCCGGCCCAGGGAGGTGGTGGCCAGGGACTGCACCAGCTCCTCGGGCCACCAGCAGCCCTCGGCCTGGGCTGAGGGAAAGACCTTGTCGTTTAAGCCCATCAGGAACAAGGCCTCGAAGAAGGCCCCGTGGAGGTCGAAGTAATTGAGGACCTTGACACCCATCTCGCTGCCGCCGTGCTCCTCCATGGCCGTCTCGGACATGGTCCTGTGGAGCCAGAGCTTGAACGAGGCCAGGCTCACCGGCGGGGCATGCTGGCTGACGGTCAGGGCGTCGAAGAGCCTGTGGAGGAGGTTGGCCATGCGCTCTACGGAGATGCTGTCGGTCGAGGTCCTGAGCCAAAACTCGTGCTCGTAGCCCCGCCCCTGCGGCTCCGCCAGCACCCTGCCCGGCCAGCCGAAGCCCCGGAGGATGCTTTGGAGCCTGTCACGGAACGACTTCCATGTCTTGGCCGACGACAGGTTCATAGCCGCCTGCTTCAGGCGGCCCACGGCCAGGTAGGTGGGCTTCAGCTTCTCCCTGAGGACCGGGTCCGATATCTTGTCGAAGTTGGCCTTGAAGCCGCCCGCGGCCCGCTCGTCCGATATGCCTATCTCGTGGAGGAAGGGCCGCAGGAGGCCATCGAGGCCGAACTCGAAGTAGGGCGACTCCAGGATCTTGAGAATCCGGGTGAGCTCCCAGTTGGAGTCCCAGAGGCTGACCAGGTCCAGGAGGGCCGAGACGGGCGGATAGGAGGACAGGGGGATGCCCCGGCGGTAGCGGAGCGAGAGACCGAAGCGCCTGGCCACGTCCAGGATGGAGGGCAGCCAAAGCGAGAGGGTCGGCACGGCGATGGCCAGGCGATGGGACGGGATGCCTCCCACCAGGAGGGCCTTGATCTTGCGGCCAACCTCCTCGACCTCGTGGTAGCGGGTGGGAACGGCCAGGATGGACAGGACCCCCGCCGGATCGGGGGCCGGGCCCTGGGGCTGCGGCCCGAAGAGGTTTTCCGAGGCGTAGCGCAGGGCCTCGGGCACCTCGGGGCGATCGGGCTTCTGCGGATCGGCCCAGGTCAGATCCAGGCCCGGGATTTGGGAGCCCTCCAGGTCCCTGACCAGGCGCAGGCGGTGGTAGCCGGTCCCGGGGGGAATATTCTCCTCCAGGAGCCACCTGGGGGCCGACAGCCTTAGATTGACCCTGTACCGGGCGGCCAGGGCCTTGAGGAGCTCGGCCTCGAAGGGCGAGAGCCTGGACGAGTGGTGGCAGTGGACGGACTCTATCTCGGCCAGGGCATCGAACTGGTGGCCGCCCCTCAGGGCCTCCAGGAGCTTGCGCCGGCGGCTGAACTGGTCGTCGCGGTCGCCCAGCCAGGCCTCGTAGCGGCGGCCAATGGCGGCCAGAGCGGCCGAAAGCTCCCTGGGCTCCAGGCCCTCCAGGGTCTCCCAGGACACCCCGGCCAGCCGCAGTCGGTCCAGGCCGTCGCCCAGCTGGTCGGCCAGCTCGATCACCCGGGCGGGCTCCAGGTGCCCCGGCAGGCCAAGGGGCTCCCAGACGTCCGGGGCGGCCGCGTTCAGGGCCATGAGCCTCAGCAGTCCGTCGATGGGGGCAGGGCCAAGCTCGCCGGAAAGAATCTTCTCCAACAGGTTGAAGGACATGACCCGGGGGCCCATGACCACCTCGCGGTTGGTGAGGATCTCCTCGCCGACCATGTTGCGGACCATGTCGTTGGGCACGATGAGGAGCGTCCCGATGGCGAAGTGGGAGGCCGAGAAGAGCTTTTTCCAGTGTGGCTGGCCCTGGGGAGACATCCGCTGGCCCCGTCTACTTCGCGGGTCCGGCCTGGCCCGGGAGAAAGACCAGGTAGACGGAGACCGGGGGATGGCCGGCGGTGGCCATGGTGAGGTGGAAGGCCAGGGCCCCGGCGGGTGAATCCGCCTGGCCTTGCCTGGAAAGGGCCTGGGGCGGGTCAAACTCGGTCGCCAGGCCATGGTCAGCCCAGTCGGAGCAGGTCAGGCCGATGACGATGTTCAGGAACTCGCCCAGCACGTTGTCGATGCCAACGGCGTCGTCAGGCGAGGGAGGCTCCAGTCCGAGCTTGTTGGCTATGGCCGAGGCGATGTCACAGGCCGAGTCGATGGTCTCGAAGGCGCAGACGAAAAAACCGGAAATCCCCCCGCCCTCCCCGTCGCGGCCGGCAAAATCGACCCTGACGCCCAGCGGGAAGCGTGGCCCGTTCAAGATGTCGGCCTCCACTATCTCCAGCCGGTCAGGGCGCAGGCCGCTCATGATCTCGAAGACCTTGGCCGCATGACGGCCAAGGATCTCAGCGCAGCGATGGTACACGATCTCTCCGTTCGACAGGTGTGGCGCGATCGTAAAAATGGGAATATTAAACCTGCCATGGCATATTATGGACCAGCCCGGCGGTGGCGTCAAGCCAAGGCAGCCCAGGTACTTGCGAAACCGCTCCACGCCCGGCCCTTGGCCAGTGCCCCCAACGCTTGTGGCCCCAAAGGACTCCCGTCCTGGGACGAGGGCATGGGACGGGCGGGCAATTCGGCCCAGATATCCCGCCAAGGCCCTGACGGCAGGGCTGGGGCGCACAGAATTTTACCAGTTTTTTAGCCTTTCGTGAGGTATAAGCAGTTTCTTTGATCTTCAACTTTACAGCGACTCGCTTTAATCTCGTCAAACAGCCATACTGAAATGTATGGTAAGTAGGGATTACCAGGCGACATTTGCGAAGGAGTTTTTATGGAAAACATTATAGTTGATAATGCCAAAGTGATGGCCAAAGGACAGATCACCCTGCCGAAAGATATTCGAGAAGCACTCGGTGTGCGCACCGGCGACCGGGTGACATTAATTCGTCAGGATGATCAGGTCATTATGATGAATTCAGCCGTTTATGCCATGAAAATGCTGCAAACTTCCATGAAGGGCGAAGCCGAAAAAGCTTCATTACACGCAGATGAAGATGTGGTGGCCTTGTTGTCTGAAATGCGGGCTGAGGAACGGGACCAATGCTGGTCTTGATCGACACTAATATCCTGATTTCAGCCGCTTTGTTTCCAGACAGCATCCCGGCGCACAATGTCAACAACAGATTAAGCTGTCCCATCCTCAGATATGAGAAAGCGGTATTCGTTAATGGCCCGTTAACTGAGGAACAAGACGACTGATTATTTGTACTGGGTACCGAGACATGGTGCTGAGATTGGCTGATGTCGATCTTCAGAGCGGCTTTAGCTGCTCAAAAGCGACTTTAGTCGCAGAAAAAAAGAGTAAGCCACCAGCTTTAGCTGGTGGTTGTTACTTAACAAATCTAAGGGGGGACATACTCACTTCTTAACATTGGTATCCAGGATCGGAGCTGTGTTTTTATAAAAATCATACAGATATAATGTATATACGCTATAAAAATATACAGTGAGCTACATAATTAGTGAAGCCGCACATACCAGGACCAGAACGGCGAGAACTCTATTGATAAGCGTCGGATGAGCTTGGAAGATTCTCTTCAGGCCAGCGCCGCAAAAAGCCCAGGTGAGAGTTCCGGCAAAGCCCACAACCGCCAACAGCACAGCGAACCAGATAAGGATTGTGACCTCATGGAAACTTGGTAGGATGAAAACCGAGAAAGCGGTTATACCGTAGGCGATGAGTTTAGGGTTCACCAGCTGGAGAGCGCAACCGGTTATCAGAAGTTTTCTTTGTCCCTGAACCGGGCCGTCATTGACGCCGCCGGATTTCCACAGGCGCCATGCCAGCCAAACCATGTAGGCGCACCCTATAATCTTCATGATGAGCTCGGCGGAATCCAGATGCCGGGTGAGAAAGCTGCTTAACAATCCACAAGCCGACATGGTTATGAGCATCCCCCCGAACACCCCGACGGAAAAAGTCACGCCGCTTCTCAATCCACGGGCTGCATGGGATAATGCCATGCAGTTGTTGGGGCCAGGCGTGAACGCACCGATGAAAATAAACGCCAGAAACGGTATGTAGCTGGTCATAAACAGGCCTATTCCTGCTAATCATAAAAACACGGTTTGATATTATTGTTTTCCGTATAGCGTATATACGCCAAAAAATCTATAATTTTACTCTCTCAAATCCATTTCTTCAAAGATCATCATTAGGTTCTTCATGGCTTCTCACCTGTTTTGTCGCCACATCCCAATGTCAATAACTGGAGGCAGTCCCGGCGTCCAGCCCAAATAATCAAACGCCTTGGTCCCCAGTGGGAAGGTCATGGACGGATACTTTTTTTTCATAGAGGGCAGGGCACCCTAAATTGGCCTTACAGGCATCATGGCAGACTTGGCCCCGCGAAACAGCCCCCAGGTGGCTCCCCAGGGCCACCAGATTAGGCCAGGAAAGGCCAGTAACAGCCTGTTGCCAGGCCACCGGACGAAGCTTGGCCAGCCCAAGGTCCCGGTCCTTTGGACGCCTGTCATGAGCCGAAAGACCACCGTGCGGCCGACGACGGCATAATCCAGGTTTTCTGTCTCGAATGGCGCCAGAACCAACTCCTTCCCCAAGGAAGGCCGGGCGAGACATTTTGGCCCCCGTCCCCGGGACGGCACTGCTCCGCGGTCGGAAGGCGGCGTCAGCAGGGACCCAGGATGGTCTTTGGTTCCAGGCAGGCCCTCAGGCCGTAGGCCCCGTATTCCCGGCCCAGACCAGACAGCCTGAAGCCGCCGAAGGGGGCCTTGAGGTCGTTGCGGGGTCCGTTTATGACCACCCGGCCGGCGACCAGCCGACCGGCGATCCTGTTGGCCCGGTCGAGGTCAGTGGAGCTGACGTAGGCCGCTAGCCCGTAAGGGCTGTCGTTGGCTATCTCCACGGCCTCGTCCTCGTCCCTGTAGGAAATGACCGAGAGGACCGGGCCGAAGATCTCTTCCCTGGCGATGGCCATGGAGTTCTTTACCTTGTGGAAGACGGTGGGTCTCGCAAAATAGCCGCCCTCCAGCCCCTCGACCCGTCCCAGCCCGCCCGTCAGGAGCTGGGCCCCTTCCTCCAGGCCCTTTCTTATGTAGCCCTGGACCCGCTCGAACTGTCCCAGGGTGGCCAAGGGTCCCAGCATGGTCTCCTCCTCCCAGGGATAGCCCACCTTGACCGACTCGGCCGCCTTCTTGACCAAGGCCAGGGCCTCGTCCAGCCTGGCCTCCGGGACCAGGAGGCGGCTCGCGGCGATGCACATCTGGCCGTTGTTGCCGTAGCAGTCCAGGACGGCCTGGGGCAGGGCCTGCCCCAGGTCGGCGTCGTCCAGGATGACGTTGGGCGACTTGCCGCCCAGCTCGAGGGTGATCCTTTTCATGCTCTCGGCCGAGTTGCGGTATATGGCCTGGCCGGCCCTGGTCGACCCGGTGAAGGAGACGAGATCGACGCCGGGGTTCGAGGAGATCTCGTTCCCTACCACCTCGCCCCTGCCGTTCACCAGGTTGACCACGCCGGCCGGGAGCCCGGCGGCGGCCAGGCACTCCATCATTATGCCGGTCTGGGTCGCCGAAAGCTCGCTGGGCTTGATGACGGCCGTGCAGCCGGCGGCCAGGACAGAGGCCAGCTTCATGGCGATCTGGGAGCTGGAGGCGTTCCAGGGGGTGATGATCCCCGCCACCCCCAGGGGTTCCAGGACCACCTTGGCCTGGCCAACGCGCTCGACGAACTCGAACTCGTCCAGGAGTTCCACGGCGAAGGCGAAGGCGTTGGCCGTGAGGCTGGTCCTGGCCCTGGCCACGCCCACGGGGGCCCCGTATTCCTGAACGCAGGCGTCGGTCATCTCCCCGGCCCTCTCCAGGACGGCGTCGCGGAGACGGCGCAGGCATTCCTGGCGTTCCTTGGCCGTCGTCTGGGAATAGACCCGGAAGGCGCATCTGGCCGCCTCTATGGCCTGCCTCGCATCTTCCTCGTCGCCCAGGACGACCGTAGCCATTTTCTCGGAAGTAGAGGGGTTGATGATGTCCATCTCCTCAGTGCCATGGGGCCTGATGAACTCGCCATCAACTAAGATTTTGTCCACCAACAGAATGGTGTACGGGTTCTGCGGGAAATCCGGCGGAAAGGGCATTGTTCAACCTTTCAGTTTTTTCATAGTAGGATGGTCGGTCAAAAGGGTCATCTGGTGGATGGCCAAGGCGTTCAATCGTTTCAGGCGCTCGGATTCGGGCAGCCCCCCCTGGATGAACACGGCGTTCAGATTTTCCAGATTGGCCAGGCAAACCAATTGGGTGACGTTGGCCGAATCGCGCATGTTGCCTTTGTCGCCAGGATGGGCATTCCGCCACTGGGCGGCGGTTTGGCCGAAGAGGGCCACATTCAACAGGTCGGCCTCGGAAGCGTAGACGGCGCTGGCCTGGCTGGCGCTGACCTCCAGTGGAATGAGCCGTTCCTTGATGGCGTCGGTGTGTATGCGATAGTTGAGCTTGGCTATGTCGCGTCGCAGGTTCCAGCCAAACCGCCTATTTTCCTCCTCTTTGAGCCGCTGCACTTCTTTGAGCAAATAGAGTTTGAACTCCGGCGAAATCCATGACGCGAACTCGAAGGCGATGTCGCTGTGGGCGAAAGTACCGCCATAGCGCCCCGACTTGGAAATAATCCCAATTGCCCCGGTGGTCTCGATCCACCGTTGGGGTGATAGGACAAAATAGTTGCTGCCGGCCTCGTTTTTTAACCTCTCGAATTCGATAGGTTTAAAATTGGGGTTGCTCAGTTTTTCCCAGAGACCCAAGAACTCGATAGTGTCACGGCTGCGCATCCAATTGTTGATATACTGAAGACCTTAATGATTTGCCAAATATGCCAGCGATAGGCCTTGAGCACTTGCAACAAGACATGGCAGATCTTTTAGGCATTGGGTATAACAATAAAAGCGTCGGAAGGACTACGATATTTAGCGATGTCGGTAAGTGAAATATAATCGGCCTGGTCAAGGCCGACCAAGCGAACTTCAACATCTTTAACTTGCAATTGTTTCAATGCCATAGGTATTGCCTTCAATAATCCATCGGCTAAACCACTCGAATTCGAGGGGGTTGGAATTCACAGCTTCATCTCGATCACCTTGGTGGTGTCGTTGCCGAAAATATCGATCACCTTCACCGCCACCTTGTAGCGGCCCTTAGTGAGGGTGACGTAGTACTCCTCTTTTTGTAAGCTCTGGCGCTCGCGCTCTTCGGGGTTGAGGTTGGGGTTGATGACCACGAAATACTGGCGCTCGCATTTGGCCCAGGTTCAGGATTTCAAAGTTGCGGTATGGTACATTTGCTGCCTTCAGTTGCCGCTGCACACCGATGAGGCGCTTGCGGCTGATGTGGATGGCGAAGCGACCCAGATCGCATCCGAATCCATTTGCAATTTTGTCGATAGACTTGACTTTTTCCAATTCTGGTCTCCTTTTTGTCGCCAAGCGGCAAAGCTGGCCCTGCAGGAAACCCTGAGAAAGCCAAAATGATCAGGCGCTACCTCAGTTGTCAGGCTTTAATTCAGCAGAATTCTAACCAGTAGGCTATTTGCAGAATCATAGACGTCCAGTTAGCCATTTAAGTCAGAACATATAGATCATTAAGGCCTGGAGGGCCCGTAATACAGCCAGCTGGATGCTGACGAGAACCAGGGAATGGCAAAGCCCCAAGGAACCTGCCAGGAGGCAGGGGCCTTGGGGCTGGCTCTTTGGGCTGGGAAGGGTCTATCTGGCCTGGGCCGGCGGGTCTTGACCGTTGACCGCCAGGATGTTGGCACCCCTTATGGCCAACTCGCGGGCGTTTATCTCATCCTCTATAATCCTGTTGTTCTTCGTCAGTAGATCCAGGGTATTGTCGGTCCTCTTTGCCGCCGCGCTGAAGGTCGTCTGCTTCTTCTTGAACTGGCTCACCGTGTTCTTGGGGGCCCTGTCGGCCGTCCTGGCCTGCTCGAGCCTCACGACCTCGTCGAAGGTCTCGGTGTGCTTAACGTAATCGGCCTTGTATATCTCGAGGACCCTGATGGCGTCGTTGTTGCCGTCCCGGATCTCCTTGAGGCGCACCAGCATCTCCTCCTTGGACATGCCGCCCTTCTGGTAGGCCTTCTTGAGGGCCTTGTAGGAGCTCGAGTAGCAGTCGCAGGTCGCCTTGGCGAACTTCACGGCCACGTTGAGGTTGTTGGTCTCGGCGTCGATGGCCGTGTTGTAGGCCGCGAAGCGTTCCTGGAGCGCCTTTTCCTGGAGAGAGCTGGAGATCAGATAGGATCCGGCCAGGCCGGCCACGAGGCCCACGGCGGTGCCTATGACCGCCCCCCTGGCGGTCCCCGAGGTGGCCAGGCCGACCACCAGCCCAGTGGCGGCCCCGACCAGGGCGCCAGTCAGGACGTCCTTCCTCATCTTCTCGTCGGCCGACCTGAGATCGGCCACGGGCTGGTAACAGTCGGGATAGTACTGGACCTTGACCGTCTGGGGTCCGTACTTGGAGCCGCAGCCGGCCGAGAGGAGCAGGGAGGCCACCAGGATCAGGACCAGTGGGGCGGACTTGCGTTCAAGGAATTTGCTCTTCATCGGAAAACATCCCTCCAAGGACAGATAAATAGACAATGGCCGGATTATAGAAGTCAACGGCAATACATTAAAAAACCGCCATGGCAGAAGCAAGGCAATAAAAACTTTCAAACCACTGGCCATTACGGAACATTTGAAGTCATCATGGCCAGCTGGCATTTAACGAAACGATTTTCGTAAATTTAACCCGCCAGCCGCGCAATGTCAACCACCAATCGAGCGATTTCGCGTCTATGGGGCCCAGCCGGCGGCGGGCCAGGCGGGTGCCCCCCGGGAGGGCCTGGCGGCCTCAGTTGGCCAGGCGGTCCTGCGGCCTTGGGCCGTGGCCCCCTGCCAGGAGGTCCCCCTCCAGCAGGCGGTCGATCTGCTCGATGGCCTCCTCGTACTCGACCTCCTGGAAGTGGCCCCAGACCTCGTCCAGGGACAGGCGCAGCCACTGGGGGATGGGCCGGCCCCGGATACGGCTGATGGCCCTGTCGATGCCCCCGGCGTCGGTCTCGGCGAAGGCCTTCCTCAGGACGGCCAGTTCCTGGCCGATGAGCTCCGGGCTGGCCTGACCATCCCCTTCCCCGCCCTCGCTCTCGGCCTGGCCGACGAAGGCCGAGAGATCCTCGATGGCCTCGTTCAGCTCCCGCAGGAGGTTCTCGACGTTCTCGGCCACGAAGCCCAGATCGCCCGAGACCACGGCTGATTCTATGGAGAGCGCCCTGTCGGCCAGGGGCCCGGCCCCGATGGCCCCGCAGCTGCCCTTCAGGGCGTGGGCCAGGGCGGCCAGGGCCTTGCCGTCGTCGCGGTGCCAGGCGCTCCTCACTGCCCCGGGCAGGTCCTTGACGTCGCTGAGGAAGAACCTCATGGTCCTCAGGTAGGCGGGGAGGCTTTCGCCCGACCTGGATAGCCCCAGAGAGGTATCGATGCCCCTGAGGGGCGGGAACCCGTGGCGGGCCCTGGCCGAGGGATCCTTGGCCGCCGGGTGCCCGGCCTTGGCCAGGCGGTCGCCGGGTAGCCACCTGAGGAGGATGGAGTTGAGCCTGGCCGTGTCGATGGGCTTGGGGAGGAAGTCGCTCATGCCCGAGGAGGCAAAGAACTCGTCCATGCCGGCCAGGGCGTTGGCCGTCATGGCCACGATGGGCAGATCCTTGAAGCGCTGCCCCTCCAGGTCCCTGATGGCCCTGGTGGCCTCCAGGCCGTCCATGTCGTCCATCATGTGGTCCATGAAGACGATGTCGAACTCGTTGCGCCGGACCAGCTCCACCGCCTCCAGGCCGCCGGAGCAGGTGACCACCCTCATGAGGTAGGGCTGCAGGAGGCCCTTCATGACCATGAGGTTGGTCTGGAGATCGTCGACCACCAGGGCCGTGGCCCCGGGGGCGGTGAACCTGACCAGGGCCAGGGAGGACTGGGCCGCGTCCGTCTCGCTCTCGGCGTCGTTGAGAAACTCGGCCAGGGGCCGCGAGTAAAGCGGCAGGAAGAGGCAGCGGACGTCCTCCAGCCCGAAGGGGTGGACGTCCTCGGCCGTCACGGCCACCCTGGCCCCGAACGACTTGGCGGCCATCTCGGCCTTGAGGAGGGAATGGAGGGAGACCGGCAGGATCGCGTGGGAGAACCCGCCCTCGCCCAGGGCCCGCATGAACGAGTCGCGCCCGTCGACCATCAGGAAGGGGACCCCCAGGTCCTTCAGGGCCGAGTCGATGGAGGCGGCGATGACGTTCCGCCGCTCGTAGACCAGGACCCTCTTGGCCGCGGCGTCGACGACGGCCGCCATGGGGGCCTCGTCCTCGACCTTCTGGGGCAGCTCAACGGTGAAGACGCTGCCCTGGCCGAACTGGCTGCTGACCCGGATGCCGCCGCCCATGAGCTGGCAGAGGTGCTTGACGATGGCCAGGCCCAGGCCCGTGCCCTGGATGTTGCGGTGGGACTTGTAGTCCAGCTGGACGTACTCGCCGAAGAGGTTCTGGACGTCGCCGGGCTTGATGCCGATGCCCGTGTCCCTGACCTCGGCCCTGAGCGCCATCTCCCCCTTCCTGGTCCTCGCGGCGTCCAGGGAAAGGGAGATGGTGCCCGAGTTGGTGTACTTGATGGCGTTGGAGAGGAGATTCAGGAGGACCTGCCTGACCCTGGTGGCGTCACCCTGCAGGCGGTCGGGCGTCCTGGCGGCCACGGAGACCACGAAGCGGACCGGCTTCTCCATCAGCCTGACGTTGACCAGGTTGACCAGATCGTTGACCAGGAGGCTCAGACGGTACGACGACTCGACGATCTCGAACTTTCCGGACTCTATCTTGGACAGATCCAGGATGTCGTTGATTATTGACAAGAGATTGGCGGCGGCCTGCTTTATGTTCCTGGCGTAGGTATGGGCCTGGGCCGGCATGTTGTCGGAAAGGCGCAGAAGGAGCTCGCTTATGCCGACTATGGCGTTCATGGGCGTCCTGATCTCGTGGCTTATGCGGGCCAGGAACAGGGTCTTGCCCCTGTTGGCCTGGTTGGCGTTCCGGGCCTCCCTGCCCAGAAGGAGGACGGCAAGGAGGCCGCTGGCCAGGACCAGGATGCCGGAAAATACCTGGAGCCAGGTCACGGCCGCCATGCGGCGCCTGGCCGACAGGAGCTGGCCGTCCCACGCGTCCACCCCGGCCAGGGCCACCACCCGGCCGCCTTGGCCGCGGACCGGGGCGAAGCCGCTCAGGAGGCGGTCCCGGCCCTGGACGGGACGCCCGCTGGCCGACGAGGCCGGCTTGCCCAGGAAGGCCGCCCGGATGGCCTGGTCCCTGGACAGCTGGGCCGGCGGGTCGGCCTGGTTGGGGAAGCCGCCAGCGTGGCCGCTGTCAGCGATATACTGGATGTCGTCGCCGACGATCCTGAGGAAGTAGGCCCTCATGACGCCCATCTGCTCGGCGAACATGGCCAGCTCGTTATTTGGGACCGGATATGGCGGGGCCTCGACGCCTTCCGCCGGGACGAGGCCGACCAGCTCGCGGCCATCGGCCATGGCCGAGAGACTCTCGGCCACGGACCTCAGCCTCTCGAGCTGCCTATCCTCGTCACCGCGCAGATAGCCGTTTATGAACGAACGGTTGTACGCCGTCAGGGAAAGCATCAGTGATAGCGAAAGAATGAACAGGGCACTACACAGGGCGAATAACCTGGTATGTCTGGCGGGGAACATAAAATAGACCGAGATAAAACTGGCTGGGATTATTGTTTATAATTAAAAAATTTAAAACAGGTAATAAAAAATATCATATAATATTTTACATTTTTAGTGCAATATATTTAAATTTGCAGAATAGATACAATAATAGTTTGTTATTTACAAAAAAATATTAATATAAGATATAATAATATGATTACTGATTTTTAACTAAAAAATATAAAAATTAAATCAAAAATAACAATATAGTATTTTCATATTTAAAAAAATGTGTAATATTATACCTAAATATTTTTACAAAAATATTTAGGCAAGAAGATCTTTTTCTTGATATACTGAGTATAAATTAATGACATTATAATATGCACATAAAAACATTGTAAAAATAAATTTTTGTCTAAATATTAATCATTAAACATTTAACATTTAACATAATTATTAATTAAAAAAGTAAATTTAAGTCCAATAACTCATCGCACTTTATTAATATCGTTAAACAGATTAAATATATCTATAATATTAGTAAAATTTTTATAAATATAACCTATATCCAGAATACCTAATCTGTCATACTTCCCGGCCAGTCCTTAAAATCTCCTTGATAAAAGGATTGTCATCATATAAATCCGAGGTCGGAAATCCCCAAGGCTCAATGTCAATCCCCTTATATTTTCTTGTCAAGCGGAATAGGCGAGTCATAATGTCCACCGTGTCCTGGTTTTCAAAACTGCTGGAAAAAAAGCACAAGTCAATATCGCTATGTTCGGTAGCGGTTCCCTTGGCATAGGAGCCGAAAAGATAAGCGTGGTCAATTGGCATGGCGTTTCTCACGTCAGCCACATAGTCGCCCACGATCTTGTTTAGGGTTTCATCGTCAAAAGCCATGCGAAAGCCTCCTTTGACCGCTCAAGATAATCCGTGGCGACCCGCTCGCTCAGGCGTTCGTTTAATTTCTGCTTGAAGTTAGCGTAACGCCCATTCAAATAATGCGATGTCAGGCTCTCAAATAAGTTGTAGCGTTCATCTGTCACCGGCTCTGGCAAAAGTTTTTCAATTTTTTCAATAAGACCACTGATATTATGTGTATATGGCACATTATCATCAATATAAAGCGTATAAAGTCCCTTGGAGAGCTTTTCAATCGCCTGCTGGCAGGTGAAAACGACATAAAGCCAACGACCGGCCTTCAGCATGGCTTCGGCAGTAACTAGGTCATACTCCGCCGTGTCAAGCCAGTATTCATATTTCTCCTGAGCATCCATCCTTATCACCCCATATGGGTTTTATCATAGGGCAAGATCACGGATAAATCAAGCCCACATTAGATGAAAAGAGTATACTTTTTCATAGGGGTCATAAATTACCACGGGTAACGTTTGTGGCGACCAAAAGAGACATGCCGACGAAACCCAGATTGGCCCAGGCAGGCCCCTGGACGTCTCCCCGCACCCCCGAGAAACAAGCCTGCCCGGACCTGGACCCGGCCGGGGGCCAGGGCCGCTAGGAACCGCCCTCCTCGGCCAGGCGGAACCATTTCTCGGCCTCGGCCGAGTCCCTGGCCACGCCCTGCCCGTTCTCGTACATGTCGCCCAGCCTGAAGAGGGCCTCGGGGTAGCCCTGCTCGGCCGAGAGCCGGTAAAGCCTGAGGGCCTGGGACAGGTCCTGGCCCACGCCCCTGCCCTCCTCATAGAGGAGTCCGAGGCCGTACTGGGCCTCCGGCTGGCCCTGGCCGGCCGAGAGGGCCAGCCACCGGGCCGCCTCTACGTGGTCCTGCCCCACGCCCTCGCCGGTGGCGAACATGTCCCCGACGAGGAACTGGAAGAACGGGTCGCCGCCCTCGGCCAGGGGCCTGGCCAGCCCGTAGGCCCTGGCGGGATCCCTCTCCTCCTCGCTTCCGAGGTAGCATCTGAGGGCCAGCTCATAGGTGGCCTCGTAGTCGCCCTTTTCGGCCAACCGGGACAGATCGCCAAGGTCGGGCCCGCTTTCGGGCCCGCCCGGCTCCTGGGCCAGGGCCCAGGGGGCCGCCAGAAGGAAACAGGCCAAGGCCGCCAAGAAAAGTCGTCTCATATGGTCCAGACCTGCGTCAGGGGAAGGGAAACGGCCATGTGCCGCCGGTGAAACGCGCCAAGGCGCCGACAGGCAAAAAACTGACGGCCTTACCGGTCCTTCGGCTGGGGACCGGGCGCCCGTGGGCACGGCGGGGAACTGGAAAGCCCGGGCCGGCCAGGGTCGTCCGCCGGGCCTGGCCCAGGCTCCGGCGGCCCGGCCAAGGCCGGGCCAGGATCGGCCTTGGCCGGCCACCTGTCGGCGATGTCCAGGAATATGTCCGTCAGGAGGGGATCGAACTGGCTGCCCCTGCCCTGGCTGATAATGTCCACGGCCTCGGAGTGGCTGGCGGCCTGCTTGTAGGGTCGCCTGGAAGTCAGGGCGTCGTAGACGTCGGCGAAGGCCATCAGGCGGCCCTCCAGGGGCACGGCCTCGCCGGACAGGCCGCCTGGGTAGCCCTGGCCGTCCCAGCGCTCGTGGTGGGTCAGGGCCATGATCTTGGCGTGGGCTATGAAATTGAGATCCGTGGGGCCGCCCTCCATCCTGCCTATTATCTTGGCCCCGAAGGTGGTGTGCCTCTTCATCTCCTCGAACTCCTCCGGCGTCAGCTTGCCGGGCTTGAGGAGAATTGAGTCCCTGATGGCCACCTTGCCAAGGTCGTGCAGCTGGGAGGAGAGCTCGATGAGCCTGAAGTCCCACCGGGAGATCTGGGGGAGGTACAGGCCACGTTCCAACATGGCCTCCAGCATCAGGCCTATGTAGCGCTGGGTCCTGTTGATGTGGCCGCCGGTCACGTCGTCGCGGAACTCGACCACCTCGGCCAGGAGGTCGAAGACGGCGGCCTGCATGGAGACTATGGTCGACGTCTTCTCGTCGACCAGGCGCTGGAGGTCATGGTTGAAGGCCTCCACCATCAGGTGCCGCTCGATGCGCTTGAGGAGCAGCTGGTGGGAGAAGGGCTTGGTTATGTAGTCCACGGCCCCCAGGGAAAGGCCCTCGAGCTCGTTCTCGATGGAGTTCTTGGCCGTGAGGAAGATGACCGGGATGGAGGCCGTGGCCGCGTCGGCCTTGAGCCTCCTGATGGCCTCGTAGCCGCCCACGTCCGGCATCTCCACGTCCAGGAGGATCAGGTCCGGGGTGACGCGGCCCAGGAGCTTGAACATCTTGGGGGCCGAGGTGGCCAGAAAGACCTCGTACTGGCCGGCCAGGGCCGACTGGCCGTCATTGAGGTTGGTGAGGTTGTCATCGACGAGCATTATTTTCTTGGGTTTTACGTCCATGTCCCGAATCCGGCGCCCGCTTGGGGCTGGGCTGGCCTCAGATGGCGTTCTCCAGGATGTTGCCGACGCTGATCATGTCCGTCTTGCCCGAGCGCCAGCGCCCCAGGTCCCGGCTGACCTGCTGGAAGGCGGCGCGCATGGCCCGGGCGTAGATGTCGTCGCCCTTGATGTCCTGCTCGATGAGCCTGAGGATCCCGTTGACCGCCAGGCGGTCGAAGCCGGCATGCCGTCCCAGGAGATCCAGGTAGTGGCCGAACTCCCTGGAGATGGCCTGGTCGAAGCCCTCGGCCTGATTCTTGAGCCGATCGTGCTTCTTCTGGTTGTCGGCCACCAGATCCTGGATCCGCCTAAGCTGCTCGCGCCCGGCCGAGCCCCTCAGCGACTCCAGGAGCTCCAGGTCGGCCTCGACCATCTGGGCGTCAGCCAGGGCGTCCTGTCGCCTTTTGGCCGTGTTGTGCATGGAGTATACAACAAACATAAGGCTGCGGCAATTGGTCCTGATGGCCATCTGTTCCTTGTTGGCGTTCATCAGGTCCAAGTCCTTTAAGTCATACTTTATTGACTCAAAGAGCTTCCTTTGGTCCTCGCCCGTGGCCGTGGAGATGAGAAGCTCGACCTTCTCGATGGGAGAGAGGGACTCGACGCCAGCGAACCTCGCCTCGTCGACTTCCAGCGTTTCCGGGGCCGGGCCCTGGCCAGGCCCCGGGGCGGCCCAGATGGACCTGAGCTCCTCCAGCCTGGCGCCGGGGCCGACGGCCACGGGCGCCGAGACCAGGAGCCTGAGGCCCAGGTCCTTCGAGAGGGTCGGGCCGTTCTCGTAGTATTGGGCCACCTCGATCCTCTTGCCAGGCAGGACGCCATCGTAGCTGTCGCCGAAGGAGCCGCCCTTGCGGACGAAGCCGCCGGCGGAACCGTGGAGGCGGCCGTCGATGGTCATCCGGAAAGGGCTGGAGGTCATCTCGGCCACGTTGCCCGCGGTGTCGTACAGGCCCAGGGGATTCGGCTTCCATCGGCCGATGGCCCCCGGCTCGACCTCGGGGGTCTGGCCGGGGGACTGGAAAAGCCCATACTCCCTGGGGTTGGCCTTGTCGGGCAGGTCGAAGAAGGGCTGGGTGCTGATGTCGTCGGTGCTGGCCTTGTGGCCGCCCCTGGCCGCATACTCCCACTCCTCCTCGGTCGGGAGGCGCACCAGCCCGACAGCCTCAGGGTCGTCGGGGAAGGACGGCAGGGCCTCGGGCCGGTTGCCGGCCAGCCAGTCCATGTACCGGCCGGCGAACTCGCGGGCCTGGAAGACGGAAATCTCGGCCTTGGGCCGGGCCGATCTCTCGGAGAGGGCGCACTTCCCGTCGCCCATGACGGAGTCCCACTGGGCCTCGGAGACCTCGTACTTGCCGATCAGGTAAACCTGGTCCTGGCTGACCCCCTCGAGGGCCCTGGCGGCCACGGCGCGCATGGGCTCCGGGAGGTTCTCCAGGGACAGGCCCGAGCCAAGGAACACCCGGTGGCGGTTGGCCAGGAAGGCGTCGTCCGAGTCGGCGTCGGAGCCCAGGAAGGTCTCGAAATCCGCGACCTTCCCCGAGACCGGGAGCGCGACCACCCTGAAGGCCATGGACAGGCCGCACGGCATGGGCAGGAACAGGTCAAGGTCGTCCGGCTTGGGGTTCTGGACGCTTTCGGGGCTCACCGTCCCCTTCTTGGCTATGGCGGCCCTGGCCGGGCCGGGAAACGCCGCGAGGAGCGCCAGGGCCAATGAGGCCAGCAATATCAGGGCCAGCTTGTCGGGAACATGCGTCTTCTCGCGGTCCATGGGTCTTTCCTTGGATGTTTCTTTCCGGATTACCGGGAGGGCGGCCGCCGGACGTTGGCGGCCAAGACAGGCGGCCAAGAAGGCCGGCCGGCGGCCGCGCTGGCCCTCACTTGGGCAGGGGCACGGCCACGGCCTCCAGCGTTATCAGGTGGCCGCGGTTGGACAGGATATCCCCTATGTCCCTCTTGACCACGTTGAGGGCGTTGGACATGCCCCGGCTGTAGCTGTCCTGGCCCTTGAAGCTCTCGGAGGCGGCATTGACCTCCCTGGCGAGCAATTCGACGTCCAGGCCGGTCAGGTTCTGCAGTGAGGCCTTGTAGTAGGCGAACTGTCTGGCCATGGCCACCTCCAGGTCGACCATGTCGCCCTCCAGCTCGGCCACCTTTCCCCTGGACTGGGCCACCTCCTCGGCAATCGCCGCCCGCTCGGCTTTGCTCCCGGTCAGGTCCAGGGCCTTCTCCTTGTGCTCGATCAGGGACTCCTCCCGGCGGATGGAGTCGTGGACCCTGACTCGCCTCAGGCTGGTGTCCCTGATGCCGTAGGCGGCGTACAGCGCGGCGTGGAAGCCGCTCTCGGCCTGGCTGGCCAGGTCGGCGGCCTTGAGCTGGTCGAACTCGGCGAAGTCGTCCAGGAGCGAGGCCAGGGCCGCCTTCTGTCCCTCGCTCTCCAGGAGGGGCGCCATGGCCCCTATCCTCGCGGTGGCCCCCAGGGACATGATGGCCTCAAGGCTCATGGGGCCGGCGGCCGGGGGCTCGCCCGATGGGGCCTGGGGCCCGCCTGCCGTCCCCTCCCTGGCCTCCAGTTCCCTGAACTCGCCACTGAGGACCGACAACCGTCCGCTGCCGGGGGTATTCGGGGCCGACAGGGCCAGCCTGAGGCCCAGATCAGGGGATCTGGTCGCGCCGGTCCTGGAGTGGCTGGGCAGTTCCCGGCGCTTGCCGGGCAGGATGTCCCCTCCGCCGTCGCGGAAGCCGCCGCCCTTCACGAGCAGGCCCCCCTCCGGGCCGTGGAGGCGCCGATCGTACGACAGCCTGTAGTTGTCGAGGATCAGCTCGGCCACGTTGCCGGCGGTGTCATGGAGCCCCAGCGGGTTGGGGGCCAGGCTGCCGATTGGCAGCGGCCCCTCCCTGGGGCCGGACTCGTCCGAGAAGAAGGCGAACTGGCTGAGGGACATCTGGCCTGGGTTGGGGAACAACGGCTCGAGGTCCCGTTCCGCCGCGGCGACCATGTGGCCGCCCCTGGCCGCGTATTCCCACTCGGCCTCGGTCGGAAGCCGGATGATGCCGACGTACTTGGGATCCGGGGTGAAGGAGAGGAGGGCCGGGCGATCGTTCCGGGCCAGCCAGGCCTCGTACCTGGACACGAAGTCGTCAACCTCGGTCCTGGAGAAGCCGGTCTTGGGCATCTCCGAGCCTGGCCCCAGGACGCCGCAGCCCTCCATGACCGCCTGCCACTGCCCGACGCTCACCTCGTACTTGCCCATGAGGAACAGCTGGTCCCCGGCCCTGTCCCCCAGGCTGGCGGCCGCCTTGTCCCTGTAGGGCGGGTTCATGTTCTCCAGCCTGAAGGACGAGGCCAGGAAGGACTCGAAGGGCCGGTCGACGAACCCCATCGCGTTCGGGCCGGAGAAGCCCTGCCGGACCTCAAGATCGCCAAGATAGCCGGCCGCCGGGACGGCCACCGCCCTGAAGGCCATCCTGAGTCCGCAGGGCATGGGTAGCTCCAGGTCCGCCTGGTCCGGCCTGGGGTTGAAGAAGGCCGGGTCTGGGGAATCCTGGGCCAGGGCTGGCCCGGGGGCGGCCGACATGAGAAGGGCCAGGGACAGGAGAGAGGCCATGAGCATGGCCGCAATCCTCACGGGCCAGCCGGCCCGAACAGCCAAAATAGTGGACACTTTGCCGTTTACCCCCATGACAACGAAGGCGCGTTCAAGGACCAGGGGCCATCGCGGCCTTTAAGCCCGACCAACGGAAACGGTGGACGCCAGACCGTGTAACCGCAAAAGGACGGAAGCGCATTTGTGCCCCGACAGCCATCCTGGGGCGAAGGCCATGGCCGCGGATCCCCGTGGTCGCCCCGCCGGACAGGGGATCGCGCCAGACCCTGGCCGGCAGCCTCCCGGCCAGGGAGGCCGGCTCGCGGGCCGAAGACAGCCCCCTCTGGCAAGAAGCCATCCCCGGGATGGCCGCCAGGCACCATGGCCGGGGCAGGATCAGGGCCGCGGCAGCCAGGCGTGGCGGGCATCCGGGGGGATACCGGCCGTGGCCACAGGCGCGAGGCGACGGGAGATGGGCCAAGGGACCCAAGGGCCCATCCTGGCGCGCCCGCCGCCGCTCCTGGGGCCGCCACACGGCCAGGGAGCCCACCAGACGGCTTGTCGGGGCCGCCGCGGGGCCCCGATGCCCTGTCATGGCTACGCACTATTGTTGGCTGGCCAGGCCAGACAGGACGTGCCCGACGAGCCAGCCGACGGTCTCGGCCGCGTCGGCGATATCGGCGGCCTCGACGTCGAAGTAATTGTCCGCGCCGTTGAACGAGAGGGACGAGATGGTCCTGTAGGCCTCCTCGGCAGCGCCATGGTCCAGGCGCCCGGCGGGAGTCTTGACGTGGATTGGCAATATGACCACGCCCTTGCTTGCGGCCAGCAAGCCCAGGCTTTCCGGGGTGTGGGCCGTGGAATTGCGCTCGTCGGCCGTGTCCAGCGGGCCGTCGTCGGCGATGAGAATGATGAGCTTGGCGTCATAGGGGTTGTCGGGCCAGCGAAGATCATTCAAGGCCGTTTCCAGCCCGGCCAGGGGATCCTTGCCGAAGGAGGGCCCGGGCGCCCCGGCCTCGCCGACCCCGGCCATGGCCGACTCGAGGGCCCGGCGGCCAGAGGCCTTCCTGAAGTCGGAGACAATCCTGGTGACCTCCCCATGGCCGGGGGTGGCACCTGCGCCGCCGAAGGCCACCACGGCCAGGGAAACCCGGTCCTCCCGGCCCTCCTGGACGACGCGGTCGAAAAATCCCCGCATGACGTCCTGGAGCCGCCTGATCAAAGGGGCCATGGGGAAGCCCGCGTCGATGACGAGGGCCACGTGGAACCGGTCCGGCGACGCCTGGGCGGCGTCGGCCGCCACCAGGACGCCCCGGTCGGCCTGGACGGCTGCCGTTGGCCATGTCTTCCCGGGACCATTGCCGGAAAGGGGGCCGGATTCCCCCTGGCCAGGCGGGGGCAAGGCACCGGCGTCGGGGGCCTGGCCATCCGGGACGAAAACTGGCGGATGGCCGCGGGGGGCAAGAACCGGCCCGGCCAGGGCGCATCCGGCCCCGGGACAGGCGAGAAGAGCGAGAAGGGCCAGCGGGAAAAGGACGGCGAACGGGAAGGCCCTATGCCATTTCATGGAATGCCCCAAAGCGAACACCCGATGGTGGACGAAAAGAGATGAGGAGCGACCCTGGCCCCGATACGCCTCTGAGGCAGCGAAAATGGCCACCCATATCCGGGAAACAGCGGCCTGGGCGGCCAAGACGGTCGGCGCCGCGCCGTCGGCCAGATAAAAAAGGCAACGGCCCCTTCTCGGCCTGGCCCCTGCCCCGCCACGGCCCCAGGCCCCGGCGTCCCTCCCCAGGCCTAGAGGTCGCGCATGCCCTCAGAGGGCTCGATGTCGGCCAGGCTGGTGTAGGCGCAGCCCGAGGCCGCGGTCATGAAGAGGATGGCCAGGATGGCGGCGGCGGCCAGCTTGCGGGCCGACAGGGAGCAGACCGCCTCCCCCGCCCCCAGGCTGTCGCCGAAATAGGCGTTGAGCGTCTTGGCCAGGAGCAGGAACAGGGCCTCGGCGCCGATGGTGGCCAGGAGGCCGGTCAGGGCCGACTGGCACGCGGTGAAGACCAGGAGCCGGAACTTGCTGATGCCCAGAAGGGCCAGGACGGACAGCGACCGGCGCATCTTGGCCACCTGGTCGATGGCCCCGCTGGCCGCCGAGGCGAAGGCCCCGCCGCCGACGACGACGAAGAGGGCCAGGAAGACGACGGTGAAGGAGTGGTCCAGGTCCTGGACCAGCCTGATCTGGGCCGCCTGGGTAACTGCGTTGACCTGGAAGTCCAGGAGAAAGACCCGCAGCCTCTCGACGCCGTCGAGGTCCCTCGAGTAGAGCCTGAAGCGGGAGAACGGGGCCTGCTCAAGGGGCCTCTCGGCGCCGTCCCAGCCCAGCTCGGGGATGGCGAAGCCGCTGCGGTAGTCCTCGGTCATGCGCATCAGGTCAAGGGAGCAGAAGACGTTGTAGCCGGGCGTGACGTGGCGCGGGATGACCCCCAGGACCTCTAGGGGCAGCCTGGCGTACTCGTCGCGGCCCTGGCGCCGCCGCCCGACCCTGCCTTCCAGCCTGGAGCCGGCCTGGAGGCCCAGCTTCTCGGCCACCCCCTGGGAGACGAAGATCTCGCCCACCGCCAGCGGCCGGTCCAGGGCACTGGCCTCGTAGGCCTCCCGCAGCAGGGGATCGCCCGGGGCGGTGGCCGAGAGGTCGCCGTCAAAGGAAGGGAAGCCCTCGGCCATGAGGTTCATGGTCGCCGAGATGGCCCTGGTCTCGGGGATGATGAAGGCCGCGTCGGGGTGGCCGGCCACCTCCTCGAAGAACTCGGGCTTGAAGGACTGGGTGCCGATGGGCGAGAGCTCCAGGTTGCGGGGATTGTCCAGGAGCCGGCGGGTAAGGGTCCCGACTATCCCGTCCCTGATGCCCAGGACGGTGAGCATCGGCACCATGAAGGCGATCATGGAAAAGACGGAGCAGAACGAATACAGCCAGTCGTGCCTGTAGCGCCTCATGGCCAGTTTCAGGATGGTGGACGTAGGCGACTCCTAGAGGTGCCGTTCGGGGGAACACGTGGGCGCGGCGGAGGACAGGACAGGGCGATAAGGCTGAGGCCCCCCGCCGTCTTCAGTGCATCAGGCCCTGGCCCGGGGCAGCGACGGGGGGAAGCCCCCCTTTGGCCAGGTCGACGATGGGCGACACCCTGGCCTCGATGGGCTGGCCCTCCTGCCCCGGCGAGCAGCTCACGCGCCAGACCTTGAACTGGCCGGTCCTGACGCGGCCGTGCTCGTGGGTCGAGACGACCAGGCTGCTGTCGCGGCAGAGCTCCAGGAGGAGCGCGAAGACCCTGTCGGCCGTCGGGGGGTCGAGCGAGGCGGTGGGCTCGTCGGCCAGGACCAGGCTGGGGCCGTGGATGAGGGCCCTGGCGATGGCGCAGCGCTGGCGCTCGCCGACGGAAATCTGGCTGGGCAGCTTGCCGAGGAGGTGCGCTATGCCCAGGGCCGCCGACAGATCCCCCAGGCGCCCCCTCTTCTCGGCCCTTGGGAACCCTGGCTTCAGGTCGGCCGGGAGGGTGATGTTGTCGGCCACGGACAGGAACGGGAGGAGCCCGCCTGTCTGCATTATGTAGCCGAGCTCGGATCTTCTCAGGGTCTCGAAGACGGCATAGCGGCCCCTCCGCCAGATGCCCCAGAGGTCGTGCCACTTGGCCTGGCCCACGGGCCTGAAGGAGAAGTCGTCGGCCGAGTCGGGCCTGAGGATCATGGCGATCATGTCCAGGAGGGTGCTCTTGCCGCTTCCCGAGTCGCCGATGAGGGCCAGATGCTCCCCCTGGCCGACGGTAAGCCCATCGACCCTCAGGCGGTAGCCTGGCCCGCCCTGGCGGGTCTTGACCAGGTTCTGGCACCTGAGGATGGCGTCGTCCCGTTTTTCCGGGCCCCGTCCCTGGACTGGCTGGCTCTCTGGTACGTTCATGGGTATCCCCGGGTGAAGGCGCCCGGCCAGGCCCGGAAGGGCCGGCCGGGAAAGGGGCGCGGGCCTAGGGCAGCGCGTTCAGGGGGACCCTGTAGAGCCAGTCGCCCTGGTCGACCCCGGAGAATTTGGCCCACTTGTTGTCCTTGTCGAACTGGTCGTAGAGCTCGATCTTGGACTTCAGCACCCTCACGAAGTTGTCCTGCTCTATGGCGCTCATGTTGTACCAGTCGGTCTCGGTCTTGCCCATGATGACGCTCTGGTACGGAAGGTCGGCGAGGAACTCGCCCATGACGCCCATGTCGCCCAGCGTGGTCTCAGGCTTGAGGGCGAATGACTGGGGATCGTTGACGATCTGGGCCGAGGCCGACAGGATGCTCTGGAAGAAGTCCCTGGACTGGGTGTCCAGGGCCTGGTCGGCCTTCTCCATGATGACCCGCAGCTGGCGGCTAAGCGAGCTCAGCTGGTTCTTGGTTAGGAGGACGGCCACCTCCACCGTGGGCACCTCGGAGCTCTCCTGGCCCGGCAACCCCTCCAGGCTGGAAAGGTCCTTGTCGGCTATCCAGGAACGGACCACCTGGGGGGCCTTGACCTCGTTGACCGAGCCCAGGTAGTTGAGCCTGATGGAATAGCCCAGCCGCTGGCCAATCTGGGCCGCCTTGATGACGGCCGGGTCGGTGTTGTTGGGCCGCGACGAGACTATGGTCCCCTTGGGGGCCGGCACCCGTCCGCCGCCCGACTCCTCGGCTATCTGATCGGGCACCAGTATGGCGCCGGACGTCCCGCCGGGACCGCGGACATTCCCGCCCTCCGGCTGCCGGAGGGGCTCCGCCACCCGCTCGGCGAACCGCTCCCCCTCGGTCGAGGGGTCGAGGTCCTGGGCGTAGGGGCCGTCGCTGACGTCGATGCCGAAGATCTGGTTCTCCAGGTTGAGCATGACTGTCGAGGCGGTCGTGCCGAAGGTCTCCGAGGCGTACACGTTGTCATCGGTGGAGATGTCGATGTAGTTGTCCATGTCGGCGAACGAGATGGAGGAGATGGTCCGGTAGGCCTCCTCGGCCGCGGCATGGTTTTTGCGGCCGGCGCGCGTCTTGACATGGATGGGCACTATGGCGATGCCCCTGCTTTCGGCCAGGTGCCCAAGGCTCTCCGGGGTATGCCAGGTGGAATTGTAGCCGTCCCAGGAGGGCAGGGGGCCGGCGTCGGTGATGAGGATGATGATCTTCCCGTCCTCCCCGCTGTCCGGCCACCTCAGGTCATTTATGGCCATGTCCAGCCCGGCCAGGGAATCCTCGCTGAAGGAGTGGGTGGAGACCTTGGCCTCGGTGACCCGGCCCAGGGCCGACTCGAAGGACCGGCGGTCACTGGCCTTCCTGAAGTTGGAGACGATGGTGGAGACGTACCCGAGAGCGGGGGTGGCCTTGGTGCTGTTGCGGAAGGCCACCACGGCCAGGGAGACGCGGTCCTCCTGGCCCTCCTGGATGATGCGGTCGTAGAAATCCCTGGTTATGTCCAGGCACTGCTCGATGTAGGGGGCCATGGAGATGGTCGTGTCGATGACGAAGGCCACGTACACCTGGTTGCCGCTGGGCCCCTGCCCCGCGTCGTTGGCCGCGACCAGGACGCCCCCGTCGGCCTGGCCGGCGGACGGGGCCATCCCCGGCCCGTCCTGGGCCAGACGGTCGGCGCTCCCGTCCCGCGACAGGGCCGAGGACGCTCCGTCGGAGCCGGGGTCGATGGAGGCCACCTCCAGGAGCTTGACCGAGTCGAAGGTCTGGTCATCGTAGCCGAAAATGGGGATGATGTAGAAATGGTCCTTGGGGACGGTGCCCTTCTCGAAATCGGGCTCCATGGCCACGACCGGGAAGTCGGCCGGGGGCTTGGAGCTGGTCTGCAGAAAACCCTTGAACTGCCTCTCAATCCTGTCCAGGGCCTCATTGACGTTCGGCTCGTTGCCGACGGCCAGGAGGTCGTCGTAGCTCTTGAAGAACAACATGGGCTTGCGGCCCTCGGCCTGCGTGAAGAGCAGGACCATGGCCTTGTTGAACTCGGAGGTGATGTCGGCCCTCAGCCAGGCCTTGTCCCTGCCAACCGAGTTGGGGGCGCACAGGAGCCAGTCCAGCCCGTTGACCTCCCTCCGCTCGTACACGTAGAGGACGGTGAAGGGGTCGAGGGCGTCGCCCCGCGGGGCGTCGGGCTCCGAGTGCCAGAAGGCGTCAGGGTGGACGATGACCCGCTGGTATATGGTCGTCTTGTTGGGCACCAGCAGGGGGGGCTCGGCCAGGGCGCGCCCGGCGGCGAGCAGGGGGAGGAGAGCCAGGATGGCGGCCAGGGGAAAACCGGCGAATGGGGCAATTTTATGTTTTCTCATGTCAAGTGACCCGAAGTGGACGCCCGGCCATGGCCGGGGGGATAAGGATCGACTCTGGCTCCGATCCATCATGGTGGCCCTGGCCCATGCTGGCCAGGCGCGAGACTTGCCTGCCCTGCCCCTGCGGCTTTAACCCAGGGCCGGGGAGCCCTGGACCGCCGGCCGGTCAGTCCGTGGAGAGTACCCTCTCGAATTCCTCGATGCCGTCAACTCCCTTGGCCGTGGCCCCATTGGCCTTGACCCAGCCGGAGAGACGCCTCAGGTTGGCGACGGCCTCCGGGAGATCGCCGGCGGACTTATACTCGTCGTAGGCGTACATGACGTTGGGGGTGACGCCTCCCTTTGGCCCGTCATCCGCCGGGTCGAAGAAGAGGCCCAGCCTGTAGTGGTACCTGGGATCCCTCTTGGCCAGGACCCTGGCCACCAGGAAGACCTGCTCCTCGGACCCGGGGGCCGTCTCCAGCAGGGACAGGGCCGCCTCGAGATCGGAGGTGCTGGCCGGCGGGTTGGCCCGCAGGAGGGCCCTGACCTCGTCCCTGGAAGGGACCTGGCCGGCGGGGGCCGCCGGCAGGCCGCCGAAGGAATTCCCCTCGGCCGGGGGGGAGGCGACGGCGCCGCTGACGCCGAGCGAGTTTTTCCCTCTGGCCGGGAAGGAAGCGTCCTGCCCCTCGGCCGGGGACGGCTCGGCGGGGACATTAAGCGTCGCCCCGCGGACATCGACGGGGACGCCCTCGGACGAGCCGGGCACCGTCACCGGGACCGGCCCGTCCGGCTCGTCCCTGGTCTGTCCCGTGGGTTCGGCCGGCTTAGGTTCCAACGGCCCGCCCTGTGCCGGTCCTGCCGGTTCAACCGGCGCAGGCGCCATCGGTACGGTCGTTCCAGGCTCCAAAGGCTCGGCCAAAGTCGCTTTTACAGGTTCTGCCGGCTCGCCCTGTGCCGGTCCTGTCGGTTCAACCGACGCAGGCTCCACAGGCATCACCGGCTTCGATGCCACCGGCTCGGGCGGAGTCGATTCCGCAGGCGCGGCCGTCTCGCCCTGTTTTTGTCCGTCCGGCTCGGTGGGGCCAAGGTTGGGCATGGCTATTGCGGGGACGGATTGCGCCGGGTCGATTTGGTCAAGGCCATCGGAACGCGGCAAGTCGCTTGGATTCCCTGGCTCCTCCGAGGCAACGTCTTGGGGAGCCCTTTGGCTGGCGTCCGGTTCATCGTCAAAGTCGAACTTATCCGTATCTCCAAAAAGAGACAGAAAACCACCATGGTCCGACGGGCCTTCGTCTTCCTGGGCTTGCGCCTTGAAGGCGAGAGAGACGAAAACGGCCAGCGGAAGAATCCAGGCCAAGGCCAGCAGGCCTCGATGGCCGCAGGGGCGGTTTTTTGGTGAGTGGCCGGCGAGTCTAAGGGCGTCCATAAAATAATCCTTCCTAATCAACTTAGACCTGGCCGAGGGACAGGCACTTACAGGCTTGAAGACTACAGGACGGCAAATTATAAACATTTTAATAAATTTTTAGTCTACAATTAAAAATACAAATTTAAAATGACTGTAGATAATAAATAGCATTAAAACAATAATTATAACCAAAATAAAATACAATATAAATTACTAAATCAAAAATAACAATGAAAACAATGTCATGGTCACATATTTTTGAAAATAGAAATACCATGGCCCAGGTTAGCTTTTTCAAGGCGCAATCTGCCCAAACAGGCGACTTGGCCCTATGCGTGAGTTGAAACGAAAAGATTTAACCATATCGGCCCAAAGTAGTCAACCTTAACTTTTTTGATTTTTTGGATCAAGGATCCAAGGCCTTCTCGGGCAGATAGTGTCGATAAGTGGGCCCAAGGGCCTCCTCATCTAGCCCCTAATCCATAAAATTACGCCACAGCCGTCAAAGTGCAAGGCTATATTAATGTGGCAATTTTATATAAATTTTTTTATTTAATATAATAATATATGTTTTTAAAATTATAATATATAAATATTATCTTAAGTATAAAAAATACAAAACAAAATCAACCCAAGACTCCTTGCCCCAATCCCCAGTGACATCGCCTCGAGTGGCAAGTTGCCTTGGTCTCCCAGGGAGAGCGCGATACTGGACCGCCAGTGGCGGGAAATCGGCTGCAAGCCAGACAATACGGGCATTTCGGCTTGCACGTCGTCCCTTTGCCTGGTGTTGTCAATTAAGCCTGCCTATGGTACTCTTCAAAGGCTTGGCCGGACATGGGTTGGCCTAGTCCCTGGATTGACCGTGGTTTAGGGATAGCCAGGCTATAGGTTCCGGCCAGTGTTTGTTTTCCGTCCCGGTTTAAGGTCCCATTTTTATTTTTTTAGGAAAATCATGCTGGAAGACATTTTCAAGGCCAGGATACCAGAGCACAATATAAACAATACGCTGCCCATTGCCCGCCCAGGCCTCGTCTTTGTCCTGATTGGCCTGGCCATGACTCTCTTGTTGCGGTTGTTCGGCTTAAACGTGGCCAGCGACGTCTTTTTCGTCCTCTCGGCCTACACTGCCTACTTCTTCAGGGACCCGGACCGCCCCACCCCGCCCGAGGGTTTCGGCCTCTCCCCCTGCGACGGCAGGGTCATCCGCATCGAGCCTGGCGCCCGTAGCCCCCTGACCGGGGCGGAGGGCATAAAAGTAAGCATCTTCATGAACCTGTTTTCGGTCCACGTCAACCGCCTGCCCGTCTCCGGCCGGCTGATCCGCCAGGAATACCACAGGGGCTCATTCGTGAACGCCAGCTTCGACAAGGCCAGCGACAAGAACGAGCGCAACGCCCTCCTGATCGAGGAGGGTGACGGGACCCAGATAACCGTGGTCCAGATCGCCGGCCTCATCGCCAGGCGCATAGTCTCCTGGGTCGCCGTCGGCCAGAAGCTCAGCCGCGGCCAGCGCTTCGGCATGATCCGCTTCGGTTCGAGGCTGGATCTGTACCTGCCTCCGGACTCGGAGATCATGGTCGCCCTGGGGCAGAGGGTCTCGGCCGGATGGTCGCCAGTGTGGCGCCTTCCCGTGGGCGCCTAGCCCTCTCGTCTGGCCGGCCGCCCTCAATTTTCACTCTATTTGGGACGCCATCATGACCGTCGTGGCTATCATCCCGGCCCGTTTCGCCTCCTCCCGCTTCCCGGGCAAGCCCCTGGCCCCCATCAGGGGACAGCCCATGATCCGGCTGGTCTACCGGCGCTGCCAGGAAATCCCCGGGGCGGCCTCGGTCCACGTGGCCACAGACAGCCTTGAAATCGCCCAGGCGGTCAGGGACTTCGGGGGCTCGGCCATAATGACCTCGTCCCAGCACCGCTCCGGGACCGACAGGCTGGCCGAGGCGGCCAACATCCTGGGACTCAAGGGCCCGGACGTCGTCCTGAACGTCCAGGGCGACCAGCCGGCCCTGGACCCGGCCCACCCGGCCCTTCTGGCCGCGGCCCTTCTGGACGACCCGCTCCTGAGGATGGCCACGCTGGCCGTGCCCATGCCCGATCCGGCCGAGGTCGCCGACCCCAACCACGTCAAGGTGGTCTTCGACCAGGACGGCCAGGCCCTCTACTTCTCGAGGGCCCCCATCCCCTGGCCCAGGGACGGCGGGCCAGGCCTTTACCACAAGCACGTCGGGCTGTACGCCTACAGGGTGGAATTCCTGCGCCAGTTCGTGGCCTGGCCCCAGGGGCGCCTGGAGGAGCTGGAGAAGCTGGAGCAGCTCAGGGCCCTGGAGCAGGGCGTGGCCATAAGGGTCCTGCTGGCCGAGGGCCTCTCGCCCGAGGTTGACGTGCCGGCCGACATCGCCAAGGTCGAGGCGGCCCTGGCCGGGAGAGCCGATTTATAGCCCTCTGGCGGCCCCTTTTTGCCCCTCCAAAGCGACCCACGAAACGAAAAGCCCTTCCTTGGCCGCGCCCAATGGCCGGGCCGACTTTCAAGATCGGCCCCAGGCCGCCGGCCGACAGAGTCGCGACCCATTTTTCTCTTGACACACAATGGCGGGGGCCGTAATCTTTCCCCTATCCACCAACAATTATCCCGGGCCATGACGGGGCCAGGCCGGCCCAGGGGTCATTTTTGGGTTTATCGGTCCCCATATGTCTTTTTGTGGCCATGGACTAGCTCTTGACTGAGTCGGTCTTCTTTATTTCTGCCCAAGGGGTAAATTCCCCGGGCACAACCTGCCCTGGTTTGACTTTGGCTGAAAGCCAAACGAAAAACGTTCTAGGTTTTCATTTTTCCGCCACCAATAACCTTGACTTGAGTCAAAGGACCATCAAAGGATTAATGAGGAGAAAAATGTTCAAGAAAATCTTCTTCCTGAGCGTCATGTCCATCTTCCTGGCCTCCAGCGCCTCCGGCCTCCTGGCCCAGGACGAGATCGTCAACGGCATCGACGCCGACTTCCCTCCCTTCGCCTTCATCGCCGAGAACGGCGAGGCCCAGGGCTTCGACGTTGAATGCGTAAACTGGATCGCCGCCAAGCACGGGCTCAAGGTCAGCCACAAGCCCTACGCCTGGGATTCCATCATCGACCTGCTCCAGGCCAAGGACATCGACATGGTGGCCTCCGGCCTCTCCGTCACGGCCGAGAGGGCCGAGCAGGTCGCCTTCACCAAGCCCTACTGGAAAATCAAGCAGGTCCTGGTCGTGTCCAAGGATTCCCCCCTGACCCTCGACGACGTCCTGAAGACCGGCAAGAAAATCGGCGCCCAGAGCGGGACCAGCGACATGGCGGCCATGGAGGCCGCGAACGGCAAGGACGGCACCCAATACGAGCTGGTCGCCTATGACACGGCCGACCTGGCGGCCGAGGACGTGGCCAACGGAAGGATCGACGCGGCCGTGATGAACGACCGCCGGGCGTCAGAGGTCATAGCCCACCTGCAGCTGCAGTTCCTGGGCTACGCCAACATCCCCGACGAGGACTTCGCCTACGCCGTCAACAAGGAAAACACCGGGCTGCTGGACACCCTCAACCAGGGAATCGACGAGCTGATGGCCGATCCGTTCTGGAACGAGCTGCTCAAGAAATACGAGCTGGAAGTCAAGTTCGAGTAACCCCCCTGGCCGTGCCCCTCCCGGCGATGACCCGCGCCAGTCGCCGGGAGGGGCACGGCCCCCACCAGTCCCTTGGCCCCCCAAGGCCTCATGGCCCCCAGACCCTGGTTCCCCTTTTGGTGTCATAATTGCCCGACTCTTCCCTGATTGAGGCCGCCATATACATAGTCAAGGGCACCGGCCTGACGGTGGCCCTGATCGTCGGGGCCATGCTGCTGGGCCTGGTGGTTGGGCTCCCCATGGCGGCCGTCCAGGTCTACGGGCCCCGCTGGGGCCGCTTTCTGGTCTCGGTCTACGTGTGGTTCTTCAGGGGCATCCCAATCCTGGTCCTTCTGTTCATCTTCTACTTCGGCCTGCGGATCATCGTCGAGAACCTCCTGGCCTCGGCTCTGGGCCACCGGGTCACCATCCCGCCCTTCGCCGCCACCGTCACCACGCTGGGCCTCACCAGCGCCGCCTACCAGTCCCAGTTCTTCAAGGGGGCCATCCTCTCCCTCCACCCTGGCCAGTACCAGGCCGCCCTCTCCCTGGGCTTTTCCAGGACGGCGGCCCTGACGGGCGTCATCCTTCCCCAGGCCCTGAGGGTGGCCATCCCGGCCTGGGCCAACGAGTACTCCATCCTGCTCAAGGACTCGGCCCTGGCCTACGTCCTGGGGACGCTGGAGATCATGGCCCGGATCAAGCACATGGTGGCCACCACCCACCAGCACGTCCCCTTCTACATCCTGGCCGGGGCGATATACTACGCCTTGACCTTCCTGGGGCTCAGGGCCCTGGGGAGGCTTGAGAGGCGCACCCGCATCCCGGGCCTCGGGCAGGACGCGGACCTGGAAGCGAAGCCAAATGACTGACCCGTCCGTCTACGGAACCCCAGCCCCGCCAGGGGGCGATCCCCCCATCCTGGAGGTGAGCCACGTCTCCAAGACCCTCGGCGGCAGGCTCATCCTGGACGACGTCTCCCTCAGCCTGTGGAAGGGCCAGCTCAAGGTCCTCATCGGCCCCTCGGGCGGCGGCAAGTCCACCCTCCTCAAGTGCATCCATTTCCTGACCATCCCCGACGGGGGCGACGTCTTCCTCCAGGGCCAGTCGGCCAGGGAAATGGGGCAGAGGAACATCTGCGCCTTCCGCCAGGAGATCGGCATGATCTTCCAGGACTTCAACCTCTTCGACCACCTGACGGCCAGGGAAAACGTGGCCATCGCCCTCAGGAAGGTCAAGAGGGTGCCCAGGGACAAGGCCAGGGCCAGGGCCATGGAGGAGCTGGACAAGGTGGGCCTGGCCGACAAGGCCGACCTCTACCCGGCCCAGCTCTCCGGGGGCCAGAAGCAGAGGGTCTCCATCGCCAGGGCCATGGCCATGGAGCCCAAGCTCATGCTCCTGGACGAGCCCACCTCGGCCCTTGACCCCCAGCTGATCAGCGAGGTCCTCTCCGTCATCGCCGACCTGGCCAGGGGGGGCATGACCATGCTCATGGTCACCCACCAGATAGGCTTCGCCAGGCACCTGACCAGCGAGATAATATTCATGGAGGATGGCCGCGTCGTCGAGCAGGGCCCCCCTGGCGTCCTCCTGGACGAGGGGGCCGCCTCCAGGACCTCCTTCTTCTGCTCGCACCTGACCGAGCTGACTGGCCGCTGATGGGCACCTGGGAGCTATACTCTACAAAGGTCATCCCGGCCCTGAACCAGGGCCTGTGGCTGAGCGTCCTCATCATCGTCCCCTCGGCCGTCCTGGGCGTGGCCATCGGGGTCCTGGCCGGGGCGGGCCGGGCCGCCGGCCCGGTCTGGCTGAGGACGCTCCTCGACCTGTACGTCTCCGCCTTCAGGGGCACCCCCCTGGTGGTCCAGCTGACCATGTGGTACTACGGCCTCCCTGGCGTCTCGCGCTGGCTGGGCTCCATCCTCGGGCCGCTGGGACTGCCGGAGTTCTCCTGGAGGTTCCTCGTGCTTTCCCCCTACGCCGCCTCGGTGACTGCCTTCACCCTGTGCAGCGGGGCCTACCAGTCGGAGTACATCCGGGGGGCCATCCTCTCAATCCGCAGGGGCCAGTTCCTGGCCGCCGAGTCCCTGGGCTTCTCCAGGGCCCAGACCTTCTGGCACATAACCGCCCCGGTGGCCATCAGGAGGGCCCTCCACGGCTGCGGGAACGAGATAATATACCTGATCAAGTACTCCTCCCTGGCCCTGATAGTCACCATCAGGGAACTCACCGGACAGTCGAAGATGCTGGCCTCCTTCTATTTCCGTCCCCTGGAGTGCTACCTCCTGACGGCCCTCTACTACCTGGCCCTGGTCAGCCTGGCCACGTTCTTCCTCGGCTGGCTGGAAAGACGCCTGCGGATCCCGGGCCTGGGCCCGGCCAGGGCCGAGAAATGACCGGGAGGAAATCGAGGGCCGACGCCACGGGGCCCCCTGGCCGCGACCTGATCGAGATGGCGGGGCTGGACGTCAGCTATGGCCGGCGCCAGGCCCTGCGCGGGGTGAGCCTCGGGATCCCCAGAGGCGCACGGGTCGCCCTCCTGGGCCCCAACGGGGCCGGCAAGTCCACCCTGATCAAGGCCATCTGCGGGGCCCTGGAGCCCGATTCCGGCCAGGTCCTCCTCGACGGGCTCCGGCCGGCGCGGGCCATCCTGGACCCGGGCCTCCTGGGCTGGCTGCCGGAAGGCGCGCCGCTCAACCCGGACCTCACGGTCCTGGAACACCTGGAGCTGGCCCGCAGGCTGCGGGGCCTCGACAAGGCCGGCGGACAGTCCGAGATCGGCCGGCTGGCCTCGGCCCTTGACCTCCGGGACAAGCTTCCCCGCCTGGCCGGCGGGCTGTCGATGGGCTCGCGGCGGCAGGCGGCCCTGGCCCTGGCCCTCCTGGCCGGCCCCAGGCTGCTGGTCCTCGACGAGCCCACCAGCAGCCTCGATCCGGACCAGGCCAGGAGATTCGCCAGGCTGATGGGTGCCCTCCCGGAGACGACTACCCTGCTCATCTCCAGCCACGTCCTCTCCGAGGTCGCCTCGCTGACCAGCCTGGCCATCTTCATGGACCGGGGCCGGCTGGCCGGCTACGGACCCTGGGAGGACTGGCCCGGCGGGAGCGCCGACCCGGCCAGGGCCTATTTCGGGGTGGTGGGGCAATGACCGGGCCACGGGGACGGGGGCCCAGGGCGCTGGCCGTGGCTCGCCAGGCCCTCACCCTGGCCCGCTACGAGTTCGCCTCCTTCTGGGGCGGTACCGGCGGGGCCCTGGCCCTCCTGGTCTTCCTGGGCCTAGAGGGCCTCCTCTTCTACAACTCCGTGGCCTCCTACGCCCTGGCCAACCTGGGGGCCATGGCCAGGGGCGGGGCCGTGGACGCCACCCTGGCCATGTTCTCGTCCGGCCTGGCTGACCAGGGCCTCCTGCTGGCCCTGGTCAGCCCCCTGGCCACCATGAGGGCCTTCTCGGTCTCGGCCCAGGGCGGCCACCTGGACCTCCTGGCCTCCTGGCCCCTGGGCCGGACGGCGCTCATTCTCGGCCTCTTCCTGTCGGCCTCCGCCTCCCTGGCCCTCCTGGCCCTCCTGGGCCTGGCCCCCTTCGTCCTCCTCCTCTCGATGGGCGTGGGCAGCCTGAGGCTCCTGGCCTCCTCGGCCATCGGCCTGGCCTGCCTGGTCTCCTCCTTCGCCGCCCTGGGCCTAGCCGTGGGCTCGTTCGTCCGGAGGCCCATGGCCACGGCCCTCGTGTCCCTGGGCCTCATAGGGTTCATGTGGGCCATGGGCTGGGCCGCCCCCTACCTGCCGTCCCCGGCCGCGGCCCTCCTGCAGGGCCTGGCCTTCGGCCCCAGGCTGGGGCACTTCACCATTGGGCTCGTGGACCTGAACGACGTCCTCTTCTTCTCCGTCCTGACCCTGGGGGCCCTCTTTCTTGCCCAGCCAGTCCGCTCCTAGCCGGGCAGGGCTGGGGCGGTCCCCTGGCCGACGGGAGAGACCCAGCCAGCGGATGACCCGGCTCCCCTGCCCGACCGAAAGACCAGGTGGCGGGAAGCAAAATGCCTTCCACTGACGGAACGTCGTTCATGTTGGATTTGAATTAATCAGTTTATTTTGCCGCCGAATTGCCTTGGGCCCATCAGGTGGCTGGAGAGCATATCAGGCGAAACTGGTGATAATCAGTTGATTTTAATGTCCCAGTTCCATTAATGGACATCCGGCGGCGTGAGGCAGGACGGCTTCTCCGGGGACCGAGGCTTCGAATCCTAGTCTCAAAACCATGCTTGCCGGTTTTGAGGAGGATGACGAAAAATCCATGTCCGATGCGTCTGGGGAAGTGCTCTTGGGAATATCGATTCATGTTTGGATGCTTGCCAAAATTTAATAAATTAAACTTTTAGTTTTTATGCTATCTATTTATATCGCTAATTTTTATTCAAGGAGAATATATGTATGAAAAAATATTGATCATTATTCTTATATTTATTGTTTTATTAAAAATAATTAGAACTATTTTTGTAACTAAAAGCATTAAATCATCATATAAAGAAATTATTAATACAAATAAACAAATAAAAACTCATCAATTTCAAGATATAATAGTTGATATAAAAAAACAGAGAGGTGACGAAGGAGAAAAACAACTTAAACAATTTATTCTTACCAATAAAAATTTTGGTAAAGCAACTATTTTTGCATCAAAAAGGTTATTTGATAAATCTAATAATCATAAAAGAGAAATAGACATAATTATAGTGACTAAAAAAAATATTTATATAATTGAATGCAAAAATTGGGCAGGGCAAATACTTTCGTTTAATGAAAATAGCTCAAAAATTTCATATAGGTCAAATT
>JAISEK010000141.1 GCA_031264145.1 Deltaproteobacteria bacterium
AGGAGTAGCGGCTTCAAGTTTTGCAGCCGCATGTGTTGGCCTTTGAAGAATTTTCTGACGGCGTCCAGCGGCAAGCCGTCCTTTTTGTCCTTGGCATGGAAAAAAATCTGGTAGCCACGCCACGGTAAAGGCTGGGATTGGTCTCCATCACGTCAAGCATGTCTATCGCGGCGTGGCACTGGAGCAACCCCGATCTTATCGAGGCTCCGTCGTTATGGGAAAAGGATCGGTAATCCAGCCACCACTGCAGGGATAAAGCCTCTATATGTAGGATGGGGCGGATATTTTTGTTCTTGCCAAGGTGATCCAGAAAACTCAATAAACGCAGGGAAACATCAGATGATTCTTCTACCTCCTTCGATTTTTGAATCAGCTCGTAAGTATATTCATATTGGGTTTGCAAAAATAGGAAACGGGATTCGTCCAGTTTATTTCTTTTCGAGCCAGTCATCGCCAAACGCCTCATAAGCCTTGCTCAGATCAAAAACCCATTTTCAACAATTCCTCTGGCCCATAAAAATTCTTGGCCGTCATGGCAACCTTGGGATGCAAGGGTGTTGATCGCAAGAGCCTATCTTCCTCTTCAAAATCCCCTGCCTCCCAAGCCTTGTTGGTAGCAGCGATCAAAGCGTAGATTTCATCATCGGTCATGGTCTTTCGGACGTGGCTCATTACCGCTTCCTCCGGCACCGCATTGGTTATCGCGCCTGTTAGAGTTAAATGCCGAAGTTAATATAAAACCTGTTTTAAGTTTGTCAAGGGGGCCTGGGCGTTTTTTTCTCAAAGGCAGGGTTGTCCCTGCCAAAGGTTTATCGCGCTCTCTCCTGCCTTCCAGGCATCCTGTCCCCATTGTGTTCTGCCGGCCATGGGTCCACTGGAATCAAATCCCTTATTTCTTAGCGGAATGTTTGCGATTATGGGGCAAGCCCAGAATCGGTCACGGGCATCGGAAAAATCGGTGCCGCCAACACCAAAAACCCGAGGCTGGTTCCATAAATCCCAACCAGTCTGCCACGGCGAACCTCAGGATCAACCATGATCGCATTGGGGTTCCACAGCCATTGTAAAATGAATGTTTATCCCTGCACCATCGCAAGGATATGACCATGCCATGAAAATTGCGCCGATTGACCTTGGGCCATGTTCCCAAAAAATGATTCACGTAGAGCAGCCATTGAGGCTTGATCTATTTCCCAGTATTTTGCGTCAAACTGTGACGCCATTAGTTTCTCGTCCGTAAACGAGGAAAATCTTGTTCTCCCACTCCGCTATTTTTCGAGCCAGCCATCAGCAAACGCCTCATAGGGCTGGCTAAATCAAAGCCCATTGAGGCAATCCCGTTAGTCATGACAATTCTTGGCCGTTTTGGCGACACTATCTTGTAAGGGCGTTGAGCCCAGGAGCCCGTTCTCCTCCTCCTCCTCCTCATCATCATAATCGCCCGCCCGCCAAGCCTTGAAGATGATGGCGGCCAAAGCGCATATTCCACCATCGGCCATGGTCTTTCGGGCAGCGCGCACCACATATTCCTCCAAGGCGGTCCCGGTTCTCAAGTTGATGCGATTGATATTTCATTATATTAACAAACAATCATAAATTGTGTCAAGAGTTTTTCCGGCATTATTTCCGATGGTGCCTATCGCCGCTCCAGGATTCCGGCCAGTGCCAGCAGTCGGCCGGGATCCAGGGCCTCGGCCCTCAGCCCGGGCTCGATTCCCAGTTCCTCCAGGGCCCCAAGGGCCCTGGCCTTGCCGTATCCGGCGGACAGGTTGTTGAGGATGGTCTTGCGCCGGGCGGCGAAGGCCGCGGCAGTCAGGCGGCCAAGGGCCCCGCGCTCCGCGGCCTCGGGCGGGCGGCCCTTCAGCCTGACCAGGACCAGGGAGCTGTCGACCCTCGGCCTGGGCCGGAAGGCCGAGGGCTTTACCGCCAGGACGACCCTGGGCTCGTACCACAGCGAGACGGCCACCGAGAGACGGCCATAAGCCCGGCTGCCGGGCTTGGCCGCCAGCCTGAGGGCCATTTCCCTCTGGAGCATGAAGAGGCCGGCGGGGGCCACCCTGGCCTGGTCCATGAACCAGAAGAGGATGGGCGTGGACAGGTTGTAGGGGAGGTTGCCGCAGACGAGGAAGGTCTTCGGGCCCAGATCCCGCTCCAGGTCGAGGTCCAGGACGTCCCGCTCCAGGACCCTCAGCCGCCCGGCCTGGGCCTCCGGCCAGCCGGCCAGGGCCCTGGCCAGGCCCCGGTCCAGCTCCACGGCGGTCAATTCCAGGCCCCGGGCCAGCAGGGGCCTCGTCAGGGCCCCCAGGCCCGGCCCGATCTCGACTATCTCCATGGCCCCGCCGGCCTCCAGGCCAACGGGGCCACCGCTGGCCTGGCCGGCCACCAGGTCGGCTATCTTCCCCGCTACGTTGGGATCCTGGACGAAATTCTGGCCCCGGGCCCGGGAGGGGGCCAGGCCTAGAAGTGACAGCTCCCTGATGGGGCCGGACACGGTGGCCTCAGACCGGCCAGCGGGGCCTGGCCTCGGCCCCCAGGTCCAGGATGTTCAGGCCATGGGCCAGCTGGATGCCGCCCAGGTGGGCGATCATGGCCCCGTTGTCGGCGCACCAGGAGGGCCTGGGGAGGCAGAGCCCGAGGCCCAGGCCGGAGAAGCGTCCCAGGGCCTTGGCCCGCAGCTCGCCGTTGGCGGCCACCCCGCCGGCGATGACCACGTCCCGGACCCCGTGGGCCACGGCGGCCAGCTCCAGCTTGTGCACCAGGACGTCCACCACCGCCGACTGGAAGGAGGCGGCCAGATCCCTCAGGGCCTGGGAACCGGCCGGCTCGGAGTCCATGCCATACTGGCGGTAGACGGTCTGGACCTGGGTCTTGAGGCCGCTGAAGGAAAAATCAAGGCCCTTCCCCCACAGTGGCCGGGGCATCCTGAAGGCCCCGGGGTCGCCCGAGACGGCCAGCTCCTCCACCAGCCGGCCGCCGGGGTAGCCCAGACCCATCAGCTTGGCCGACTTGTCGAAGGCCTCGCCGGCGGCGTCGTCCAGCGTCCGGCCCAGGGTCCTGAAGCCCAGGGGGCCGCTGGCCAGGAAAAGGCTGGTGTGCCCGCCGGAGACGACCAGGGCCACAAGGGGAAACCCGGGCTCCCTGGGCTCATCCTCCCCGGCCCTGGACAGGAAGGGCGCCAGGGCGTGGGCCTGGACGTGGTTGACGCCGGCCAAGGGCAAACCCAGGGACATGGAGAGGCCCTTGGCGAAGCCCAGGGCCACCAGAAGAGCCCCCACCAGGCCAGGGCCCTGGGTGACGGCCAGGCCGCCGACGGAGGAGAGCCCGGCCCCGGCCTGGTCCAGGGTTTCCCTGACCATGGCCTCCACGGCCTCCAGATGGGCCCGGCTGGCTATCTCGGGGACCACGCCGCCGTAGACCCGGTGAAGGTCCAGCTGGCTCCTGACCACCTCGGCCAGGACCACGCGGCCCTTGACCAGGGCCGCCGCCGTCTCGTCGCAGGAGCTCTCCAGTCCCAAAACCAGCATGCTTCTCCCGAAACCTCGCGTCCCGGGCAGGCCCCCGGGCCGGCATTCTCAGGCGGGCCCCTCCGGGCCCTGGGGGGCGACCCCAGGATCCTCCAGCTCGCACAGGTCGTCGGCCGGCTTGGGGGACTGCCTGATGATGTCGACCGGCTCAAGATGGAAGGTCACGTCCATGTCCGGGTAATGGTCCCTCAGGCCGGCCACGACCTTGGCCCCGAGGACGTGGGCCTCGTGGACGGACAGGCGCCCGTCCACGATCAGGTCGACCAGGACTATCCTGAAGGGCCCTGACCGCCTGGTCCTGAGCCGCCTGTGGCCCTGGATGGCCGGCCAGAGCTCCCCTATATGCTCCTGGATGAGGGCTATCTCCTGGGGGCCCAGGCTGTGGTCGACTAGGTTGCAGACGGCGTCCCAGCCAAGGGCGCAGCCGGTCCTTATGATCATGAAAGCCACGATGGCCGCGCTCAGGGAGTCGATGCGGGAGAGATCCCAGGCCGGGTTTATGGCCCGCCCTACCTCTATGGCCAGAAGGGCGACGAATATGCCGCCAGAGGTGTAGACATCGGTCATCAGGTGCCAGCCGTCGGCGACCAGGGCCGGCGACTGGGTCTGGCGGCCTATCCTGAAGAGCCGGCGGGAGATGAGGGCGTTAATGGTGGCCGAGGCCAGCATCACGGCCAGGCCGGCCTTGAGGCTCGGGAGCTCCCGGCCCGCGACTAGGCCCCCGATGGCCTCCTTGACGATGTACAGACCGCCCACGACGATAAGAAGGGCCTCGAAGAGGGCGGCCAGGTTCTCGGTCTTGCCGTGGCCGAAGGGATGATCGTAGTCTGGGGGGGAGTCGGAGACCCTGACGGCCAGCCAGGCCATGAGGGAGGCCATGAGGTCGAGGAAGGAGTGGACGGCCTCCGAGATGATGGCCACCGATCCGGTGGCGAAGCCGGCCACCAGCTTGATGGCGATCAGGACGCTGTTGGAGACGATGGACAGGGCCGCGGTCCTGGTCTTGAGGGACGACCCGTGCCCTTCCCGGCCCTGGCCGGTCACAAGCCCCTGCGGACCATCAGGTCCCGGACTTTTGGCCTCAGGGCCGCCGCGGCCTCGTCGGCCTCCCTCTTGTTCTCGAAGGGGCCGACTGCCAGGGTCCACATCCCGCTCCTAAGCATGGGGTAGGCGTCGGTGTCGAAGAGCTCAAGCTCAACCCCCCGCCTCTTGTGGCGGGCCTGGGACTGCTCGGCCTCGGCGCGCTTGTTCTTGGGGATGGACTCGACGATGACCAGCCAGGCCTCGCCCCCGGCCTGGGGGGCCGCCTCGGGCCCGGCCGGCTCCAGGGCCTGCTCCACGGTCGGCTGGCCGACGGCGGCGGGGTCGCCCGCCGTGGCGGCGCCCTGGACGCCCTCGGCCTGGGCGCCGGGCTGGCTGGCCGCCGCGCTGGCGGCGGCCTCGTTCTGGGCGGCCTCGCCCTGGGCGGCCTCGCCCCGTGGCCCCTGCTCCCCCGACCTGGCCACGCCCGGGGTGGGCGGGGAGGCAAACCTGGTCACCAGGACGACGGACAGGGCGGCCAAGGCCAGCCAGGAGACGAGGGAGACCAGAACTACAGGGCCCCGGACGGCCTGCCTGGACGCGAACCTAGCCTTCCTCTTGTTCCCGGAGAACTTGCGGCACAAGTAACGGCCGGGGGACAACAAAAAGTCTTTCAACATGGGCCACCAAGGAGGGGGGACCGGAACACGGGGGCCGGCCAAGGGGTTGCGTGGGCTTTTGGGGAAAACGTGTCAAGCGAGGCCTGGCATGGCCCGAAATCGCCCTCAAGCCCTGGAGGGCCAAGCCAAGGGACGATCCAGCGGGACCCAAGGCCGCAACGGGGGACGATCGGCCAGCCCGGCGGCCAGGGCCGGGACAATGACAGTGGCCGGCCAGGGCCTAGCCTATCACAAACGCACATCAAAAGCCAAAGACTAAATCAGGACTAAAACATGCCAAAACGACCGATAACCGTTCAAATCCACTTGGGGAGATTGCCCCGGAATTCTGTGCCGGCAAGGGGCGCGGCCGGCGGCCGGCGGCGACCAGGCCGATTCTTCTTGACGCCCCGGGCACAAGGCGGGCCAGGAGGCCCGCTCCCGGCATCGTGCCGGAAATGACAGATGTCCCTGAGCCGGTCTGGTTAAACGCCAATATGGGGGCCATGGCCAGCTTCCTCTGGTGCCAGATCCGGGCCACGAGCCAGCCGACAAAAAGGGGGATTTCGTGGACTGGCCTATGGATGGACGAAACCTCAATTATGGGTGCCTGACAGCAAAACCATGTCAGGGCCTGGCACCAAGACGGGCCAAAGAGCACCAGGGTTTCCGGGTGGCCATGGCAAGGGGGGAAAAAGCGGCCTGGCCTGTTTGGCAAACCCGTAGGTGTTATTTTTAAAAAATGTAAAATTGTTTTATTCATGTTTTCCAATTATTATTTATATTATTTGCGTTAATAAATATAATAATCGACTAAGTGATGTGCGACAGTGATGAAAAAAAATCAGCCTGGGTGGCCTGGAAAAATGCCGCCGATGGACATTCAAAGAAAGGAGTCACAAGGACACGATATAACCATGATAATGGCAAATTGTATAACTACGTTTCGACTATATAGTCATCTCACCGTTTTTGGCAAGAAAACAAAATCGGCATTTTGATTGATTTTTCTCTTGACAAAATACTCCTGGACCCATATAATCAAATAACTGTTGGTGTTAACCCTCCTTCCCTGGGGCACGGGCGCGTCAACCGTTTGACCTGATGACAGCTTTGTTGGTCGGTCAAAATACTAAAAGCCATCGGCTTTTTTAGGAGAAACTTTATGAAGATCAGACAAGATTTCGTCACTAACAGCTCATCAACATCTTATATCATCTCATTGAAGGGTGAATTCAACAAACAAAACTTTTTCAAGTCTCTAGGCATTGATAAAGACTCTAAATTATATTTTATATTTAATGATATTTATAATTTAGTTAAAAATAACTGTGAAAATATTTTTGATTATATTAAAGATGAAGATTTTGAAAATCTTGATACTTACTTAGAGACTTATTGCAATAAAAAAACTAGTGCAATAATTAAAAAATTAATTAAAGAAAATAGAACAGTATATATTGGTCAATTTAATGATTTTGAGCCACCTATAGGGGTATATCTTTGCAAAACTAGTTTTAATATTTGTGATGATAACATATTTTTTTCAAGTCCAGATGCTAGCTATTAATTTATAGATTGTATACGTATAATACATGAAAAATACAAAAGATATAGTAATCAAATATTGCCATGAGAGCAATTATATTATCCTCTTTGACCGTAAAGATGGGACGTTCATCCGTATGGGCAAAAACGACGTTGACCCCTTCTCCAACCTCAAAGGCCCAGAGCTGCTCGACATCTCCATTACCAACTATTGCGAGCGCGAATGCGATTTTTGTTACCGGCGCTCACACAGGCAGGGGCGGTTTATGTCCCCGGCCGACTACGCCGGGCTCATTAGGCAGGCGGGAAGGGCCGGCGTCCTCCAGGTGGCCCTGGGAGGCGGGAACCCAAACCAGCACCCCAATTTCGTGGATATACTGAAGATCACCCGCGACCACGGGATTGTTCCTTCCTACACCACCAACGGCCAAGGGATGACCGATAAGATCTACGGGGCCACCAGGCAATACTGCGGGGCCATGGCCGTGAGTTTCTACGAGCCATTCTCGGAGGCGGAGGAGACCATCAAGCGCTCCAGGGAGCACGGCATCAAGGTCAACGTCCACTTTCTGCTGAGCAGGAGAAACCTGCCGCTGGCCATCGAATTGCTGGAAAGGCGCCCTGACCTGCTGGAAAGCGTCAACGCCTTGGTTTTTTTGAACTACAAGCCTGTGCATTCCACTCCCTCGCTGTGTCTGGTAGACGGTGAAGAGACAAGGCTCTTCTTTGATCTGATCAGAAACACCAGCAAGTGCAAGATCGGCTTCGACAGCTGCATGATTTCCTATTTGCCCCTTTTGGGGCCAGACCTGGTGCCAGAGACGGTTGATTTCTGCGAGGCCGCGCGATTTTCCGCCTTCGTCTCCGAGGACATGTTCCTTTACCCCTGCTCATTCATGAATGACGGTCCTGAAAACGGGGTTGATCTCCGGACAACCTCCTTGGAGGATGGCTGGAGGGACGGCGAAGAGTTCGTGAAGATGCGCTACCGGCTGAGTAACCCAGGCGCGCAGAAATATGCCATTTCGGCCTGCGTGGGTTGCGAGGCATACGCACTGTGTCGCGGCGGCTGTTCAATTTTCGACATCAACCGATGCCGGCCTGGCTTAGCCCTTACCGGTTAGGGGAGCGGTGTTCTGGACGTCACGGTGGACAGAATTCCTTCTCATGGCGGAAAGGTGGCCACCGTGGCAAATGCTCCGCAATTCTTGGGAGTGGGCATGGCGGCGCAAAATGATGGACGGCGGCATGGTCATTCCTGGCGCAGGGCCCATGGAAAAACGACAGAAGGAAAAGGGCCCTGACAGGACGGAGCTTCGCCCGAAAAGCCATGACCTGGCTAACAGGGGCCCACGAAGCCATCGCTAGGGACGGGCCAGTCTCGCCTAATCGACACGTTGACCAGACAATGGACTAATGGATATCCCGGCCTGGGCACCGAAATGGGCCTCCTTTGCGCTGACCGCTATGAATGTCTACTTGCGTGCTCTCTCGGCATGCTTGGCCTGGCGGCAAGTTTTCGACCTGTGCAAGTGGTTGCCCTTAAGACCATCGCGCTGCTTTGGCCAGAACAGGAACCTGCTTAAATGGTATGACCTTATTCTGGCCCATTCGTGGATTTCACCGCTGACATGGGCACAGAAAATATGGGCAAGACCAATGGAACCTTCCTTGCCCTGGATCATCCCGTTGTTCTTTTGCCGACTGGCCATGACCAAGTCACTGGACTTTTCACCCTCGTTGCTGGAATCGCGTAACCCAAGCTCCGTGCGCAGGGCCTAGCATGGGATGCATTCGCGGACATGGTTAGTAGGCGGACATGGTTAGTAGAGTGTAGAGTAGGGAGCTGGCGCTGTTTCCGCCCAGAGAGCTTCTGATTGGACCATCTTTCCAGCTCCCCTCGTCAAACCTGGCATACGATTTTCCCGCTCCCGGCTTTCACCACGACCTTCGACGACTTCGCTCACGAGTACTTCGGTACCATGTCACAGATGTTGATCAATCCCTCTTCCTTAACAATCTATATATCAAAATTATTTCAATTAGTATCCTATAACCAGTACAAAAGATCAAGTATTGTGCGGTATCTCCTAAATAATCCCTGCGCCGGCAGCTTTCGACATGTTCATGACGGAGCCCAAACAAGACCATTGAAGACCATCATTGACCAAAACCCCAAATTGCCCTACACTTAAAGTGGGGATGAGTACTTTTCCGCCCAGCCTTTTTGGGCTTGCCACTGCAGGAGGAGGTCAACAGCATGGCGAATGGTCTACCTCTTTTGAGGATCGGCACGAGTTCCTTCAAGAAAATCCGAGCCGAGCGAAGGCTTTATGTCGACAAGACCATGTATCTCCCTGGGCTTATTGACAAAGGCGATGTCGTCTTCCTCTCCCGGCCCAGGCGCTTCGGCAAATCCCTGACCGTCTCCACCCTGGACTCATTCTTCTCTGGAGAAAAAGAGCTTTTCAAGGGACTGGCCGCCGAGAAATTCATGGACTCCCAGGACTTCGCCCCCAGGCCGGTCATCAACCTGGTCATGAGCCGCCCCAGCGGCAGCGACAGCAAGGAAAAACTTGAAAATGGAATCTTGACTGAACTCAGGTTAAACGCTAAGAGGCATGGCGTCAGTCTTCAGGGATCCGATCCCGCCGATGCCTTTTTGGAGCTGATTCGGGAAATAAAAGATGCCCGCTCCCAAGATGTCGTCCTCCTGGTTGACGAATATGACGCACCGGTAATCAAAATAGTCCAAAATCCAGGATTGTCAAAAATTAAAGACCTGCTTAAAGACACCCGGACGGTCATGTCCAATTTTTACGGCAAGATCAAGGACGAGGATGCGAATCTTGATTTCGTATTCATCACCGGGGTCACGAAGTTTTCCCGCATGGGGGTCTTTTCCGCCCTGAACAATTTGACGGATATCTCCCTTTTGCCCGAATTTGCCGCCCTGGCGGGTTTCACGCAGGAGGAGCTGGAAAGAGATTTCAAGCCATTCGTCAGGAGGACGGCCGACGCGCTGAACCTGGGGGAGGACGTCCTGCTGGACAAGATAAGGGACTATTATGACGGTTTTTCCTTTGACGGGGAGACCCGGCTATACAATCCCTTCTCCACCATGAGTTTCTTTCGGGACATGGAGTTCAACAATTATTGGATGGAATCCGGGTCCAACACCCTC